>CAYUYV010000143.1:0-2245 GCA_964449455.1 uncultured Alphaproteobacteria bacterium | reverse complement strand
CCGCTGCGGCCCCCGCTCCGGCGCCGGTTCAGCCGACCCCGGTCGAAGAGCCGGTGATGGCTCAAGCCGCACCGCTCACCAATGGGGCCGCCCAGACCTCCGCTGACGTTCTGGAGCTGACCCAGGCCCAGGCCCTTCCGGAAATGGAAGCTGCTCCGGCCCATCAGCACCACGAAGAAGCGCCTGCTCTGCATCAACCGATGCCTGAGCCGTCTATCGCTCCGGCCCACACGGAAGAAATGCGCGCTGACGAGGACATCTTCGGCGGGTCCGACGTTATGGTCGTCGATCGCGACCAGGACGCTGAAGATGAACCCAACGCCCTGGTCAGCGGCGACGTTGAATCCAACGCTGCAACGGCGTTCCAGTCCCTGGGCCGCAATGTTGCCGTCAGCCGTGAGCCTTCCGGCAGCCGCACGCTGGAAACCATGGTCGAGGACATGATGCGTCCGATGCTCAAGGAGTGGCTGGACGACAATCTCGGCGACATTGTTGAGGATCTGGTCGATCGGGAAGTACGGCGCATTTCTGACCGCAGCCGCCGCTGATCCGACCCCTTTCGATTTTTCTCTCCAGGCCGGCCTGGCCTGGAGAGCCGATAGACCGGCCGGGCCGCGGACATCGCGGCCCGGTTTTTTTGTGTTCTGCGCGCGCCGCGTCCCAGGCCCCTGTTTGCGTGCGCCGGGGCTTCCACTATCAATAGGGATCACAGCTCAAAGGGGGGAAGGCAGGCCGAGAGGCCCTCGCGGTCCCATGCGCCCCGTTTGACCGTCCGCTTTGTTTCGTTCACGGGGCCGCCGGATGCCCCCAACACGCCGTGATGTTTTTCCATGCTCGACAAAACTTTCAGGCCCGCCGAAGCCGAACCGCGCCTTTACAAGAAATGGGAAGAGACCGGGGCCTTCCAGGCCGGCACCCGGCCGGATGCGGACCCCTATTGCATTGTTATTCCGCCGCCCAATGTGACGGGCTCCCTCCATATCGGTCACGCCCTCAACAACACCCTCCAGGATGTCTTGGTCCGCTTTGAGCGCATGCGCGGCCGGGATGTCCTGTGGCAGGTGGGCACGGATCACGCAGGGATCGCGACCCAAATGGTCGTGGAGCGTCAGCTTCAGGCGGAAAACCGCACGGATCGGCGCTCCATGGGCCGGGAAGCGTTTGTTCGCCGGATCTGGGAATGGAAGGCGGAAAGCGGCGGCACGATCACGTCGCAATTGCGCCGTCTGGGCGCCTCCTGCGATTGGAGCCGCGAGCGCTTCACCATGGATGAGGGCCTTTCGCGCGCCGTGCTGAAAGTCTTTGTCCAGCTCCACCGAGAAGGCCTGATCTACCGGGACAAGCGTCTTGTCAATTGGGATCCGCGTTTCCAGACGGCTGTCTCGGACATCGAAGTCGTTATGAAAGAGGTGAAGGGCCATCTCTGGCATTTCCGCTATCCGCTTGAAGGGGACACGGGCGAGACCATTACGGTGGCAACGACCCGTCCCGAAACCATGCTGGGCGACACGGCCGTGGCTGTTCATCCTGACGATGAGCGCTATCAGCACCTTATCGGCAAGCATGTGGTCCTGCCGCTCGTTGGCCGGAAGATCCCGATTGTTGGCGATGCCTATGCGGATCCGGAGCAGGGCTCTGGGGCGGTCAAGATCACCCCGGCCCATGACTTCAACGATTTCGAGGTCGGCAAGCGCCATGATCTGGAGATGATCAACATTCTCGATGCCCAGGCCCATCTCAATGAGGCGGTGCCTGAGGTCTATCGTGGCCTGGAGCGGTTTGAGGCGCGCAAAAAGGTTGTCGCCGACCTCGAAGAGCTTGGTCTTCTGGCCGAGATCGAAGATCACACCCATGCGGTGCCCCATGGTGACCGGTCCGATGTGGTCATCGAACCATGGCTCACGGACCAATGGTATGTGGACGCCAAGACTTTGGCACAGCCGGCCATTAAGGCCGTCGAGGATGGTGAGACCGTCTTTGTACCGAAGACGTGGGAGAAGACCTATTACGAATGGATGCGGAACATCCAGCCCTGGTGCATTTCCCGCCAGCTCTGGTGGGGCCATCAGATCCCGGCCTGGTACGGGCCTGAGGGCAGCATCTTTGTCGCCGAAAGCGAAGACGAGGCCCGCGCCGAGGCCGAAGCCAAGTTCGGCGCCGGTGTCACGCTGACCCGGGATGAGGATGTGCTCGACACCTGGTTCTCCTCCGCCCTGTGGCCGTTTTCCACCCTGGGCTGGCCCGA
>CAYUYV010000142.1:3034-12111 GCA_964449455.1 uncultured Alphaproteobacteria bacterium | reverse complement strand
CGCCGAACTGATTGAACACGAACAGCGGATGATAACAGGTGCAGCCGAAATGGCCATTGTAGGCGCTGCCTTCCTGGTCGCCGTGGGTGGGACTGACGCTCGAATCCATGTCGAGCACGATGGCGTTCACGGGGCGGCGGGCATGGACCGCATCGATCCACCGGCCCGAAAGATCCTGAAGCGCGGCGAGATTATCGGCACTGGCCAGAAGATCGGTCTCGAACCGTCCCATTTGTGAGGCGGACGCAGCCTGCCGAACCACGGCCTTGCCGCCGACGATCCAGCGCATGGCGGGGTCCTGACCCAAACGGTCAGCGTCGTTCACATCCTCATATCCGGCAAGCCGTCCGAAGACGGACTGACGCAATAGCGCCACCAGGCTGTGGCGGCCATTCCTGCCGGTGCGGCTGTCGGTGAGTGCGTCCCCCGCCAGATCCGTCAGGCCGAGCGCCTCATCCAATTCCCGAAAGGCCAGCAGACCGGCATCGGAGGTGAGGCGGGAGCCGTGAAATTCCAGCTTCAAACGGCGGTCGAACCCAACCCGCAAGGCACCCCGATCATCTTCACCCGCCATGCCATCCATGAAACGCCTCGCACATCCGCCTCAAGCCATTGATATCATGGCATGAATCGGCGCTTGGAGGCACGAAATCGGAAAGTCATCCGGGGAATGCGGGGTTGGGCAAAGGTCGGTCGGCGCGGGGAATTGGCAAAAAAGGACTGTGTGTCCTCAGGGGCGAGGCCATCGGCCGGGCCTGGCGCGGCGAAGGAGAGGGCAGAGGGCCGGGCGGCGCCGAAGCAGAACACACATTCCGCCGCACTTGCCCCGTCAGCAGACACCGAGACCTGAACAAAGGTCGCCGAGCGTCCCTTGCGCAGCCGCGTGCACTGGAATGTGGCATCTCCCGCAACGGGGCCGATGAAGGACACTTGGGCCGACCGTAGAGGGGGCTCTTGCGGGAAAGCCGAGCGGGCTGCCCGCAAGGCGAGGGCCGCAACAATGCCGCCAAAGGCGGTGCGCCCTTGCCGCCAGCTTTCGGGGACATGGCCTTGCCAGAGCGTGTCCGCGCCCGCCAATCCGCCCACAACCGTGCTGAAATCCGGTATCATCCCCATCTCCCAAGGAAAAATGTGCATACGCAAGTTTAGGGTGGCGACAGAATTGCCGCAATGCCGTCTCCGCTGCGCTATGCTCGTTCTCGCGATGCATCACAGGGAGGCGTCCCATGGACGATCACGACATGGCTCTGCGCGATTCCGACACCCCGTCAGTGGGACCGTTTACCGATCGAAATTTCCACCTCAAGGGCAATTACGCTCCGGTTTCCGACGAGGCCGATCTCACGGATCTCGCGGTCGAAGGCACCATCCCGCCATCCCTGGACGGGCTCTATGTGCGCAACGGTCCCAATCCCCATACGGGCACATCCGTGCATTGGTTTCTGGGCGATGGGATGCTCCATGGGGTACGTCTGAAAGGCGGCAAGGCCCTGTGGTATCGCAACCGCTATGTGAAAACCCGCCAGCTCGACGGTGATCCGCTTGTGCGTCCGGATTTCACGATCGACCACACCGTGGCGGCCGCCAACACCCATATTGTGCCCCATGGGGGGGCGCTCTATGCCCTCGTGGAATCGAGCTTTCCCACGCGGATCACACCAGAGCTGGAGACGGCGGGCATCCACGATTTCGGGGGCAAGCTGAAACATGCGTTCACGGCCCATCCGAAGATCTGTCCACGGACAGGCGAGATGCATGCCTTCGGCTACAGCTTTGCCGACCCGTTCCTTGTCTACCACCGGGTCAGCGCCGATGGGGCGCTGCTGGACTCCTTTCCCGTCCCCGTGAAGGGACCAACCATGATGCACGACTTTGCCGTCAGTGAGCGGTATGTCGTTTTCATGGATCTACCGGTCATGTTCGACGGGGAGCAGGCCTTTCAGGGCACAATGCCATTCAAATGGAATGACGACCATGGCGCGCGCCTTGGCGTGATGCCGCGGGGCGGCACGGCGGATCAGGTCCGCTGGTATGACATCGATCCCTGCTATGTGTTCCACGTGGCCAATGCTTTTGACGACGAGGCCGGGGGGATTGTCATCGACGTGGCGCGTTATCCGGACCTGTGGCGCAAGAACTCCTCCACCTTCAGCCAGGCCACCTTGCACCGGTGGCGGATCGATCCGGCAACGGGCACCGTGTCCGAACAGCCCCTTGACGATCACATTATCGAGTTCCTGCGGGTTGATGATCGTCTTGGTGGGCGGGCCCATCGGTACATCTATTCTGCTGGCGCGGATCCGGCGAAGGGTGGGGAATTCAATGCCCTGATCAAATATGATCTTCAGACGGGCATGAAGGCCGTTCAGGATTTTGGGCCCGATGCGATCATGAGCGAGTTCGTCTTCGTGCCCGAAGTGGGCAGTACGGAAGATGACGCCGGTTGGCTTATGGGCTTTGTCTATTCCGGGCGGACGGGGACAAGTGATTTTGTGATCATGGATGCCCAAAGCCTGAACCGGCCGCCCGTCGCCCGGGTGAGTCTGCCGCGCCGCGTACCGCAGGGTTTCCACGGCAGTTGGATGGATCTCTCCGGAGCCTGACAGGCCTTCACGCGCAGCCGACTGGCATGGACGGCGGTGGCGGCGTACTGCGCCGGTCCGGCAGGACAGTGAGAAGACACGCTGCAATAATGAGTCCGGCTCCCAGCCATAGGGTGGGGCCGGGCTGCTCACTGAAGATCAGCCAACCGAACAAAGCGCTCCACAGAAGTGATGAGTATTCGAGAGGGGCCAGGCGCTGTGCCGGTGCGCGGGCATAGGCCATGGTCATCAACACCCAGACCGCCGAACCGATTGCGGATATGGCGGCGAGGGCCGGAAAGTCCGCCCATGATGGAATCTCTGTCAGGGTCAAGGCGGGAATGGCCAGCCAGCAGGCCGGAATAATGTTGGACAGCATGGCAATGGCAAAAGTGCCATCCGCCTTGGCCCGTGCCCTCAGCATAATGAGCGATAGTGCATAGAGAAATGCCGAGGCAAGGCAGGACAGTCGCCCGATCAGGACGTCGCCTGTGTCTGCCGCAGCGGGCTCGCCGCCGAACGCGATGATCAAGACACCCCCAAAGCCGATGAGGGCCGCCCAGACCGCGACCGGACGCAGCGGTTGGCCGAGAAAAAGATGTTCGAGCGGTCCGGCCATCAGCACGGCCGTGAAGCCAAGGGTGGTCGCTTCGGCCAGCGGGATCTTTGTGATGCCGTAGAAAAAGAGCGTGGCCATGGTGGTATGGACAAGGCCCCTCAAGGCATGAAAGCCCAAGACCCGTGGGCTCAGGCCCGGTTGTCCCGATATCCGGAACGCCGTGCCGATCAGGATGCCTGAAATGAGGAAGCGCCAAAATAAAATGGCAAGTACGGACAATCCAGTGGTGGCATTGAGCAGCTTCACACTAGCATCGAGCAGAGAGCCAATAGCAACGCCCAACAGGCACATAGCCAGAGGAACGAGTGCAGGATTCATGGGATACTCCGACAGCCGAGACTTTCGGGCGGGCATCCCGGTCGAAGGGAGACGACGGGACAGTTCATTGGATCAATTCGGTTTAGATATTTCGGACCTGTGCAGTCTGGACAAGTTGGCCGCACATGGGGATTGAGCCGCCATCACATCTTGGTCCGGCTGGCTTAGACAATTGAGAAATATGGAGTATTGGGTTAAGTGTTGTTAGTCCCCGTCTTGTTTGATGGCGTTTATGGTGACTTTGATATTGCTCTTAAACCGCAGTGCCTTGGCAAAACGACTAACCATGAAGAACAACCACGTCATGCCAACCATACAATAGATCAATTGTACAAGTATTTTTGTTTCCCCATCGAGCGTACCTTGCTCCAGCACCAAGCTTATAATTAACACCCCGACAAGAATGAAGATATTGGTCAGGAGATAGCGCGTCACCTCACGGTAAATGCGGTCGATGTCACTGTAATAAGCATTTACAAGCAACCGCCATTCCGGGTTTTTCTCAATCTCCGCAATGCCACGGGGAAAGGCATCATCGCTCCAGATCTTCGCTTCGCTAATGTCCGAACGCAGCGTATTCGTGACATCGATCAGTCGAATGACGATAAAGAAGCAAGGGGCACAAAAGGCGCCGACAATCCAAGGAAACAACGACAACATGTCATCCACCCCCCTCATGCCGTGGCCGGGCCAGGGCCAGGACGCTCTCAAGCGCCGCCATGACGACAAAGACCAGGATCGAGGAAAGGACGGCCACCGTCGGCGCGTTGTAGGCGGTTGTAGGACCTGGAAGCGGATCGATACTGGTCAGCCAGGCGAAATCCTTGGCCAGGACAGCCAGAATGCCATAGGACCAGCCGCCGAGAATGCCCACCAGAATTGAGCCAATGGCTGGCCGGCGCAGCACCGCAAAATCCCAATGGGCCGGGGCGGCCAACGCCACCGTGACCGTGGGCAAAAGCGCGAGTGAGGATCCGTATACGGCAAAAACCAGCTCTGCCACATTAAAGCCAAGGGTCTTGAGACCCAGGCAAATGAAAAGACCGGTGAGGGCAATCTGAAGCATATCGGACCGGGCCAGATTGATAATGGCCCGATCATCGCGCATCGGCTCCTGTTCCGTGCTTTGACGGATGTCCATGGCCACAGACTGGGAGGCGGCGATGAGGAACGTGTCCGCCGTCGACATCATGGCGGCGACCAGGGCCGCGACCCCCGTGGCCGCAAGCAGGGTCTGGAGCGTGCCGTTTGACGCAAAGGCCTGGAACGCGCTCATGATCGCACCGTCCTCGGTTTCCGGCACGAATTCGGTGAGGGCGAGGGACGCAAAAACGATCAGCGACCAGGTCACGAAGAAGAAAAGGGCTGCCGGAAAGACGCCATTGCGCGCCGTTCGCGTCGACTCAGACGCCGCCACCCGCTGCCAAGCGGACATGTCTACCACTGGAAAGAAGACATTGATCAAAAAGAAATTGAGCAAGATCAGGCCCGGGAGGACCATCGAGTCCGTAAGGTCCGGTGGGATCAGCACACCGTCCTGCCTGCCTTCGGAAAAGGCCACGACAACAAGCAGGGCCGTGACAAACAGGATCGACAGGGACTGGATAATGTCCGTGCGCACCACACTGCGAAAGCCACCCAGCAACGCATAGGTGATGAGAATGCCCGTGAAGAGGATCAGCGCAGCCCAGTAACTGCTGCCCTCGCCGAACAGGATTTCAAAGATATAAGTGCCGACGATCAGTTCCGTCGCGAACACGCCAATAAAGCCGATCACAGTCGCCGCGCTACCCACGCGGCGGATCGTGTCGCTACCATATCGAGTCCCAAGAAAGGTGTGGATGGTCTGGCCGTCAGCGATGACCGTCTTGATCCGTGGAATGATGACCCAGAGCAGCAGGTGACCAAGGGCATAGAACGCCACTGCCCAAATCAGGGCCACGCCCAGATCGGGCGCCAGACGCATGAAGGCGATAAAGACCGTCGCAAGCGACATGCCCGAGGCATAGAATGTGGAGAAAACGCCGCGCACGGTCAGACGCTGCCGGTAGACGAAGAAGTCGTCGACACTGGAGATCGTCCGGAAATCCTCAACAGCAATCAGCAGATACTGGACCAGCAGCAATCCGGTCAGCAGCACGGCCAAGGTCGGGAACAGCGGCGCGCTGCCCAGAATGTCCCCCATAAATCGCCCCTGTGCTTCGAGACCAGAAAGAGCAGCCTGGTCTGTGTGCGGTCTTTGCTATCAAAATTACTGCGCCGAACCGACGGTTGCAAGACGGATGTCAGTCAGGCCAAGAGCTGGGGCGCAATCATGTCTGATAGATCGATATAGCGATACTCACCATCAGCCTGGAAAATTTCCGTATAACCATAATGACCGCGAATGAGCCTTTCCTTCACGAAGAGATTGCGCCCCGGATAAATCTCCACGAGAGCGCCGCGCGCCTTGTAGAGTCCGAGAAACACGGACAATTCTCCCAATATATAGTCGGCCAGACGGGTGAGGACCGGCGTGTCGAGCGCGTCAGTGCTCTTGGTGCCGCTGGCGAAATTGGCGGCGACCTGCCTTAAGACGTCCTCTCGGAAAGCGTCATTGTCCTTGAAAAGGGTGTCGAGCGTGCCCGCGGCTTGCGCGATAGCATCGGCGTAGGCCGGGTCCGTCACCATGTCCTGATGGGTTGCGACGCGTTCGAGCCGGAAATGGCGGTTCGGTTTTTCCCGGAACGCCTTCATGAACATGGCGTGGATGTCCTGGCCGCGGCTGCGGGCACGGGACAGGGCGCCGGACGGGGCCATGCCCTTGAACACTTCGAAATTAATGGCTTCGAGATCATCACCGAGCCAGACCAGGAAATCGAAAGGGGGCTGTCGATCGCACCAATCAAAAATGGCGCCCACCCTCTGGCGCGTGAAGATCTTGTTGGAGAGGGAAACCCCCATCAAAACGAAATCGGTATCGCGCGGAAGGGCCGTCATGGTCAGGGGTGCCTGAATTGGAATGCGCCTCACAAGGCTGTCATAAAGCATCACGGGTGGGGCAAAAACGAGACCACGGAGGCGCCAGGGCTCGCGATCCGCGCATCTTCAGGCGGTGATCCGGCCATCGGCCCGGGCGACCGCCTCCACAAAGCCATGCAGAAGATCCGGATCGAGGGTCTCATGCGGGCGCAGGCCGGAGCAGACATCGACGCCGAAGGGGCGAACCTGGGCGATGGCGTCGCCCACATTGTCCGGGGTCAGACCGCCGGCCAGGAAGACGGGACGAAGGCTCTGAGCCACGAAGCTTCGGCTCAACGCCCAGTCATGGGTCCGGCCGGTGCCGCCCAGTTCGGGCACGGCCAGGGTGGGTCGGCCTGAATCGAGAAGGAAGCCATGGATATGGGGCGCCGCGCCTTGCGCCACACTAAAGGCGTCCGGTTCCTCGATATGGATGACCTGGATGCGCCTGATGGCGGGCGGGAGGCGGCGCGCGAGGTCCGCCCAGGCCTCCCCGCCCAGATGATTGACGACCTGGACAGCGCCGGTGCCGCACGACCTCACGTGATCCGCGATGTCCTGGGCCTGTGTCCTTGAAGTGAGAAGCACGGAGGTGACGCCTGGCGGCACAAGGGGCGCGATCGCTTGAATATCCGTATCCGGCAGGATCCCGCCCCCCGATGGCATCGGACCGACAAGGCCAACGGCATCGGCGCCCGCGGCGACAGCGAGCGCCACCTCATCCGGCGAAAGAATGCAGCAGATCTTGATCCGAGTACGCATGATCGGGGCTCGCTTGGCGCAAAGGATGCGATATCAAAAGCCAGCAAACGTACCCTGAAAAACCGGATCAGCGGCGTTCGATGCGGGCCGGAGGGCTTGCTTGAAGGGCACCGCTCACAGGCGTGTTCTTCAGGGTCACGATGGCCCGATCCGTGGCGCTGATGGTGTTTTCGACCGTGCTGTCCACAAAGTCCATGCGCGCATCGTCCTGGGCAATGACCTGGGGCACCACGCGGCTGTTCTCGATGCGCATTCGGGTGGATCCGCGGGCCCTGAGCGTGCCGCCTGACCCGTCAATGGTAGACCGGCGAATGGTGAGCGAGCCCGTGCCGTCAAGGCCCCAGGCCTCACCAACGGTGCTGTCCTCCAGCACCAGGTGATGGCCCATCGTGGTGTAGACGTTCCAGGCGGCCACGGTCGAATCCTGAAAGCGCAAGGTTCGATTGCCAACTTGGAAAAGGCCCCCGTCGGGCAGCCGGCCGGTGTGGATCGCGCGGACGAGAGTCTCGCCCGGCCCGGCAAAGACGCTGGCGACGGCTATCAGCTTGGAATTCTTGATGGTCGCGTCTGCGCCAGGGGCGGTGATCAGGCCCCACAGGACATTGGAGGACTCCGTCACGGTCACATCCCACGCCTGCCCCGGCGACCATTGCCGGACCGCAGTCCCATCGGGAAGCGCCAATGTGCCCCGATAATCGGGCCCCAGAACAAGCCACAACAGAAAGAAATCGGCCCGCTCTGCCCGGAAGGGGCAGGTCCCACACAGAATAAATTCCCCGCTGCCTTCCGCGTCCTGCAGGAGGGTCTGCGCCCGATCATGGGCGGTCACCGTGAAAACGCCATTGGTCCTGGTCTCGATCAGGGCGAAACGGGCGCGGTTCCAGGTCTCCACCTCAACACCATGGTCGAGCTTTAGATGGGCATTCCGGGCACTGACGCGTCCCTGGCCCTCAATGCGCCAATGGCGTTCATGGGTGAAGCGGGAGACAAGATGCAGGGTGCCGCCGATGATCTCCAGCGTGCCGCCCTTGATGGTCACATCACCGGCGATGGCCACCCGATCGGCCGTAATCCGCAATTCGCCGCCGGACTCGATGGTGATGGGGCCTGTCAGACGCACATTGTCCGTCAGCTCCTGCCGTCCGGTCACGATCATGGGGCCGGTGCGCTCGGGCAGCTCCCCGTGATCGACCGTGATGGTGTCGATCTCAATCGTGTTCATCGTGCCGCGCAGGGAGAAGGAAACATCCACAAGGGCAAAACCGCTGCCCAGCCGCTCCGGATCGATCTGCGCTTTCCGGTTAACATGGTCCTTGTCCGGCGTAAAATCAGCCGGCCTCAGCGTAATGTCCTGCCAGGTATTTTTCTCGACACGGACCGTCGTGTTGAACTTGTCCCCATCCCGATCCTCAAGGGCCAGCAGGATCTGTCCCGCGCGGCTGCTGCGCAGGCGCACTGTGAGGCGCTCAAGACCGGTCATCATGGAGCGATGGTGAAACAGGATCGGATAGGTGCCGCGGCGATAGGTGAAGGCGAGACGGCCGTCTTGGGCCTGAATGGATGCATCTGCGGGCAAGCGGCCGGTCAGGCTGACCAGGACCACCCCCTCCGCTGTGTTCATCGCATGCACTTCATCAGCACAGGAATTCGATCCGGTGAAGAGGCTTGCCAGCATGAGAAGCACAGCAGCAATTGGGCTTCCAACGCGCCCCATGGCGCGGCATTTGGGGTGTATCGAGACCATCATCTTGTCTTGCCTTTGATCAGAGCCCTGCGTGACCCAAGAGGGACGTGAC
>CAYUYV010000142.1:0-2934 GCA_964449455.1 uncultured Alphaproteobacteria bacterium | reverse complement strand
GGGACGTGACTCAAGCGGGACGTGACCCACAGAGACAAGCCTTGGCGGGGCGCAAAATCCATGCGATCTTGACCATCGCTATACGAGGTTCTGTACCTCGCATAACGATGGTAAGTCAAGATATGGCCCGACATACCCCGATGGGGGGTGGCGGTGACGAGGCGGATGGATGGCGGACAGCTGGGTTTCCCAGATGCGCAAAGGCTTTGTTGAGTTCGGGATCTTATCGGTCATCGAGCGGGAACCGGCCTATGGCTATGCCATCCTCCAGCGCCTCGCCGCGACGGGTGCGCTGACGTTTACGGAAAGCACCCTTTATCCGGCCCTCGGGCGGCTGACCCGGGCCGGTCTGCTGACAAGCTACAAATCCCCCTCGCCGGATGGGCCGCCCCGGCAGTACTACGCCCTCACGGCGGCGGGGCGGGAGCGGCTGGGGGAGATGCGCGCAGTGTGGTCCAGTCTGAAGGGGGCTCTTGACTCCCTTTAGAGGGATGGGGGCAGCGGTTGATGGATGGGGAAGGGACATATGGAGCAGGTGAAAGCCATGGAACAGCTCAGTTCTGGTGCGCAAGCACAGCTTGCGGACTATCTGCGTGCGGTATCGATGGCGATGGAGCAGGCGGGGGCCGACCGGGGAGAGATCGAGGCGGTGACCGAAGGTCTACGGGATCAGGTCCTGGCCACCCTTGCGTCCCGTTCCGCCTGGAGCGAGCCGGACATGGCCGATCTGCTGAAAACCCTGGATCCGCCGTCCGCCTTTGCCGGCATTCCGGATGATGATGTCGGAACGGGGCAAGCGCCTGGCCGGTCGATGCCAACCCTGGTCCAGTGGCTGGGGGCGGCAAGCGCTCTTTTCAGTGTGGCAAGCCTGGCGTTGGGGCTCGCCCTTTCGCAGGCGGACCCCTTCGACAATGACATGGCCGGGACAATTTTTGTCTTTGGTCAGATTTTCGCCCTGGCCGCCGGTCTAACGGCCCATGGGACGCTGCTCGGCCGGTTCGGAGCCCTTGCCTCTGGACTGATGCTGGCCTTCCTCGCAGCCGTGCTGCTGCTTCGTTGATGCCTGCGCCCCTCACGTCTCCCGTGAGGAGCGGCCATCGAGCCGGCCCATCAGGCCGCGGATCTGATCCAGGATATGGGTCGGTGCGGCGAGCATGACCGGTGTGATCACCAGTGTCAGAACAGTCGCGAAGCCCAGTCCAAAAACGACGGCCGTCGCAAGCTGGACCCACCACACGGCAACCGGTCCGCCTACCGACAGTTGCCGTCCGAAAAAGTCCACATTGAGCGCGAACATCATCGGCAGAAGGCCGCACATGGTGGTGATCGTGGTGAGCAGAACGGGGCGCAGGCGCTGAGCCGCCGTACGCACAACAGCCTCGCGCAGGTCGGAGCCGTCCCGCACAAGGCGCTGGAAAGTGTCGATGAGAACGATGTTGTTGTTCACGACAATGCCGGCGAGCGCCACGATCCCTGTCCCGGTCATAATGACACTGAAGGTCTGCCCCATGACCATCATGCCCACGAGCACCCCGATGGTGGAGAGCACCACCGTCGAGAGGATCAGGGCGGCGTGGTAGAAATTGTTGAACTGGGTGAGCAGGATGACGAACATCAAGAACAGGGAGGCGAGCATCGCCCCGCTGAGGAATTCGGCCGAGCGCTGGGATTCTTCGTCGGCCCCGCGGAAGCGCCAGCGCACCCGGGGATCAAGATTGGCCTGCGTCTCCAGCCATTCGCGCACCTCCGCGACCTTGATCGCGGTCTGGGCGCCCCCGCCGGCCACATTGGCGCGCACCAGCATGATCCGACGGCCATCGATCCGATCGATCTGGGCCACCCGAGGCTGAGCCTCCCGTTTCACAAAATTACTGATGGGCACGAGGCCGTCATTGGTCCGGATCCGCAAGGTGTCAAGCTGGTCGACGGTGCGGTATTCCTGCGGGAACCGGGCGCGGATGTCGATTTCGTCCTCTGCGTCGTCTGGACGATAGGTGTCAATCAAGATGCCGTTCGTGACGAGCTGAACCGTTGCGCCGATTGTGGTGATATCCGCCCCAAAACGGCCGGCACGCTCCCGGTCCACCTGCAGGACCCATTCAAAGCCGGGCAGGGGACGGGTGTCCTCAAGCTCGATGATGCCCTCGACTTCCGTGGTCAGATAATTGCTGACGCGTGCCGTGCTGGCGAGGAGAGCATCATAGTTGACGGATGACAGCTCGATCTGAATGTCCTTGCCCGTTGGCGGTCCGTCTTCGCGGGCGCGCACTTCAACACGCCGCCCCGCAAGGCCGGCTGTCCTGTCACGGACTTCCTGCAGGATGACCTTGCCGGGCCGTCGCTCTTCCCAGGGCGCAAGTTCGATGAGGATCTGGCCAATGATATCCGGAGGCAGTTCGCCGCCGCTGCCGGAGCCGGGCCCGCCACCACCCGAGCCCACGGTCTGGGTCGTCGTGAGCATGGCCCGAATACCGTCGATCTCCCTGACAATCTCTTCCACTTCGACCACAAGGTCGCGCGCCTCCTCCACGGAGAGATTGCCCCGTGCACTGACGAGCACATAGGCCTGGTCAGGTTCGGTCTCCACGAAGAATTCGACACCGCGCCCGAAGACACTGTAGAGGTCCACGATGATGTAGAGCACCGCGAAGACGATCAGCATAATGATGCCGGGATGCCGGATGCTGGTGGCCACAAAACGGACATAGGCGCCGGTCAGACCGCCCAGCTCCCGCAGATCACCGGTTTCCGATGCCGCGAGGGCCTTCAGCGTCTTTGAATCCCCCGCCTGACCCTTGCCAAAGACCGAGCCGAGAACCGGCAGGAAGATCAAAGCCACGATCAGTGCCGCTGAGAGAACGGTGATGAGCGTGATGGGAAGATAGCTCATGAATTTGCCGCTCACCCCGGGCCAGAACAGCATAGGGAAGAAGG
>CAYUYV010000141.1:5378-12307 GCA_964449455.1 uncultured Alphaproteobacteria bacterium | reverse complement strand
GCGCTCGGTTTCAAGGCGCTCGGTGCCAAAGCGCTCGGTGCCAAACCGGTCAGCGTTCTGATTTTGCCGGACTGGTTGGGGCGCTTCACCGCGTCCGTCCCAGTCCCCTGTCTTTAGTGCCATGGGCGACCCCCCCAGGTCTGATTCAGCTTTTGTCCTTCGGACACGGGGCGGACCCGAGCCTGACACTGGCCGCCGTGTGGACACGTCGGGGCCGGTATCGGGTGGGGCCGGTGCCAGCGGAACAGCCAGAGGGCCATGCCGCATGCGGTCAGTCTTGGTGACGGCCAGCACCAGTGGTCAGGACAAAAGTCAGAGCGGGAATGATTTCCCACACTGATCCCGCCCGCCGTCTAGGCCGTGACACAGGTCAAAACAGGTCATCAGGGTACGGCTTATCTTCCAGGCCGGTGCTTTGTTCACGTGCATATCAGCCCGCTACTAGCAATTGGCTGGGAAATCGGCCAGGCCCCTCCTGTCTTTCGTCGTGTTTCCAATTGATGGACCGGCACGCTAGCACCGGTGCTCAGAGGCGTCCATAAGTTTGGATGCACGGGTTACCTTTTTTCGGTGGGTATTCATGCGACCCGTTAAATCGGTGTATAGCCATGCGCTAATGCGGCAATCCGACCTGTCCTCGGCGCATGGCTCTGACATGAAACCGCGCCGGGCAAAGGCTTTCCATGAGATCCCGCTCCAGTGGGATGGGATCGCCGGTGATTTGGGAGACCAACGCTTCGGCCAGCAGCGGCGCGGTGACAAGGCCGCGGGAGCCCAGACCTGAACAAACATGCAAATGGCGCCAGTTGTCTGACGGCAGATCGCCCTCTTTGATCCGGCCGCGTCGTAAATCATCTGCAAGGGGCGTCAGCCGGTCAAAACGGGGCAGGGCACCGAGGATCGGTATATGGTCCGGCGTTGTGGCCCGGACCGCAGAACGCTCCGTCCCCGAACGATTTTTCAGAAGCGGACCCGTGCCGGGCAGGAAGCGGGCCACCATGTCCATGATCCGGGCATGTGCTTGCGGATCCGCAGCGTGCCGATCAGGCAACGCTGTGATGTCAATGGGCGTGTAGGATGAGCCGGCGATCAGACTGCCCGCCGGTCCGGGGGCTGCATAGGATCCGAATGTTACCACGCGGTCAAGCGGAACATCATGGCCTTCAAAATGCAGCACTTTCCCCAGCGATGCCCTCAGGCCAAGGGCCTCGCCACCGGGCAGTTGGGCCGTCTCCGGTCCCATGGCGGCGATGATGAGATCGGGCGCCTCATCGCAGTGTGCCGGAAGGCCGTCAAGTGATCCGTCCGCTCGAAGTCTCACGCGCGCCCGCACCAATTCGGTGTCACCGATCAGTGTGCGTACCAAGGTGGGGGGGTGGACGGCGCCGCCAGAGGGATGGAACAGGGCCGGCCGGCCGAGGGGAATGCCGGCGAGCGCTTCCGCTTCCCCGCAGCCCACAAACCGCAACAAGGATCGGGGGAGAATGCCCGTCCGCGCCATGGCTCCAAAGCGCAGCCATTCTGGAACGTCCGTCGCGAGCTGAAGAACGCCGCTGGGCGCCCCGCCGATCCATGCCTCCTGAGAAATTGCTCTGTGCGCATATACGAAGGCAGCGATATGCAGCCGGCGTGCCGGTGTTGGGTCCATGGTCAGTCGTGGCATAACGATCCCCGCGGGATTGCCGGATGCCCCCATGGCTGGTGCACCTGTCGGATCTGCAATCATGGTGCGGATGTTGCGGCGTCGTAAGGCGGCCGCGAGCGAAGCGCCCGCAATGCCGGCGCCAAGGATCAATGCGCGGCGTGGCCTGGCGTCTTGCGGGACTGTGCGTGCCGAACCGCTGTAGCGCCCCACCAGCATGTCGCGCTTGCGACCAAAGCCCGGGCGCCGCTCTACGGCAAATCCAACCTCGGCCAGCCCGCGCCGCACGGCCCCCGCGACGGTGAATGTGGCAAGCCGGGCCCCCGGTGCCGAAAGACGCGCCATCTGAGTGAAGACGGCCTTGCTCCACATGGACCCGTTATGCGCCGGTGAAAATCCGTCCAGGAACCAGGCATCGATGCGCGCGTCGAGGGCGGCAAACATCTGCGCCGCATCCCCATGGAGCAGGGTGAGATGCACACGCTCTTCGTCAAAGTGGATGCGGTGCATGCCGGGCAGAGGTTCTCCCAGCCGCGCACCGAGCCGTCTCGCCAGCCCGGCGAGCGCCGGAAAGGTCTGAAGGGCCCGTTGAATTGTGTCGCCGCGGAGCGGAAAGGCCTCCGCACTGACAAAATGAAGGCGGGCATCGGGCGGGGCTGTGTCCCGCCAGAGGGCCCAAGTGGCCAGGAAATTCAATCCTGTCCCAAAGCCCGTTTCGCCGATAACAAAACGTTGCTGACCGCTCCAGGCGTCTGGCAAATCCGTGCCGGCAAGAAAGACATGACGTGTTTCTGCAAGACCGTTATCTGGAGAAAAATATATGTCGTTAAACACACGGGAGATGGGTATGCCTTCTCGCCATACGAGACTCGGCGATGCCATAATCCCCTTATCCGGTCGGTGAGACCCTTTTTCTGCCATCGGATGGTCTTCCTACACGCTCATTGCTCGGCCAGAGCTTGTTACATTCGCTTAAAACTTTTGCAGTGCCTTGTCGCCGCGACGACTCAACCGCCAACTGGATGCGGGGACATCGAAGGGCACAAGCACCATCGCAAAGCTCGGGCGGCGCGCGGATGAAGGGGCCGCATATTCGCCAGGGCAGGGGTGTCGAACGAGGAGGGACAGTGTCATGGCACTGGATCGCGCGTGGAAGAGTGACAGGATCCCCAGTGGCAACGGGCTAAACCGCGCCTGCTTGCTTGCAGCTGGATTTCTCACCGCGGCCCTTGGGAGCGTCACCGCTTCGGCTCAGGCGCAGGAGCGGTTCCATCCCTTGCAGGCCTATTGCGTAGAATACCGGATTTCCGGCCTGCAAACCGGCACCGTCGTCGAATGTGCCCGGGATTATGGCCATGAGCGTGTTGAAATCCAGGATCTGAAGCCCGCCGGTGATGACAGTCTGCCCACATTGCATCACCACGTCATTCACCGGGCTCGCACGGTCGTCGCCATCGATCTTGAGACCCGCGAAGGGACCCGGGTGCGCCATGCCGATGACGGCGGCTTGCTGACCTATGTTTCGGGGCGCGATGGTGCCGAGATTGCCAATGATTTCGGCCGGGCCCTGGGCGGTGAGCCGACGGGCGAGCGCCGGACAATTGCCGGCCAGGCTTGTGAGGTTTGGGCGTCCAACCGGGGCGGCGCCAATGCGCGCTGGTGCATGTCCGAGGACGGCCTGTTGCTTTCCTTCCGTATGCCCCCGCTTCTGAAGCAGGCCGTGCGCGTGACGATCGGCGACGGGGGCCCGGACACCCACTATGAAGTTCCCGCCGACGTGTCCGTGGTCGACGAAGACGACCCGGTCGCGGTCGACAGCATGTTGGGCTCAGTTCAATAAAGCGTCGGTATGCGGCACAAGCCGCTGCCTTCGCAGCGGCTTGCCATCAGGACTCAGACGGCAAAAATCCACCTGGGATCGTGCCTGTCAGACCCGGCATGCCCGAATAGGGCTCCCCCGTCTGAGGATCGTGCGCCTGCCCATTCTGGGGTGGCGGCGGATAGGATCCTGGTGCGGGCTGGCTTCCCGGATGTGCCTGCGGCGGTGTTTGGCTCGCGGGCGGCTGCAACGACCCACTGGGCTGCAACGACCCATTGGGCTGGCCGGCCGGCGGGGGCGGCATGGTCTGCGGGGCCGGTGGCACCGGGCTGGACTGGGCCTCGTGCGGGGCCAGCTCATCGTCCCAGGCCGGATCGAAATCCACATAGGCCATGAGCACATGGTGGAAATGGCGGATCCGGCGCTCCTGTTCACCCAGGAACAAGCCCGGAAAACTGCCGCTGCGCAGACCCGCCTGGACTTCCCGCAGACGGGCGGCGTCCTGGTCGATCACGTCACCCAGTGAAACATCCGCCTCCGCATGAACCGTATGGGCCGGTCGCTGCTTGGTGTTGCCGGGATCCTGATAGACCAGGATCTGCACATCGCAATAACACTGGTTGGGATCGGTCTCGTGGGGCCGCATCCGCATCATCAGCGTATAATCGGCAAAGATGTTCATCGAGATGTTCGGGAACATCATGTAGTGATAGTTGTCCGTGAGCTGCTCATCATTGAGGTTCCGATAGGGCAGGTGGATCGCCCGGTCCTCAATGGCGCGCTTGGCCTTTTGCAGAGCCCGGCGGGCCGCCCCAGGCCGGCCCTCGAAATCCCGCGCCAGGATGCCCAGATTGCTGAGCTGATTGGCGATGTCCGGGCTGAGTGAGGTTTGGTCCGGATTGCGTGTTGAGGGTTGGTAGAACGGCACCAGCATCCGGCTGTGCCGGCCATAGGTGTCGATCTGGACGTGGTAATCCTCCGTCCACCCCATAAGCTGGGGATGGACGGCCTGGACGTGATACGTCTCGCAAAAGATGTCCATGGCCGTTTTCCAGTTGCACGGCCAGGTCACGGTCCGGTCAATCTGGTGCACCAGATTTTCGAACCGATAGCAGTTGAGGTGTTCGGGCAGGTTTTCCAGATAGTCCTCAAGGCTTTCGACTTCCGGATCAAGGCAGACGAAGACCCACCCGCCCCAACTGGCGCAGCGGACCTCATGGAGGCTCAGCTCATTGCAGGGCAGGCCCTGGGGAAAGGTTTCTGGATCGGGCACGGATTTCAGGCTGCCGTCGATCCCCCATTCCCAATTGTGAAAACCGCATTTCAGGCTGGCGACCTGATGGGCGTTTTGGGTTCCGTCCGTGGGCAGAAGACGGCTGCCCCGGTGCTGACAGATATTGTAGAACGCGCGGATGCTGTCGTCCCACTGGCGCGTGATCAGGATGGTCTCGCGGCCGATATAGAACGGCACCACCGTGCCGGGCTTGGCAATATCGCTTTCGCGGCAGGCCATGAGCCAGGCATTTGTCCACAGCCTGTTCCACTCAAGGGCCATAAAATCGGGCGAGGTATAGCGCGATGCCGGGATGCGTTCAGTGCCGAGAAAGGGATCGGGCGCCTTGTCCGCGGGTGTGCCCCGTCCGACCCGCGGCGTGACGCGATCCGGTGGCGGGCCGAACAGTTCAGTGGCTTTCATAGGGGTGTTGGCCGGGACCGGCTTGGTCTTGAACTTCGGCCGGCTATAGGGGATTTGCTCGTCCGGCTGTCGTTGTTGTTGTTGGTTGGTCCACGGAAACAGCGCCACCAGTTGACTCCCTTGGGTTGCGTGACTCCAGTGTTCGAGACGCATCTATCGCAATGCGCATTAAATATCGCAATGCGCATCAAAGCGCGAAACGCATGCAGTCCTGACCGCACGCTGTCCGTCCAACACCAAACCCGGACCTTCGCCTCCTATGACGGTCTGCCCCGGCGCGGATTGTGTCACCCTCTTCATGCCCCGCAGTCTAACAATGTCGTTAGGCTAACACTGTCGTTAGGCTAACGATGTCGTTCGGTGCCGAAGGGCGTTTGCCCATTTGCATAAAGGCGTGCCGCGGATGGTCATTTTTGTCCATGGGGACTTAGGCCACCCGCCCAAAATACCCTTGAGATGATGGCGGCAAGTGGATGGGTGGAGCAAGTGTTGAATCGGGATCCGAAGGCAAGCACACGTTCGTATTTTGCAGGTCGGTCAACCGCCATCCGTGACGTGCCATGCCGCACCAGCAGTGAGATCCGGCTGTGCTAGCCTTGTTCGGGTAGGCAAAGAGTCACGGTTCGAACGGGACCAATTACAGGGAGGTATGGAAGATGACGGCGACGAAAGCTGTTCCGGCCAGCACGGCAGAGGTTTTTCATCCCGGGCTTATGACCGGCCAGAAGATCCTGGTCACCGGCGGTGGAACGGGCTTGGGCCAGGTGATGGCCGGCCATTTCCAGCGCCTAGGGGCCGATGTGATCATCGCGGGTCGGCGCAGCGGCGTGTTGGAGGAAACCGCCGGCGAATTGATGGCCGCCCATCCCAATGGCGGGCGCGTCATCCCCGTGACCTGTGACATCCGAGTGCCGGACTCGGTTGAGGAGATGGTGGAGGCGTGCTTTGTCGGTGGGCCTTTGACCGGGCTTGTGAACAACGCCGCCGGCAATTTCATCTCCCGCACCAAGGATTTGAGCCATCGGGGCTTTGATGCCATCGCCAATATCGTGTTCCACGGCACCTTCTATGTCACCAATGGGGTCGGGCGTCGCTGGATTGAAGGCGGACACCGGGGCAGCGTCATCTCCATCCTTACCACCTGGATCTGGAATGGCGGCCCCTTCACGGTGCCCTCGGCCATGTCCAAGGCGGCAGTCAATATCATGACTAAATCCCTGGCCGTGGAGTGGGCCCCCCATGGCATTCGCCTCAATGCGATCGCGCCCGGTCCTTTCCCGACCAAAGGGGCCTGGGAGCGTCTGAGCCCTGGTCAGGCTACGGATGGATCGGAAACCTCCGTTGCGGGCAATCCCATGGGCCGGGTTGGCGAAATGCATGAGCTGACCAATCTGGCAACCTTCCTCATGGCCCCTGGCTGCGACTATCTCACCGGTCAGACCATTGCGATCGATGGTGGCTCCCATCTGTCCAGCGGCGGCAATTTTTCCTCCCTGGCCAAGCTGGGCGATGAGGAGTGGGACAACATCCGAAACATGATCAGATCGTCCAATGAGCAGGACCGGGCCAAGCGTGGCTGATCGGCGGTGACCACGAGGCAGCGTGGCTGGATAGTAAGCGTCCGGCCCCGCCGTGACGGGCCCAGAGCCTGAAGGGGAAGTTTGTCTGAAGGGGGTATGGTCGTGCCGGACGGCCGCCCATGCGAGGGCCCGTGCCCTTGGATTCTGGCGTTGGTGAGCTTCTAGCGCTGGTGAGCCTCTAGCGCTGGTGAG
>CAYUYV010000141.1:2146-5278 GCA_964449455.1 uncultured Alphaproteobacteria bacterium | reverse complement strand
TCTAGCGCTGGTGAGCCTCTAGCGCTGGTGAGGATGTCAGCGCGGACGAATGACGCTGTCCCAGCCATCATCTTCGATGGAAAAACAGTCCATGCCCTTTGCCTCAAGGAGGCCGCAGGCTTCTTCGGCATCCTCGGCACTGAAGGGGCCGAACCGGGCCCGGAAAATCGTGCCGCTTTCGGTTTGGCTTTGCACAATAGCCGCGTTGTTCCGTCTAAGGACAGTGGGCACCACGGCCATGGCATTCTCAATATAGCGCTTGGCGGTGGAGATGCGCAAAAAGGCCCCGATCTGGATTCCGATCTGGGTCGCGCTGCTGCCGCGGCTGGCGGCGAGGGCCGCAAGCTCGGCGAGACGTTCGAAACGGGCGCTCGGGCGTCCATCCCCTTCACCCATCACACCATTTTCGCCGACAATACCCTCTTCAGCGACAGTGTTGGCCGCCATATCGGCGCTGGTGATGGCGGCGATGACCGTCGCGGCCTCTTCGTCGTTGCCAATATCGTCGTCGTCTATTGCGGCCTCTGCGATATCGAGGGTGTCGGGTCCCTCAGCATCAAGCGTCCCTGTCTCACGCAGCGCGCTGTCGCTCTCGTCCTCATCCCGGTCCGGTATGGGAAGGGGGAATGTGACCGCACGGGCGATCTGGCGACCGATGGCATCAACCTCTTCATCCTCAGCCGGGTTGGACGTGTCCCGAAGGCGAGGGGCCGGTTGCACGTCGATCACCAGAGTGCTGCCGGATTGCCCGTCTTCCGTGGCCGAATGGTTTGCGGCGAAGGCGAGGGGCATGGGGACCGTCTGCACCGTGTCCTCGCTCTTCTGGTCCTTTGGATCGCTCGGCATGGGGGCTGGAAAGGGAAGCGGCGTTTCGGCGGACGCGACCTGCATCGTCGTTTTGCCAGACCGGCTCGAACCCGGGCGCGCCATCGGCATGGGCAGGCTGGCAAGGCGCCGGGACTTGTATTTGGGATTGGCGGCGATGCGGCGGTAATTGAGATCGAGAATGCGGGCCATGTCTTTGTCCCGCCGGGAGGCGGTGCGCCCACCCATGACCACGGCGATGACCCGCACCCCATGACGCTCCGCACTGGTCATGAGGTTAAAACCGGAGGCCCGCGTGTAGCCGGTCTTCATGCCATCGGCACCGCGATAGGACTTCAGCACATGGTTATGGGTTCGCCAGGTGCGCCCGCCCCAGGAGAACTTGGTCTGTTCGAAATAGTCCATGAATTGCGGGAAATCCTTGCGGATCCGCTGACACAGAATGGCCATGTCGCGGGCCGTCGTGACCTGACTGCGATTGGGCAGGCCAGAGGCATTCCGGAACCGGGTCTTCTTCATCCCCAGTTCCTTGGCCCGCTTGTTCATGCGCTGGGCAAATTTGCGTTCGGTGCCGGAGATGCTTTCGGCGACAACAACGGCAACGTCATTGGCTGAGCGGACGACCAAAGCCTGGATCGCATCCTTCACCTTGATGCGCTGTCCGGCACGGATGCCGAGCTTCGAGGGCGGCTGACCGGCGGCCCGCTTCGAGGCCTTCAAGCCATCGGTCAGCTTGATGCGTTCGGCAGTGATTTCCTCAAACAGCAAATAGAGCGTCATCACTTTGGTTAGGGATGCCGGATGACGCAGAAGATCAGCTTGACGGGAATAGAGCACCTCGCCCGTCAATTCATCCATGACGATGGAGGCATATTTGGAATTGGCAAGGACCTGTCCGCCAGGCACCGCGGCGGATGCGGTGACCAGCAAAATGGCGACAAAAAAGGCAAATAGAGCCTGGCTCACGGGACGCCACAACCGACCCATTACGGTGACTTGACCGGCCCCGCACCCTAAGCTCATGCCAACCTACCCGTTTACCCACGACGTCCAAACACGCTGTCCCAAGCGCAATCTGAACATCATACTGTCACCACGATCCGAGTCAGACGGTACCAAATCCGACCGGGAGCTGCACAGTCCCTCCTGTGCGCGATGCCAATTGTGATCCTGCGCCTGCTTATTATACGGCCCCTGCAAGAGTGTAACCGACCCATCTTGCGACCCTATGACCGGCAGGGCAACAAGCATTTTACTGCCTGTTATCGGGAAAAAGCATAACGCACATGTCCTTGCCCCCTTGGGTATGCGGGCCGCGTTACCCCACGGTTAACGAACTTCCCTTAAGTCCGGATGGATGGGGCGGAATCGATGGTCCGCTCCCCTCCAGGCCTGTCACCCGTATGATGTTGCAATGCAGCATTCTGGGCTGTGTCGACCTGGAGCCGGTACAGGAAAGGAGCGAACCCCGTGACAAAGCTGCGCATGGCCCGACCCACAAACGCTGCAACGCCCTCTGAGGCATTGGCTTCCGGCGCTGACTCGATCCGCGATCAATTGGAGAAAAGCATGGACACCTACAGCACCTACTCGACCATGGCCAAGGATGCCATGGAGGCCTGGATGCAGTCTGCCGCGGCGGCCCGCAAAGGCCTTTATGCCATCAATAGCGAAAATCTGATCTTCATTCGCCAGTCGGTCGGCGAAGCGGTGACCACCTTCAAGGCCACTATGGCGGCAAAGTCCGTTGAGGATTACATGGCCCTGCAGACCGACTATGCCCGGTCGACCCTCGACAGCTGCGTCAACCAGTCCTCCAAGGTTGGGGAAGTTATGGCTGACACCCTGCACCATGTCTGGGAGCCGTTCCGCGGCCCATTCGAGACTGCCGAAGGCGCAACGGGCCAGAAGCAGGCCGCCTGACGCGCTGTACACCTGACAATCGGCCCTCCTTCCTCGCTTGATTGGGAGGGCCGTTCCAGCGCGCCGGGGTGGTGCTTCTCACCACCCGTGCTGTTTTTTCCCTTGTGAAACGGCTGACTGTGCTGCCCATCACAGGATGCCAGCCTCACAGTGGCCATGAAGCGGTGGCACGCCGGGAAGAGGAGCGACATTGGCAAAAGGGGCTGGCAAAAGCAGGTCTGACTCGGTCACCATTCCCACCGATTGGTGCGGCCGCGAAACACACACCGTTTGCATAGCTTGGTTTGCTGCAGGTGCGCTCCTACGTAAAGATAAGCAAAGGGCCGATTAACGGAGCGGTCACAAACCGTGTGGTGGAACCAGCTTGGCCGTATGGTGGAACCA
>CAYUYV010000141.1:0-2046 GCA_964449455.1 uncultured Alphaproteobacteria bacterium | reverse complement strand
TGGCCGTATGGTGGAACCAACTTGGCCCCATGTCGGAACCCGTTTGGGACGCGCAAAACGGGATCAGGCCGCAAAACCGTTCAGGCCGCAAAACCGGTCAAGCCGACGGCCAGCGCGATTTTTAAGCCCATCCGAGATCGGCTCGGCCTGGGTGAAGACTGAATGACTCCGTGGGTGGAGACAGCAAAAGGGGTCTCAAAGATGAACCGGGACTGGGGGACGGTGCGGGGTCAGAACCGCTGGGACGAGGACGATGGCGCCGAAGGCGGACCGTCCACGGGCCTGATCACCCGGACCAAGCCGAAAACCAAGAAGCCTTCGCTTTATAAGGTTATTCTGCTCAATGACGATTACACGCCCATGGAGTTCGTCGTCTACGTTCTCGAAAGCGTGTTCGGCAAGGGTCATGAAGATGCCACACGGATCATGCTCGAAGTCCATCAGAACGGCCTCGGGATCTGTGGGATCTACACCTATGAAGTGGCCGAGACCAAAGTGACAAAGGTCATGGAACTGGCAAGGCGCCACCAACATCCACTGCAATGCACCATGGAAAAGGAGTAGCGCGCGTGCCTTCATTCTCCTCGAGCCTCGAGAAAGCACTGCACCGGGCCCTCGCCTATGCCACGGAACGTCAACAGGAATATGCGACCCTCGAACATTTGCTCCTGGCCCTGATCGACGACAAGGACGCGGCCACGGTTATGCGAGCCTGCAATGTTGATCTCAGCATCCTGCGCCAGAATCTCATCGCCTTTATCGACAATGACCTTGCGGGCCAGATCACGAGCGACTCCGAGGACGCCAAGCCCACGGCCGGGTTCCAGCGCGTCATCCAACGCGCGGTTATCCACGTGCAACAGTCAGGGCGCGACGAAGTCACCGGCGCCAATGTGCTCGTGGCCATCTTCAATGAGCGCGAAAGCCACGCGGCCTATCTGCTCCAGGAGCAGGAGATGACCCGCTATGACGCCGTGAGCTTCATCAGCCATGGCATCGCCAAGCGCGCCGGCCTGTCCGAGAGCCGTATTCCTCGGGGTGCGGATGAAGAGGACGGTGAAGACACCGCCGTCAAGCGGGGCAGTGAGGCCCTGGAAGCCTATTGCGTCAATCTCAATGACAAAGCGAGTGATGGCAAGATCGACCCATTGATCGGTCGAGATGCTGAAGTCGAGCGCATGATCCAGATCCTGTGCCGGCGCTCCAAGAACAATCCGCTGCTGGTCGGCGATCCGGGTGTCGGCAAGACGGCGATTGTGGAAGGCCTTGCACGGATGATCGTCAAGAACGACGTGCCAGACGTCCTTGAGGACGCAACCATCTTCTCCCTCGATATGGGCTCGCTATTGGCTGGCACGCGCTATCGCGGTGATTTCGAGGAGCGGCTCAAGGCCGTGATCAAGGAACTAGAGAATTTCGAGGGCTCGGTCCTCTTCATTGACGAAATCCACACAGTGATCGGGGCCGGTGCCACGAGCGGCGGGGCCATGGATGCCTCAAACCTGTTGAAGCCAGCGCTCGCCAGCGGCAATCTGCGCTGCATCGGCTCAACGACGTATAAGGAATATCGTCAGCATTTCGAGAAAGACCGGGCCCTGGTACGCCGGTTCCAGAAGATCGATGTCAATGAGCCGACGCTTGCGGACAGCATCGAGATCCTCAAGGGCCTGAAGCCCTGTTTCGAGGAATATCACAATCTGACCTACACGAATGATGCGATCAAAACCGCGGTCGAACTGTCGGCCCGTTATATCAACGATCGCAAACTGCCGGACAAAGCCATCGATGTGATCGATGAAGCGGGGGCGGCTCAGATGCTGCTGCCCAAGGATGAGCGCTCGGACAAGGTCGATGTGCCCGAGATCGAGACCGTCATTTCCAAAATGGCCCGCATCCCGCCCAAGACCGTCTCACGCTCTGAGACCGAGCTTTTGAAGGATCTTGAGGTCAATCTGAAGCGGGTGGTGTTCGGCCAGGACAAAGCCATCGAGCAGCTCGCGGCGGCCATGAAAATGGCCCGGGCCGGCCTGCGCGATCCGGAAAAGC
>CAYUYV010000140.1:0-12377 GCA_964449455.1 uncultured Alphaproteobacteria bacterium | reverse complement strand
GTGTGCGGTTTTGCGGTTCGAAAACGCGATAAATCAAAGAGTGAGAGCCCTTTCACGGCCCCGGACTTCTGTGAAAGGGCCCTAGACCAATGGGCATTGATCCAGGCCCGTTGTCATCGGGAGTGGACCGAAGGGCTGCGCAGACGCGTGTTCCGGAGCCGCCGCCGGGATCGGTTTTGACGCCACCCACGACATTCGAGTGTCAAAGTTCCCACAGGCCGTATTGGATGCCGCCAAGGAAGTAGATCGCGAAAGTGCCGTGGCCGGGGACCTGTGTCGCGGTCATGGCAAATTCGGCGCCGGCAGATTTTGCTGCTTGTGACGCGGCCTCAATGTCATCGACAAGCATATAGGGCCGAACGACGGGCTCCTCGGTCTCCCGCATGGGGGCCCGCACACCGATACGCCCTCCCCCTTTGAGCGCCGCGACACGAGCATTGCCCAATGCGGCTTCCGGCTTGTCGAAGGTGACGCCGTGCAGCGCGGCGATGCCTGCGCAGGTCTCCTCCACATGGGGCGTGACGATCTCAAGATACTGCACGTGCATGGACGTCTCCTCAGTTGCTCCAATAGGCGAAGGTGTCGTCTTCTTGATCAGGCTGGGAAAGATCCCGATCAATATTGATCGGATAGGTTCTCAACCAGGGCCAGAGCGAGCGTTTTTGCTCCGCATTGTGAGCATCGAGCGCGTTCCTGAGGCGGGTTGCGATCTCAGGCTCCTGTGACAGAAGATCCGTATCCTCAGGGTTCTCGCTGGAAAGGTCGAAAAGCCACTCTTTGCGCTCCCCGCCCATTGGTGCACTGACCACCAGCTTGTATCGTTCGTCCCTGACGGCCTGGGCGGCACCGCTGCGAAAGAACAGGTAGTCATGCGGGCGCGCGGTGTCGCCTTCTTCCACATGTGCTACAAGGTCAACCCCATCCATGACCCTGTCCTCAGGCAGAGCGGCGCCGGCGGCTGCGGCTGCGGTCGCATACATATCAAAATGATGGACGGGCGCGTCGACCGTAAGACCGGCGGGAATGCGGTTTGGCCAGCGCATGGCGAACGGCACGCGAAGACCACCCTCAAAGAGGCTGAGCTTCCAGCCCCTGTAGGGCGCATTTACATTCGGCACACCGATGTAATGGGCCCCCCCATTGTCCGAAGTGAACATCACCAGTGTGTTATCATCGAGGCCTTGGGCCTTGAGTGCAGCCATGACCTCACCAACACCGCGATCAAGGGCGCGGATCATCGCCGCATAGACCCGTTCGCGATGGGACTCGATATGGTCCAGCGCTTCATAATCCTCGCGAGAGGCCTGCAACGGATTGTGGGGCGCCCAATGGGCGAGATAGAGAAAGAAGGGTCGGTCCTTGTTGGCCTTGATCACCTTGATCGCTTCATCGGTGTAGTAGTCTGTCAGGTAATAGGGTGGCTCGAAGGCGGGGCCACCATTGAATCGTGCCGCGAACGGAAAAATGGCCCACAAAAAGCGGTCCAGGGGGTCAAACGGCTGGCGCGACTGGATGACATCGGCATCATCTCGGCGTCCGTAAAGGGCACTTGGACTGAGAAGGCTCTCGTCAAACCCCTGATCATGGGCCGTCATGCCGGGCGCATTGCCCAGATGCCACTTGCCGATGTGAACCGTGTGGTAGCCCTGGTGACCCAGCAACTCGGCAAGCGTGATTTCGGAGGGCGGCATGCCTTTCTCATCAGAGGGCAGACGACTCGTTTCCGTGTTGTTTATCGCCGGCGGTGCGAAGGGGCGCTCGCCAGCTGACCCGATCAAACCAATAACCCGCGACATGACATTCGGTGTCGGGTTGAATTCAAACCCGAAGCGCGTGCCGTAGCGCCCCGACATCAGCGCAGCGCGGGAGGGCGCACAGGTCGCGTTCGCCGCATAACCCTGGCTGAATGTCACGCCACTGGCGGCCAAGGCATCGATGTTGGGAGTCGCCACGGTGGCGGACGCACCGCCATTCATGGACACGTCGTTCCAGCCCAGGTCGTCGGCCAGGATGAGCACAATATTGGGCGGTCTGTCCTGGGCAGGACGATCCTGCGGATCGGTACCATTTGACCACTGAATCTCTTGTGTGGGACCGATCTCAAATCGCGATCGTATCAGGTTCTCGACACCCCACAGCGCCAAGTCGACCCGAAAGATCCAGGCGAGGCCAAGCAACACGGCCAGGACTCCGAAAACACCCAAGATCCATTTCTGCCAACCAGCCATCACCATCCCTCTCCCCATCCGCCCAACACCTTACGCTCGCCCGACAGGTCAGGCCTTGTCAGCGCACCCTCAGCCCCATTAAAGCACAGCCCATTTTGACAGACAGAGTTTATACCAACGGGCGCTGATACAGGCCCATCCTCATCGCGAGCGCAGTAACGGATTTCAGGGTCATTGGTGATGACGCTTGGCCTTACCCGGGTCCGCCAGCCTTGTCGGATACAGTGTTTTTGCGGCGCCGCCAGCAGAAGGTTCGAGCACGCAAGGCCCTTCACCAGCCGCGGACCATCAAAAATGCACGGCAACCAAGGGCACCGGGCGGGGCACGTCCTTCAGGGTCGCCTCGCCGAGGGGGCGGATTTGGGCCTCATGGGGGATCGCCATCGCCTCGACAAGGGCGCGGGAGGCGATGACGGTCTCCTTGGTTTGCTTGGCATAGGCTTCCATACGTGAGGCCGTGTTCAGTGTACCGCCGAGAAACACGATCTCACGTTTGGCGCCGCCCATTTCCCCAACCACGACGGGGCCCATGTGCAAAATGGCGCGGAATCGGGGCACAAGGCCGAAATCCCGCTCGAAGGCGGGCCCACTGTTCCGGGTCAAGACAAGGGCGTCCCGCACGGCGCGCAAACAGCGACCGCGCTGCAGGCCTTGTGCGGCGGGCCATTCGGCGATGATCTCATCCCCCACATAGGCGTGGATATTGCCGCCATGCTCCAGGATTGCCGGGCTGACAACCTTGATGAACCGGTTCAGGAACTGGTGATAGCGCAGATTGCCGAGCTGCTCAGCGGCCGCGGTTGAGCCAACGAGGTCCATAAGAAGGAAGACCCGTTCCTCCTCCCGGGGCCGGTGATAGCGCCCGAGGAGAAAATTGAGCAGCACACCCCGCCCGAGCAGATCATTCAGGGCAAAAAAGAGCACGAAGATGGTGGATATGCCAAAGCTGAACACAACGTCGCGAATGCTGGTGCTGCCATCAATGAATGCCGAAAGGGTCAAGGCCGGCGCGTTGGGGGCGTTGCCGAACACGAATCCGACCGTGCCCAAAGCGAGCATGGCGAGGACGACATAGGACAGCGTTTTGCCAAGCACCAGAATCGCGAAGGGCCGGGCCGTCAGAACGCGTCCGAGCGGCCCAGCCATAACCAGGATCTCAAAGGAGGCCACAAACAAACACACGGTGAACCCGGCAGCCCCGCCGCGCAGCGGTTGGGGGATGCCGGCCACATAGCCAACATAGATCATTCCGATCAGGACACTGATGGCGCATGCCCGGGCGATGGTGATCAGCTTGCGGCGGGTTTCTTCCCTCATGCTGTGGTCGATGGGGCGTTGGTTGGCGGCCCGTCAAACTTTGTTTGTTCGGAAAAACCGCTGTTCTCGCCGAAACCGAAGGGATCCTCATCATCGTCATAGGGATCGACTTGCGCGTCTTCGACGGGGAGATCCGGCTTGCCGTCCTCAACCCCGTCCGCATTCGATGCCGTGATAAGGGCGAAAACGTCATAGGCCCCCTGGATGCTCACAAGGGCAAAGGCGATGACGCCAAGGGCCGCCCCGCCGCGCAAGGCCAGGGCCCAACTCTCCGGCCACAGCCAAAACAGCGCCGGCACAACGGCCATCAAGGATGTGAGCGCCTTGGCGCGGGTGGTCTCCGCCCGGCGCGGTCCAAAGACAAGGCGCCGGCCATCAAGGCTGCGGATGAGGAAGTAAAAACCCGCCAGGAGGCTCGCGATGGCGGCCAGCATGATCCAGGCCCCAACCCGGGCAATGACGGACTCAGCACCGTCGGCGGACCAATTGTTCATCACCCAGACGATGGGGCTTTGACGGTCCAGCAGCAGCAAAGACACGCCCACGCCAATGGCGATAATGACGATGACGCGCAGCAGGATATACCCCAATGCCGCGCCAATGGCTTTCAGTGTGTTCATGAACCTATCCGCCTCCCACAGGTCTCGATCGGGCCAGCGGGACGGGTCGCCAAGAATGGCCTTGCCAACTCAGCCCTGCAGAGAGGATGCCTCCCGCGCCAGGCTCTCGATCCGGTCCCACCCCTTTTCGGCCACCACCGGGCCGGGCACGACCCAGGATCCCCCAACACACATCACATTGTCGAGGGCGAGATAGGTGGCTGCGTTTTGAAGCGAAATACCGCCGGTGGGACAAAAGCGGGCCTTGGCAAAGGGAGCGCCAAGGGCCTTGAGGGCCGGCGCGCCGCCGCTTGTTTCAGCGGGAAAGAACTTGAACGTGTCGAGGCCCGCCTCAAGACCCAACATCAGTTCGGAGGCCGTTGCGACACCGGGCAGCAGGGGAATCGGCGCTTGTAATGCCGTCTCCAGAAGGCTTGGCGTCAGGCCCGGACTGACGGCAAAGACAGCCCCGGCATCGGCAGAACGGGCAAGATCAGCCTCGTTCAACACAGTCCCGGCCCCCAGAAGCATGGCTGGAACCGCCTTGGCGATCCGCTCCATGGCCTCAAAGGCAGCCGGGGTCCGCAAAGTCACCTCGATCCGGGGAACACCGCCGGCGACGAGGGCTTCGGCAATGGGCACGGCGTTTTCCGGATCGGTGATCGTAACGACGGGGAGCAGTCCGGCCCCGGTCAGGGTCTCGCGAAGGGTCATGCCCCCCTCCTCTGTCTTTGAGCGTTGTGGCATCCCCATGGATCAGCTCCCGAAAAAGACGCTGGCGCCGTCGGTGGCGTCGGAGACGGCGGCCCGGAAAGGCGCGAAGAGTTCCCGGCCAAGGCCCGGTCCCAGGTCCGGCTGGGTCAGGGGCTCCCGGGCAGCCAGGGTCTCGGCATCCACTTTGAGGGTCAGGGTGCCGGCCGCGGCATCAAGGCGGATGATGTCGCCGTCACGGACACGGGCAAGCGGACCGCCGGCGGCCGCCTCCGGCGCCACATGGAGCGCGGCCGGCGTCTTGCCGGAGGCTCCGGACATGCGGCCATCGGTCAGGAGGGCCACCTTGAAGCCCCGGTCCTGGAGCACGCTCAATGAGGGCGACAGCTTGTGCAGCTCTGGCATGCCATTGGCGCGGGGACCCTGGAACAGCACAACGGCGATGTGATCCCGATCGAGCTTGCCGGCCTTGAAGGCCTCAAGGAAATCGTCCTGATCCGTGAACACGGCCGCGGGCGCCTCGACAACCCGGTGCTCCGGCGCAACGGCGGACGTTTTGATGATGGCCTGGCCTAGATTGCCCGTCAGCACCCGGATCCCGCCTTCGGCATCAAAGGGATCCTCCGTGGACCGCAGGATTTCGGTGTCGAGGGAGGTCGTGGCTCCGTCCCGCCAGGCGAGCTTACCGTCATCGAGATAGGGTTCCTGGGCATATGCCCGAAGGCCATGGCCGGCAACGGTGCGCACATCACCATGGACAAGGCCGGCTTTCAAAAGCTCGCCGACCAGGAAGGCCATGCCCCCGGCGGCATGAAAATGGTTCACATCAGCCGATCCATTCGGGTACAGACGGCACATCAGCGGCACGACGGCGGACAGGTCCGAGAAGTCTTCCAGGGTCACCTGGATGCCAGCGGCCCGGGCCATGGCCGGAATATGCAACACATGGTTGGTGGACCCGCCCGTGGCCAGGAGCCCGACCATGCCATTCACCACGGCCCGCTCGTCAATGACATCGGCCATGACGGTCTGGTCATTGCCGGGGCGGGCGATTTCGACCGTCCGGTGGGCCGTGGCACGGGTCAGGGCATCGCGCAAGGGTGTGCCTGGATTGACAAAGGCCGTCCCCGGAATATGCATGCCCATCAGCTCCATGAGCATCTGGTTGGAATTCGCCGTACCATAGAAGGTGCAGGTCCCGGGACTGTGATAGGATTTGGACTCCGCTTCCAGCAATTCGTCCCGGCCGATCTTGCCCTCCGCGAACAGGGCCCGAATACGCGCCTTTTCCTTATTCGGCAGGCCACTTGGCATGGGACCGGCGGGCGCGAACAGAATCGGCATATGGGCGAATTTCAGGGCACCAATCATCAAGCCTGGCACGATCTTGTCGCACACGCCGAGGCAGATGCCTGCATCGAACATATTGTGGGTGAAGGCAACCGCCGTGGCCATGGCAATAACCTCACGACTGAACAGCGAGAGTTCCATGCCCGGCTGGCCCTGGGTCACACCATCGCACATGGCCGGCACGCCGCCAGCGACCTGGGCGGTGGCGCCGACTTCCCGGGCCGCGTCCTTGATCTGGTCGGGATAGTCCTTGAGCGGTGTGTGGGCCGACAGCATATCGTTATAAGCGGTCACGATGCCGATATTGGTGGCCTGCTCCGTGCGCAAGCGCAGCTTGTCGCCCGCGGGCGCACCGGCAAAACCATGGGCAAGGTTACCGCAAGAAAGGCTCCCCCGGCCTGGCCCGGCCCGTCGCTGGGCGTCCATATGGGCCAGATATGCATTCCGGCTGTCCCGGCTGCGCTCGATAATCCGCTCTGTGACGGCCTTGACGGTGGTGTGCAATGGTCTTCTCCCTGAATATCTTGTTGCTCAACGATGGTACAGGTCTTTGCCACCCTTGCCGGACAATCATCCTCAGGCGGACCAGAATACCGTCACCGGAGCGCGGTTCTGGTCAAGCACGGCGCGGATGGGCAGGGCACTCACGGGGCTGGCTCCGGCCTCCGCGTTCTTGAGCACAGTCTTCTTGTCCTCCCCCGTCGCCATGAGATAGACCTCGCGGGCCTGGAGCAGCGCGCCGGCCGTGAGGCTGATCCGGGGATAAGGCGCATTTTCCGGCAACGGATCAGGGACGATCGCGCAGACCGTTTCGGGCGCGGCTGGATCAAGGGCGCCTTCAACCCCAGCGGCACCGGGAAAGAGCGAGGCGAAATGGCCGTCGGCGCCCATGCCCACCATCACGACATCGAAAGGCTTTGCCACGCTTTCAAGATCGCGAGCCAGGTCCGGCAGGGTGTCTTCTGGACCAGTGCCCTCGCGCTTCAGTGTTACGAACCGCGCCGCCACCGCTTTGTCCTGGAGCAGATGATCACGCACCAGGGCCGCGTTGCTGTGGGCCGCGTCCTCATCCACCCAGCGTTCATCGGTGAGCGTGATGGTGACGTGGGCCCAATCAAGATCCGCTTGAGCCAAACGCTTGAAGACCGGGACCGGCGTGTTGCCTCCCGGCACAACGAGAGATGCTTCACCGCGTGCGGCGAGGCCAGCGCGGAGTGCGGCCTCAATATGATCCGCAACGGCCGCCGCAAGACTGTCCCGGTCCGGCGCTTCATGCCAAACCACATTGGTGCTCGCAGATGTCTTCTTCTGTGTACTGTGCATAAGGCAAGCCTTTTCAGTCGTTCCAATGGTGGCCATTTCGCTCCACGAGCGCGGTAGATCCGCCAGGGCCCCAGCTTCCCGCCGAATAGGGCTGCACGGTCATACTGGTCCGGTTCCAGCCCTCGATGATTCCGTCAATGAAGCCCCAGGCCGCTTCCGTCTCGTCCCGATGCACGAAGTGTTGCGTCTTGCCGTGGATGGCATCGAGCAACAGGCGTTCATAGGCGATGCGTTGGCGCGGCCGCTCCGCCTTGAAGGCCTCCGACAGGCTGAGGCTCAAGGGCAGGCGCTTCAGACGCATGGGCCCCTCGCTGATGCCGGGCATCTTGTTCATGAGCTGCAGGGAGACTTCCTCCTTGGGCTGAAGGGTCAGCACCAGGCGATTGGCCATGATCTGGTCAGCCGTGAACGCAGAATGGGGCACGTCCCGGAACTGGATGATGATGTCCGTGCGCCGTTCCGCCATGCGTTTACCCGTACGCAGATAAAAAGGCGTGCCGGCCCAGCGCCAATTGTCGATATCCACGCGCAGGGCCGCAAAGGTCTCCGTGTCGCTGGGCTCGCCGCCGGTTTCCTCCGCATAGCCCGGAACGGCCTGGCCGCCCACAATGCCGGCGGCGTATTGGCCCCGGGCGGTAGCGGTCTGGATCGCAGCGCCCTCAATGGGGCGGAGCGAGCGCAAGGTCTTGATCTTCTCGGCACGCAGGGCATCGCCTTCAAGGGCCGAGGGCGGTTCCATGGCGACAAGGCAAAGGAGCTGAAGCAGGTGGTTCTGCATCATGTCGCGCAACGCGCCGAACTCGTTGTAATAGGACCAGCGCTTTTCCACCCCAACCGTTTCTGCAACGGTGATCTGCACAGAGGCGATATTGACGCTGTTCCAGATGGGCTCGAACAGCCGGTTGGCAAAGCGCAGGGCAATGAGGTTCTGGACCGTCTCCTTGCCCAGATAATGATCAATGCGGAAGACCCGGGATTCGGGAAACACCCGCGCGATAACATCGTTGGTGGTCCTTGAGGAGCTCAGATCCCGGCCCAACGGCTTTTCCACGATTACGCGATTGCTGCCATTGATCATGCCGGACTGGCTGAGATTGTCACAGATCGGACCGAACAGGGTCGGAGACGTGGACAGATAAAATGCGATGCCCCGCCGCTCTCCGATGCATCCTTTCAGGGACTCGAATGTCTCCCGGGACCCTGCGTCCACCTGGCAATAGCGCAGGCGCTGCTGGAACCCGCCCCAGGCGCCGTCATCAAAAAAATTGCCGGCGTGACTGCGCACCGCGTCCTTGACCGCTTCGACAAAGTCCTCGCGACCCTGCTCCCCGCGCGCCGCGCCGATAATGATGAAATCCTCGGGCAGATAGTTCTCAAGGTCGAGATAGTAGAGGGACGGATAGAGCATCCGCAGGGCGAGATCGCCCGTGCCTCCGAAGATGACCAGTCCATCGGAGGGTAATGTTGGCTCGGCGCGATGCGATGCGGCCATGGGCGATGTCTTCCTTTGTCACGCCCGAAAAGCTCCCCGCTCCCGGGAAGCGCCCCCGGTTCTGCTACCGGGTTCGGGCCCAATCGATCCGAAGTCACCGCCGGTTCTCCGGCGCTGACCCTGCATCCTGGTGCCCGGTTCCCCACGCCCCGGACAGTGCCACCCACGCGATGGCACGATGGCAGATTCTCGCCCAATGGGATGCCAGGAAACCGGTAAATGGACCCTTCCACGGGGCCTTAAAGGCGAAGGCTCACCTGTTTGCGGATACATGGGAAAGAATGGGACTGGAAAAAGGCCGCAAGCCCACTTTCATGGGTCATGCGCGCTTGGAAATGAAGCAAGGTTGTGGGGGCGGCCTTAGACGCCCTCACCTTTTAAAAATCGATCCCGCGTTTGGCTTTGATTCCGGCCTTAAAGGGATGTTTGACCTCGCCCATTTCGCTGACAAGGTCGGCATAGTCCATGAGTTCCTGTTTCGCGTCACGGCCCGTGAGAATGACACTGGTGCGGGTTGATCGCGCCGCCAAGCCGGCCAGGACCGTCTCAATCGCCAGATAGTCGTAGCGCAGGGCGATATTGATCTCGTCGAGCACCACAAGATCATGGTCCCCGCTGGCCATCATCGCGGCGCCTTTGGCAAATGCGGCCTGCGCGGCCGCCCGGTCCTGGGCGAGATCCTGGGTCTCCCAAGTAAAGCCATCGCCCATGGTGTGCCAGGTCACCTCCTGGGGAAAGCGCGCGAAGAATTGGCGTTCACCGGTGACCCATTTGCCTTTGATGAACTGGACAATGCCGACCCGTTGTCCCCACCCCAAGGCCCGGGCAACAACACCGAAGGCGGAACTGGATTTGCCCTTGCCATCGCCCGTGTAGACAAGCACAAGGCCCCGGTCGGCATCCACGGCCTGCGCCGTCTTGGCATCCTGCGCGGCCTTCAGGGTTTCCATCTGCGCCTTGTGATCTGCCTGGCTGGCGGCATTGGCAGTGGTGTCATCAAGATCGGTCTTATCGGCCATGGCAATCCGCTCTGGTCACTGAACAAGTGTGTGGGGTGGGAAAGCGCAGACCTACTCCCGCCAGGCGGCTCCGGTCAAGGCCTCGATCTTCTCGATCAGGAGCTTTGCGTCAATGGGCTTTGAGATATAGTCGTTCATCCCGCCACGGATATATTTTTCCTTGTCGCCTCTCATGGCGTGGGCCGTGATCGCGATGATGGGAATACCGGCTTTTGCCCCGTCGAGATTGCGGATCCGGCGCGTGGCTTCCAGCCCGTCCATGCCGGGCATGCGCACATCCATCAGCACAAGGTCAAAATCATGGTCGATCACCCGGCCAACCGCCTCGATGCCCGTGGAGACAGCCGTAATGACGACGCGAGACTGGCCATAAATGGCGTGGAGCACCGCCCGCATCACCGCAAGATTGTCCGGCGCATCCTCGGCCACGAGAATCCGCAGGCGCGCATCTTCGCTCAGTGCCAGGCTGGGAACAGGATCTTCTTCCGGCTCTTCGTCCCGGTCGACCATTGCCATGCGGATGGTGAACCAGAAGGACGAGCCCTCTCCCTCGGTGCTGTCAACGCCAATGTCTCCGCCCAGGGCTTCCACGATGCCCTTGGCGATGGCAAGGCCCAGTCCACTGCCGCCATAGGACTTGGTGGCGCTCAGCTCCACAAGGCCAAGGCGGTTAAAGAGACGCTCCCGGGCGCGGGGATTGATGCCTACCCCTGTGTCCTCGACCGTAAAGGTACAGTCCACAAAGCCGTCCTCTACCTCTTCTTGGGTAACCCGGACCGTAACGCCGCCCTGCTGGGTGAATTTGATGGCATTACCGACAAGATTCATGAGGACCTGGCGGATTCGGTCACCATCTCCATAAAGACGTTCAAAGATAATGCCGCCCAGATCCAGGTGGAGATCGAGCCCCTTCGCACCGGCATTGGGCCGCCACATGGCGGAGGCACGGCCCATGAGATCCACCAGATCAAAGGCTTCGCGCTGCACCTTGAGAGCACCGCTTTCAATAAGCGAGATATCCAGAATGTCGTTGACCAGGGTCAGGAGATTGCGACCGGAGTCCTTGATGACATTCAGGTAATCCTTCTGCATCGAAGTCAGGGAGTCGTCCGTCAAAAGCACCTGGGCCATGCCCAAAACGCCGTTGAGGGGCGTGCGCAACTGGTGGCTCATGCGGGCCAGGAAATCGGCCTTGATCTTGAGCCGGGTGCGCGCTTTGGCGAGATCTTCGCCCAGATCTGCCTGACGCTCCGCCAGCACGGTGACATCCGTCAGGACACCAACGAAGCGCGTGGCGCGTCCGTCCTCATCGCGCTCCCTCACCGCCCCACGCGCGAGAAACACCCGGTGGCCGTGGGATCCGGTGCGCAGCCGCAGCTCGCGGTCGAACTGGGTCTCGGGGCCTGCAACGACCCGATCCAGGGTCAGGCGGACATCAGCCCGCTCCTCTGGATGAACAAGGGCCGTGAAGGCGCCGATCCCGCCCTGAACCGAATGGGGGGCAAGGCCCAGATGGATGGACAGGCGCCCGAAATCCTCGACCCAGTCTTCCTTCACATTCCAGTCCCACAGCCAAATGCCGGGACTGTCCGTGGCCTGTTTGAGCCGGGTCTCCAGAGCATCGAGCTTGCCGTGGAGCCCAGCCTCCTGGGCGTGCAGGCATCCAAGGCGGGCTTCGGCCTCCTCCACATCCGCGGCCGCAATGGCGCGATCGAGCCGTTCGCTCGCCAGATCCCCAAGGCGGGCGAGCCGATTGAGGACCGCCTCGTCAAGCGTCACAATATCCGAAAAGAGAACGCACAGAGCACCGACGGCCTGACCGCCCATCACGCGGATTGGAGCCCCCACATAGGTGAGCAAGGGGGTTGGGCCGGCGACAAGAGGTCCATCGCGAAACTCCGGATCGCGGTCGGCCCCGATCACGGTGAAAAGCTGGCAGCCCTGAATAGTGCGGTGGCAAAAGGACCCAGCCCGGGGCAACTCGGCCAGGGAAAACCCGTGACAGCAGAAAAGCCGAAGACGGTCTTCATCGACAATGGAGACAGCCCCCATGGACGCGCCTGCCACGCCCAACGCAAGATCGACGAGATCATCCAATTGGTCAGGCTTGAATGCCTCATGGGACAATACGGTGCGCACCGCCGACAAACGGGCGGTTTCATCTTGTTGTTGCTCTCCTACCCGTCCCATGTTGGACCCGCCGGGAAGTCTTTGATGCGATCCGAATCGAGATCGTGCCGAGAAGGCTTGGCAATCCATGCATGCCCCGCCATCGACGAAAAGGCTACTTCAAGGCAAGAGGAAATTGGAAGGGCCTACCCTAAATTTCTCGGCACCC
>CAYUYV010000139.1:1611-12628 GCA_964449455.1 uncultured Alphaproteobacteria bacterium | reverse complement strand
ACAGGATCGGCTTTTCCAAATCCAAAAGGCTGGTGACGATGCGTTTGGCATGGGGGCCGATGCCGCGGAACTTTGCCGGTTCGTCCATCATTTCCTGCATCCAGCGGGCATCCCCGCCGGCACAGAACACCGAGCCCGCACCCGTCAGCACCACAATGTCACTGTCCGGATCGTCCTGGGCATCGAGGAAGACCCGGGCGAGTTCCGTATGCAGGTCGTCATTCACCGCGTTCATGGGCCCCGGCGCATCGATGGTGATGGTCAGGATCCTGTCTTCGGTCTTAAATCGCAGGGTGCTGTAGCCGCTAAAGGCCATGGGTCTCCTCCCGAATTGCCATTTGAGAGGAAGCTTCTGCCAAAGGCGGCAGGTGCGCAAGGGACCGGGGGCGTTGGGGCGGCCCCCGGTTCCTTGCGCACCTGCCGCCAATGGATCAGGCTGGCCCCGCTTTGGAGGAGACCGCCCATGTCCGCATCAAACATATTTGTCCTTGCCGCCCTGTTCACAGGCATGCTCATTCCGCTTCAGGTGGCATTCAACGCCCAGCTCGGCGGCGTCACAAAAAATCCGTATGCGGCGGGACTGATTGTCTTTCTGGTCGGCGGTACGGCCCTTGGTGCCCTTGTGGCGGTGACGCGGGCGCCATTTCCGCCGCTGTCCGAACTCCGCGCGGCCCCGCCGACAATCTGGCTCGGTGGGCTGATCGCGTCTGTCTACATGGTTTCCGCGGTCGTCGTGACGCCGAAGCTTGGGGTCGGCACCATGACGATTTTCATTCTGGCCGGCCAGATCTTCATGGCTCTGCTGCTCGATCACCTGGGTGCTTTCGGCAATCCTGCGCAATCGCTGAATGTTTGGCGGGCCGTGGGTGCGATGATGGTGCTGGGAGGCGCCGTGTTGATCCGCACCCATTGATGGCGAGGGTCATCCGCCTCCCATGCCAAGCCGTCGGATATTGCCCCAGCCTGGTCGGCGTGGACTGAGGGCTGCGAGGATGACCCGCACGAACACCCAAGTCAGAAGGAACACATAGAAGAACCTCTGGGGCAGGACCTGGATGAGCAGGCGCCGGCGTTCCCCCTCGATCCCGAAGGCCACCACCGTGGCCAAGATGTCGATGGCGAAATAGGCGGGCAGAAGGAGGATCGGCGCCCAGGCCCCGGCGATCAGGGCCTGAATCACCGCGGCAAAGAAGAAGGGAAAAAACAGCACCGGCAGGATGCTCGAAAACACGAAATTGGGCAGGAAGAGATATTTCAAAAGGGTGTTGTCGCTGGCATAGGCCGGCCGCCAATGCCGTGTGATGCATTGGAAGGTGCCGTAGATCCAGCGGAAGCGTTGGCGTTGCAGGTCTTGCACCGTGGAAGGCGCTTCCGTCCAGGCAATCGCGCGGGGCTCGAATCCTACCTCAAAGCCCTCTTCGAGAAGGCGGAACGTCAGGTCTGTGTCTTCTGCCAGGGTGCCGGAGGGAAATCCGCCCACGGCGTCCACCGCCTCTTTGCGGAATCCGCTGCAGGCACCGGCCAGGATCATCACACAGCCGAACAGGGATTGGGTGCGCCGTTCCACATGGATCCCGGTCACATACTCAATCTGCTGCCACAGGGTTAGGAGGCGGGTTTGATTGCCGATCTTGAGATTGGCCGTTGTGCCCGCATGGCGCCCCGACAAGAGAGAGAGGGTCAGATATCGCACGGTCCTTGGTGTCAGCCAGGTGTCTGCATCCATGGTGACGATGAAGGCGTGTCGGGCACTGCCAAGGCCCGTGTTGAGGGCTGCGGCCTTGCCCCGATTCACCGGGTGCACGATCAACCGGACCCGTGAGTCCCGTTCTCGCACAGCGGCGACCCTTCTGGCTGTGTCATCCGTGGACCCATCGTCGATCACGATGAGTTCGAAATTCGGATAGTCCGATGCGAGTGCGGCATTGAGCGCCGGACCAATCACAGGGCCCTCATTATACGCCGGGACAAGGATCGAAACGGGGGGCCAGAACCCATAGGCCCGCAGGTCTCGCCGCATGCGCCGGTTGCGCCGTCCGGCCTGCGCCGCATGCCCAATGGACCCGGCCAAAGTAAAGAGGAGCCTGAGGACTGCAAGCAGCACCAGGCCAAGAAAAACCAGCCTCACCGTTTCCACGATGCCATCCCCCACAAACGCCCCATCGCCCAATAGTACGCGCTGACCATCCGGTTCGCGCTCTTTCCGAACCAACCTGCGCGTTCTTTTTTGGAACACTTGAATTGCGGTAACGGGTCGGCGGGGCAAGTCTGCTTCGTGGCTCTGCCATCAAGAATTGGTTAGAGGCAGGTTATGCGCGGGTGTTGCATTTGTGCGCAGGCGAGTGCCCCCTTTTGCGCCCGTTTGCGACATGGCGCGAAAGATCCTTGCTTTTTCAAAATGTTTTCCGCGGGAGAGGTCTCGGTGAGGCGAGTAACCGGGCAGCCTTTGCTCTTTGAGATCGCATGGAACAGCCCTAAGGTGCCCGGCCGAAGGTCGTGAACGCTTTCTTTACCGACTGGTTGGCCTGCACTTTGTAGGCTATGGTCCCGGCGACGGGTTGGGTGGCGATCGCGACGGATTTGGTTCCGGCGGTAAGCAAGATTTTGTGGGGAGTTACGATGGCCACGGTTATTGGAACGGATGGTAACGACTTTATCGACGACACACTCGGAGTCACGGCCGGGCCAGACGACATCAATGGCGGTTTGGGCAGTGATACGATCGTTGGCGGCGGTGGTGCCGACAACATCACCGGTGGTCCGGGTGCCGACTTCTTCTTCGGCGCGATCCAGGACCTGAACGGCGACACGATTACGGATTTTCAGGTCGGCACGGAGCAGAGCGGCGCAGACAGGATCTCGGTCCAATTCGGCAATATCGACGTTCCGTCGGTTTCCTTGTCGACCCAGGGCAATGACCTGCGTGTGACGATCTCCCAAGGCGCGTTTACGTCCAATATCACCTTGGCGGGTCTTGCGACCCTAAGCAATCCGGGTTTCGTCATTGCGCAGAATGATGGTCTGTTTTCCGGCGACATCTTCATCACCAATACGGGTGATGGTGGCGGTGTTGGCGGCGGCGGCGGCGATGATGGTGGTAACGATCAGCCCGTTGGCGGCGGTGCGTTCGACGATCTGGTTCCGACCATTACCGACGATGACAATGGCAATCTGATTTTCGGCACGGACGGCAACGACATCATTGATGCGGCCGGCGGCAACGACACCATCGTCACCAGCCCAGGCAATGACATCATCATCACCGGTGAGGGCGCTGACGTTTTCTTCGGCCAGGCCGGTTCGCTGAGTGGAACAACGATTGTCGACTTCACCACGGGAACCGGGCCGACCGCGGACGCCATCAATGTCTCGCTGGCCAACGCTTCCGATCTCTCGGTCACGAGTGAAGTCAGCGGCACTGATCTGCTGGTGAATATCAACACGAACGGCACCCAGGACCAGGTGGTGCTGGCCGGTCTCGGCGTTCAGGGCACAACGGTGACCTTCTCCACCCAGCCCGGCGCGATCGATGGGACCTCCATTTTTGTCAGCATCAACACAAACAACAATGCTGCTCCGACGGCTACGGATGACGTGATTGCCGTCACTGACGGGACGCCGGCGACAGGCAATATCGTCACTGGCGATAACGGCAATGGCGTGGACAGTGACGACGCGGTCGGCAACCCGCTGACCATCACTGAGGTCACGGTCGGTGATACCACGACGGCCATTTCGGCCGATGCCACCTCCGTCGATTTGCCGAATGGTACGCTTGCCATCGATCCGGATGGGGATTTCACCTATACGAGCGATGCCGGGGTCACCGGAACCGATACGCTGACCTACACAATAACGGATGGTCTGGCGACGGATACGGCCACGGTTACGTTCAATGTCGGCACCGGCAATGAGGCTCCAACGCCCGCCGACGACACATTCGCGGTGGCCCTGGGCTCCACCCTAAACCGGACCGCTGCGAATGGTGTTCTGGCGAATGATACGGACCCGGAAAATAACGCTCTGACGGTCGCTGCCGTGAATGGCGATGCCGCCGCGGTGGGTGTGGCAACCGCCCTGACCAATAACGGCGCCAATGCCGGCACGCTGACGCTTAACGCCGATGGCAGCCTGTCGTTCATTCCGAGCCCGACCTCGACCGGTGCGACCTTCACCTACACGGCCAGCGATGGTGTCGACACCGCAACGGCCACGGTGACGATCAATATCGGCTCCGGTGGTGGCGGTGGCGGTGGCGGTGGCGGCGGTTCAACCGTCGATGCCATCGCGGACGAATTCACTGCGGAACTCGGCACGTTGTTCCAGCTTGATGCGGCCAGCGGTCTGCTCGCCAACGACTCGCCTTCTGGCATCGTTGTGACACAGATCGACGATACGGCCGTCACGTCCGATGGAACCCTGGTGTCGATCCGCAATGCCCAGGATGTTGAACAGGGCGTGCTGGAGGTCAATCTCGACGGCAGCCTCAGCTTTGCCAATGCTCAGGGCAATGAGGATCCGGTCTCCTTCAACTACACCATCAGCGATGGGACGGAGACCGACGTCGCGACCGTGACCATTGGCTTTGGTGTCGAGTTCGCGGAAATCGGCACGGATGCTGCAGACACCTTCAACCGGGCCGGCAGCACGGCAAACAATTCCATTGATGCCGTGGCCGGGAATGACCGGATTATCACCGGCGTCGGAGACGACTCGATCTCGGGTGGTGACGGGGACGACTTCATCGACGATATCGATGGGCAAGACGCCGGCGACAACATCCTGCTCGGCGGCAACGGCAATGACACGATTTTCGGTCGCGCCGGCTCCTACGACATCGACGGTGAAGGCGGTAACGACCAGATCACCGTTTATGCCGCGCTGGGCACGAACACCGTCGATGGTGGTGACGGCAATGATACCATCGAGTTGCGTCGCGGCACGGACAACACGATCGATGGCGGTGCTGGGGATGACAACATCCTGATCCGGAAAACCATCTTCAATGAGATTGGCCTTCAGAACACGATCTTTGGTGGTGCCGGCAATGACACCATCGAGATCCGGGATGGCTATGCCAACACCATTGACGGCGGTACGGGCAATGACGTGCTGATCGCCGGTTCTGGTGGTGACACCTTCGTGTTCGCCAGCGGTTTCGGCAACGACGTCCTTCGGAACTTCGGCCGTCAGGGTGCCGACAAGATCGACCTGAGCGCCTTTGCCGGGCTCGATTTTGCGACATTCCAATCTCAGGTCGCTGAGACCAGCGAGGGTACTTTCGTTTGGACGGCCTCGACCGGTGACACGCTCACCATTGAGGACCTGCCCTTCGACACCCTGAGCTCGGTCTTCTTCACCTTCGAAGGCGCCTGATCACGATCCCGCAAGGGTGCTCGGGAAGCCCCGGCCGGTCCTCCGGCCGGGGCTTCCCGCACCGGTGACCCTGCGGACAGTCCGGCCAGCACGAGGCTGACGGGTAAACCCATCCGTGTGGAAACGGCCAGAACTCGCTGCTCAGGATAGGGCGGCGTTGGCGCATCGCCATGTCCGCGGCTGCGAAGCCGAACGCTGTGCATGCTGCAGATATCACAAGACCGAAAACAATCGGTGCAAGGGGTTTTTTTGTTGGGTCAGGCCAGTCCAGTTTGGTCCGGACCGCGTAACACTGATGATGAATTGCCGCAGCCGGCAATCTATGACTTCCTTTGGCCATGGGCCTTTTGGGGAAGAACATGACGAGGTCTTTGGGCGAAAGATCTGGATACGGATGGGCGGGGTAGGCCGTATCCAACGGGGATCTTGAGCGGATCGCGGGCACTTTGGATATGTGGGGGCCAGGACGGCCCTGGGGTCAAACAGGCGAAGTGGGTGAAGGCATGGCGAATATTGACGGGACGGATGAAGCCGAACTTCTTGAAGGCACGAATGGCGGTGACTTCATCCTGGGTCAGGCAGGTGACGACACGCTCATTGGCGGCGGCGGTGGTGACATCCTCGTCGGCGGCGAAGGGGCGGATGAACAGACAGGCGGCGCCGACGCCGACATTTTCTTCGACCGGCTGGAAAATTTTGACGGTGACATCATCACCGATTTCGAAACGGGCCTTGGCGGCAGTGCCGATCGCATCAGCGTCCAATTTGCAACGCCTTCGGTCTTCGAGACCACCTTTACCGATGTGGGTGATGACCTGCTCGTCAGTATCACGAATAATTTTGATGCCGTGACCAGTGAGATCTTGCTGCTGGGTCTTGCTGGCAACAATTTCGTGTCTGACATGATCACGAATCCCGAGCTTTTCACGGGAGACATCTTCATTTTCCCAGCCGATGAGCGCCCAGAGGATGGGCTTGAGGTCTTCGGTACCGAGGGTGGCGACCTCCTGTTCGGCAGCGAATCGACCGATGTGATCGATGCGCGCGGCGGGAACGACACTATTGTCGGCGGCGATGGCAATGACCTGATCACGACCGGTGATGGGCGCGACATTATTTTCGGCATTATCGGCAGCCTTGAAGGGGATCGGATCACCGATTTCACCTTCGGCGATTTCAGCACCGGTTTTTCCGATGTCCTTAACCTGTCCCTGTCGAGCCCGGAAAATGTCAGTGTCGAATTTGACGTTGTCGGCAATGACGTGCTGGTGACACTGATTGATGCCGGCGAACAGGATGTGGTGACCCTGCTCGGCGCCGCGGCAGGTTTCGCGCCGGATACGCTGGAATTCAGTGCGGAAATCATCCAGGGCACGCAGGTTGGCGCTGCCGACGGTGCTGCCGTTCTGCTTACGCGCACGGTGGTGATCAACGAGGCACCCGTCGCGGTCGCAGACTCATTCAGCACGCTTGATGACGAGATCCTGACCGTGGATGCGGCCCAGGGTCTCCTCGCCAATGACAGTGATGCAGACAATGACTCGCTCGTCATCCGATCCGTGGACGGTGGAAATGGCTTCGTCGATATCGATCCCGGCGGCGAGACGATCACCCTGAACAATGGCGCAGTGACCATCAATCCGGACGGCTCTTTCGAGTACCAGCCGACCGAAGGCAATCTGACCGATGCCACGTTCCAGTACCGGGTTACCGATGGCCGGGACACCAGCGTCACCACCGTGACCATCGCCGTCGCCGAAGGCAACACGCCGCCCGTGGCCGTCGATGACAGCTTCACCGCCATTGCGGGCGCGACGACCGAGGTGTCGGCTGAACAGGGCCTGCTCGCCAATGACACGGATGTCGACGAAGATGACAGTCTGGTCCTGACGGCCATCAATGGCCAGGCCATCGGCGGCGCCATTGCAGTTCAGGGCGGGCAGGTGACGGCCCAGGCCGATGGCAGCTTTGCTTTCCTGGTCTCTCCCACATTTTCCGGCACCGGATCCTTCGACTACACCGTCAGTGATGGGACGGATACGGACACGGGAACGGTCAGCTTCTCCGTTGGCACAGGCGGTGGTTCCGGTGGCGGATCGGGCGGCGGCTCCGGCGGCGGCTCTGGCGGCGGCGGGACAGGCGGTGGATCCGGGAACGGATCACTGTCTCCGGCCAATGACCTTTATTCGCTGGATGACGAGGCTGTCTTCTCCGCCGATGCGACGGCAGGCATCTTGTCCAATGACGGCGCGTCCGGTCTGTCGGTCCTCACCGTTAATGGCTCATCCCTTGACCAGAACGGCTCCATCCTGCTTCAGCTTGACGAAGGTGTTTTGGAAGTGTCCAGCGATGGCAGCTTCTCCTTCGCCAACCAGGACGGCAACGCCGACCCGGTGACTTTCAATTATGCAGTCACCGACGGCACCGATACGGGTACTGCGACCGTGACCCTCGATTTCGGCCCCAGCTTTAGCGAGGTGGGAACGGACGGTCTCGACACGTTCGAACGAGTGAACAGCACCCAGGACAATTCCATTGACGCGGCTGGCGGTGACGACCGGGTTATCACGGGCAGCGGCAATGACACCATCAATGGCGGCGCCGGCAGCGACTTCATTGATGACGTTGACGACCATGATATCGGCACCAACGTCCTGTTCGGTGGTGACGGCGACGATACGATCTTCGGCCGGGCCGGCACCTATGACATTGACGGTGGCGCCGGCAATGACGACATCACTGTTTATGCCGCGACCGGCACCAATGTCGTTGAAGGCGGCGGCGGTAACGACCGCATCGAGCTGCGCCGGGGTCTTGACAATACGATCCGTGGCGGGAATGGCGATGATACCATCCTGGTCCGGAAGACCATCTTCAACGAGATCGGCCTGGAGAACAAAATTTTCGGTGGCGCCGGCAATGACACCATCGAGATCCGGGATGGCTATCTCAATACGATTGAGGGCAATGCGGGCAACGACCTGCTGATCGCCGGCTCAGGCAGTGACACCTTCCGCTTCGGTGCAGGCTTCGGCAATGACACCCTGCAGCGATTTGCCCGGGAGGGATCGGACAAGATCGACCTGACGGAGTTCGCAGGTCTCGATTTCGCGACGCTGCAAAGCCAGGTGAGCAGCAATGGCAATGGCACCTTTGTGTGGACCGCCGAAACCGGCGATACGCTCACCATTGAGGATCTGCCTTTTACGGAATTGAGTGCCACATTCTTCATCTTTGACGGGTCCTGATCGCCCAGGACCTTTGTCTCGGCCACGCCACGAGTAGCGCGGCTCGGGCATTTGAGTGCCCATGTGCGGTGCGCTCCTTGCGTGTTTCATCGGCCGGACCCGTGTCCGGCCGACTTGCCCACGGATCTGCCCAAGGATCTCCCCAAGGACCCCGTCGGTCCGATTTTTTCGGATGATCATCCAATGACGGACGATCGCATGTCCCCCGATCCCCAAACCTCCCAAGAGTCGCGGGACCTCGAAGACCTCGATCTGACGGGGCTGCAATGCCCCCTCCCGGTGCTCTATCTGCGCAAGGCGCTTGATCGGGCCCGTCCAGGTACGGTTTTCACCGTCCATGTCAGTGACCCCATGGCCAAGATTGATCTGCCCCATTTGTGCCAGACCACAGGCGATGCCATCGACGGACCGGAGGACGAGGGCACGGGCCGCTGGCGCTTCACCGTGCGCAAGGTCTGACCTCTGGCGACCAGGACCGTGCATCCCCCAATGGGCCTCCCCCATTGATATGGCGCTGTCCGGTTAATCTGCTTGCCAAGGGCGGATTGGGGTTGCACGGTTCGGTGGGGTGGGCGTGACCCAGGGGAAAGAGCAGGGCCGCGGTGCCCGTGCAGACTTTACCAAAATGCCCCTGCCGAAATGCGCCCGACAGCGTTGAGACCACATCAACCCGGATCGAGATGCCATGAGCACAGCACTTTCGCGTCTGCAGGCCCGCCGCAATGGTGATGAGAACGGCGCCAGGGCCGCGGTGATCATTGGCGGCTTGATCGGTTTGTTCATCGCCCTTTTCATCTTCATCGGGCTTTACTTCGTCGACCCGGCCCCGCCCCGGGAGCTGACCATCGGCTCAGGCAGCCCGGGCGGCTTTTATGATCGGCTGGGGGGGGATTACAAGGCGGCCCTCGAAAAGAGTGGCCTCAGCGTTAATCTGGTGCCCAGCGAAGGCTCGATCCAAAATCTGGAACGCCTCCAGTCCGGCGAAGTGGACATCGCCTTCATTCAAGGGGGCGTTCTGCCCGATGCCGGGATCGAAGGGATCCAGTCCCTCGCCAGCGTCGCCCTTGAGCCCCTTTGGATTTTCACCCGAACGCCTGAACCTGTGACCCGTCTGGCCGAACTCGCGGGCAAACGTGTGGCCATTGGTGCGCAAGGCAGCGGGACGCGCCGCCTGAGCCTCACCCTGTTCCGAACCGCAGGGCTCGATGGCGCCGTGACCTTTGATGAGTCCTCGGGCGATGCGGCAGTTTCCGCGCTTCTCCAGGGGGCTGTCGACGCGGTCTTTTTCGTGACGTCGCCGCAAACCAGCACGGTGCAGGCTCTGCTGGGCGAAGACGCCATCAGCCTGGCCCGCCTCGATCGCAGTGCGGGGCTGACGCAAGTGTTCCCTTATCTCTCGGCGATTGTCGTGCCCGAAGGGGCGTTTAATCTCGCGGCCAACCGGCCCCGCGCCGACACCACTCTGGTGGCGCCGGCCACAACGCTTCTTGCCCGCGCCGATGTCCATCCGGCTCTCATCGCGCTGGTGCTGGACGTGCTCCGGTCGGTTCACGGCTCCGACCAGACATTGGGCAGCGATGCGACATTCCCCTCGCCCAAATTCCTGGAACTGCCCCTTAATGAGGAAGCCCGGCGCTATTTCGAAAATGGCCCCACCTTCCTGCGCCGCTATATGCCGTTCTGGGCCGCCAATCTGGTGGAGCGGCTTTGGGTGCTGTTCATTCCGCTTGTCACGGTCATGATCCCCCTGTTCCGCGTGGCGCCGCCGGCCTATCGCTGGCAGATCCGCCGCCGGATTTATCGGTGGTATGATGATTTGCGGGACCTTGAGGCTTTGGGCCGGGAAGCCACAACGGAGGAGGAGCGCCAGGCGGTGCTGACCGAACTCATGGCGCTCAGCGCGGAAGTGGGCACGATCCGCGTTCCGCTCGCGTATACGGATGATCTTTATCACCTGCGCCTGCATATCGAGTTCGTGATCCACATGCTGGGCGGGACCCTCACCCTTGCCAGCGTCAGCCATCCGGACCGGTTCCAGGGCAGCACGGCGGCTTAGTTCTGGTCCGGCGGGCCCCGGCCTTGCCCCTCAAGCGATTTTTAGGCCTTTGGGCGTTAGGCTTTTGGGGTTTGGCAAAGGGTTTGGGGATTGTGGGAGGCATACCCATGACGGCGGAAGATGGGGAACGCACGGCACCGGGGGGCTGGACGGCGGGGCGCATCATGGCGCTCGAATATGTCCTTGTTGCTCTTGGCATTGTGATTGCGTTAACGGCCGCCGCCTCGGCGCTCAGCGTTGATGTCTCGCCACATGGTGGTCATCCAGATGGTGGTCATGGGGCCATGGGGCCTGGGACTCTTCCCCTTCAACACCATCATCAGCCCCGTTGAAACGC
>CAYUYV010000139.1:0-1511 GCA_964449455.1 uncultured Alphaproteobacteria bacterium | reverse complement strand
CCATGGGGCCTGGGACTCTTCCCCTTCAACACCATCATCAGCCCCGTTGAAACGCTCTGCCCTGCGCCAAGGACGATTGCGTGCGGAGCAATGCAATCCAGGACGGCTGGTACGGAGCAAATGCCTCAGGATCGCATCGCCCGCGCTCGCGATGACAAAGGATCTGGACCAAGGCCTGTTGGTTTTAGTCCTTTCGACGGTGTGATCCTGCGCTGAGGGACTCCGGCACAAATTTCCGGGCGCAAATCCGTGGAAAAAAACGGCTGATCCTCTTATAAGCGGGGTATGGCAGCACAATGGGCATGGTCCCTGCCCCGTCTGTGGGTCTGGGGAAACCCCCGCCTTGTTCCGCATCGCGACGGTGTGAACGGGAGCGGACGGCTGCGTTTTGTCCCGGTTTTGACCTTGGTCTTTGCGGCCTTGGTTGCCCTTGTCCCAAGCGATGTGTTGGCGACGCCTCAACAGGGGCCCATGACCATTGTCCCCCGCACGGCCGATATTCCCGAGCCCTTGAGTGGCAGTCCCGTTTTCCTGCGCATTTCGGGCGGTCCTGTTTCAGGCACTTATTTTCAAATGGCGGATGTCCTTGCGGGCATCGTTTCCCATCCGCCGGGTTCGGCTCGTTGCCTTGAGGCCGGCCGTTGCGGCCCGGCTGGACTGATCGCGGTCGCCCAGGCGAGCGAAGGGTCCGTGCGCAATGTGGTGGAGGTCAATAGCGGCGCTGTGGATACGGCGCTCGCCCAGGCCGACATCGTGCGCTGGGCGGCCTCAGGCACGCGCCTGTTCGCCCGGGTCGGGGTCCAGGATCGTCTGCGGGCGATTGCCACTCTTTATCCGGAGACGGTTCATCTTGTGGCCCGCTTTGAAGCGCCTCTGGTGTCGCTCGCTGACCTCAAAGGCAAGCGGGTGTCCATTGATCGGCCCGGCTCCGGCACCAATGCGACTGCGCGCCTCATATTCGAGACACTGGGTCTGGAGCCGGCGGACATCGATCTCGTCACGCTCAGTCCCAGCCGGGCCGCCGCGGAACTCGCATCGGGACAGATCGACGCTTTCTTTTTTACGGCAGGTGCGCCGGTGTCCGTCGTTGCCCGTCTGATCGAGCAGGGCCATGCCCGCCTTGTGCCCCTCAGCGGGCCGGCGATCGAGGAGCTGACCCGCATTCATTCGGTGTTCCAGATCACGCCGCTGGCTGAGGGGGTTTATCCGGGCCAGCCGGAAATCCCGACCTTGACCGTTGGTGCCCTGTGGATCACCCATGTGGACATGCCGAATGCTCTGATCGAGGCACTGACCAGCACGCTCTGGCATGACAACAATCGTCCCAGCCTGATTGCGGGTCACCCTTCGGGTGCGGCCCTTTCCCTGGAGAAGGCCCTGAATGGCCTGCCCATCCCGGTTCATCCGGGGGCGGCAGCCTATTACCGCGCCGCCGGCATGCTCGATGAAAATGGTCAGCCAACGGAAAGAAATCTTGAGCCGGATCCGCTTCCGGCCGAGGCTCAGCCGCC
>CAYUYV010000138.1:2364-12904 GCA_964449455.1 uncultured Alphaproteobacteria bacterium | reverse complement strand
GAAGCACCAGATTTACAGTCTGGCGGTTTTAACCACTCACCCACCCCTCCACGAGACCGGTAACGGCGTGCCGCCTTGGCGGCGGAACCGGTGACTTAAAAGCCGGGGGAGCGGCTGTCAATGGCCTGTGCCTCCTTGATTTGCCAAGCCTGGCTCAGCGCACGCAGCCGGGCGCCTCCGCGGCAAGTGGCGTGACAAAGGCCGGGGCACCGCCTACACCCGAGCCATGACTCAGCGTCCCACTCCACCCACCGGGCCCCGGAAATCTGGACAGCGCCCGCCTGTCTCCGGGTCCCAGCGGCCCGGACAGCGCAGGCCGCCAGCCATCCAATCCCCAGAGGAGCCGCCAGCCCATGTCTGGCTCTATGGCATCCATGCCGTCCTGGCGGCCTTGGCCAATCCGAACCGGACCCATCACCGCTTGGTGGTGACCCGCAATGGAGCGCAGCACCTGGCCGACCGGGCAGCGCCACTGGAGCCGCAGATTGTCTCTCCGGACGGCTTATCCGGCATGCTGCCGCCGGGCGCTGTCCATCAGGGCCTTGGCCTGCTCACAGACCCGCTGCCGGAACCGGAGCTTGAGGCCAGTGTCTTTCCGGCGGATCTTGACCGACCGGTCGTTGTCCTCGACCGGGTAACGGATCCCCAGAATGTGGGCGCGGTCCTGCGCTCGGCAGCGGTGTTCAATGCCCGGGCCGTGGTCACCACGGCGCGCCGTTCGCCGCCCATCACCGGCACACTCGCGAAAGCGGCCACCGGCGCCGTCGAGCACGTGCCCTATGTGAAGGTCCAAAACCTCGCCCGCGCTCTGGAACGGCTGAAGGAAGGTGGCTATATCACCATTGGATTGGCAGAACAGGGCAGCCACGCGTTATCGGATATTGGTCCGGCAGGCCCCGCGGCCGTGGTGCTTGGCGCCGAAGGGGAAGGCCTGAGACCTCTGACCCGAGATCTGTGCGATCACCTGGTCCATATTCCAACGCCAGGGCCCTTGAGCGCACTCAACGTTTCCAATGCCGCCGCTGTTGCGCTCTATCATGTCGTGACACGATCACATGCCTGAGCGACGCCGGTGAAAGACCCAAGGGCGCGCCGCGCAGGATGATCGAGCGAGAGACGATCTGGAGCGTGAGACCATGCCCGTATTCAATCCCGCAAGCCGCCTCGCCACCCATGACGTGACCAACCAGCCGCCGCCGCTGGAGGACGTCAATCTCTATTCGCTGGATCTGCCTTTGCGCGAGGCGGTGGTGCGCGAAGGCGCCCGCTGGGCGGAGGACAAGTTCAAAAGTCTGGGAGCACGGGCCGGATCGGCCGAGGTCATGGAATGGGCCGAACTCGCCAATCGCCATGCCCCGGAGCTCCATCGCTATGACCGGTTCGGCCAGCGCATCGACGAGATCGAGTTTCACCCCGCCTATCATGCGCTGATGGATCTGGGCCTGTCCCACGGGGTGTCGTCCATTGCCTGGACGGCGCCGGCGGGCGCTGGCGGCCATGCGGCCCATGCGGTGCTCGAATATCTTATGTCCCAGGCAGAGCCGGGCGTGTGCTGCCCGATGACCATGACCTATGCCAGCGTGGCAGCCCTGCGCCACCAGCCGGAACTGGCCCTGCCCTGGGAAGAGCTCATCAGCACATCCTGCTATGACCCGGCAAGTCGTCCGCGCAAGGACAAGGCCGGCGTCACCATCGGCATGGCCATGACCGAGAAGCAGGGCGGCTCGGATGTCCGCAGCAACACGACCCGGGCGCGGGCCGTGGGGCGCAGTGGCCCTGGCCGGCTCTACACCCTGATGGGTCACAAATGGTTCTGTTCGGCGCCCATGAGCGACGCCTTCCTGACCCTTGCCTATACCAATCGGGGTCTATCCTGCTTTCTGGTGCCGCGCTGGCGCGAAGACGGCAGCCGCAACGACATTCACATCATGCGCCTCAAGAACAAACTTGGGGACCGCTCCAACGCGTCCAGCGAGATTGAATATCACGACGCGGAGGCGATCCTGGTCGGGGATGAGGGCCGGGGCCTCGCCGTGATCATGGACATGGTCCACCACACCCGGCTCGACACAATCCTCGCGCCGGCCGCTTTCATGCGCCAGGCGGTCGTCCAGGCGATCTGGCACACGACCCACCGCACGGCGTTCCAGAAGCGGCTGATCGACCACCCGATGATGTGCGGTGTACTGAGCGATTTGGCACTCGAAGCTGAGGCGGCGACCGCCACTTTCATGCGTCTGGCCCGGGCGTTCGATGAAAGTGCGACGGATCCCCAGGCGGCGGCTTTGGCGCGCATCGCCACGCCGGTCTGCAAATATTGGATCAACCGGCGCACCACTGGGGTCGCGTTTGAGGCCATGGAATGCCTCGGCGGCGCCGGCTATGTCGAAGACAACATCATGCCACGGCTTTATCGCCAGGCCCCGCTCAACAGCATTTGGGAAGGCTCGGGCAATGTGATCTGCCTGGATGTGATGCGAGCCATTGAGCGCTCGCCGGAATCCGTCGATGCGTTGTTCGATGAGTATGCCGCCGCCAAGGGAGGCAACCGGCTTTATGACCGGCATCTGGAGACGGCCCGGACCACGATTGATATTCACGGCGGCATCGAAGCAGACGCCCGCCGTCTCATCGAATATCTGGCGTTGATGTTCCAGGCTTCACTGCTGATTCGCTTCGCACCGATCTCCGTGTCCGATGCGTTCTGTGCCGCGCGCCTGAGCGATGCCCGGACTCTGGCCTATGGCACCTTGGCCCGGGCCGACGAGAGCACCTTGATCGAACGCGCGATGCCCCTCAATTCGGTGCGCTCACTGGAGATCTGATCCGGCGAGCCCAAATCCGATTTGGCATCAGCGACGTTTACCCGTCAACGACATGCCCCTGTCAACGCAGGCGAACGGGCTCACCGGACTGTTCCGCCTCGCTATCATCGAGGGCGACATAGGTTTCCGCGGCAACCTTGTCCACGATGATAAATATGTAGGGGGCGGTGATCACCTGGGCGGCAATTGAGCCAGGCGGCAGCAGAGCCATGCGCACATCCAGGCGATCAGGCGTCGGCGAGACGTCGCGGACTTCGAGGCGATAGCCACCTGTCGGGCGTTCGCCTGCGAAAATGGCGATGCCGGTCTCTTCGTTTTCCTTCAAAAGGCGCGGCGGCGTCTGCTCAACCCGGGCCCAAAGGTCCGTCCAGTCGTCATTCGTGGTCGCCGCTTGAGCATGGGCCATGGACGGACCATTCTGTCCCCGGAACACGGCCACGACATGGTCGCTACCATCTTCCGCGCCAACGCCGGTTCCCGTCACGACCAGCACCGCCAGTCCAAGAAGCACGGCCACCCCGTGCAGGAAGGGCGATGAACCATCCCGTCCGGATGTCCGCCGCTCGCTGGCCTGGTCCTCACCGCTCGTGGTGCCGAAATAGTCTATAAAATCAAACAGCCGCAGCTGCACCACTCCACTGTTGGGCAGCATTGCGCCCAGTCCTGATCGCATGGTCCACACCATGTTTGCCTTACCCCCACATGAATTGTCTGGGGAATCGGGGCTTGCACTCACCGTGCCAGCCGATCCGCCCAGGCCCACCAGTCAGCACACGATCTTCCCGCCCAAGACCGCTGCCCTGATCCCGCATACCTCCGGTTCCTCAACCCCAAGACCGGTCCCCCAATGCGTTGACTGTGGATTTAACGTCACTCTGTGCACTTTCCATGGCCAACTGGGGATGTTTGGCCTTGGTCCTGCCTAACGATTGCCAAAATGTGTTCTCATCGCCGTTCCGAGGGCCTGGAGATCAGCGGTCAAGGTTTGGGCCCGGCTGGGCCGCTCCGCAAGAGCCTCCAGAGCCGGCGGTTTAGGGACCGGTGCATTGATGATCGGTTCCACGACCTCGGGAAATTTGGCGGCATGGGCCGTGGCGACGACACACCAGACGCCGGGGCCCTCTTCTCCCAAGATCTGCTTCGCCGAAGTGGCATCCGCCGGGCGGCCGTTTGTGTCCGGAAGACCGGTCTGCAGCAGATGGGCCGCCGTTGCCGTGTGGGGGCACCAGATAATCCCGTCCCGGTCGAAATCCATTTTGATGCGCGCCCGGATTTCCGTGTCACTCACCGACGCAGCGGCGAGGGCGCTCCGCAGGTCAGGGCGCCGCTCCAACAGATGGACCAGACGTTCCGCATTGCTGGGCGCGCCCACATCCATCGCATTGGCCAGGGTGGCAACGGACGGCCGGGGCTCATAACGGCCGGTGACCAGGAAATCCGGCATGGTGCGGTTGGCATTGCTGGCGCAAACCACCCGACCGATGGGCAGGCCCATGGCCTTGATCCAAAGGGCGCTGAGGGCATTGCCCACATTACCGGTTGGCACAATGACATTGACCGGCGTGCGCCCCGCAGCGCCCAAGTGCAGAGTCAGGGCGGCGTAATAGGTCATCTGGGCCAGCAGCCGAGCGATGTTGATACTGTTGGCCGAGGTGAGGTGAAACCGGGTCGACAGATCCGGATCGGCGAAAGCGGCCTTTGAGAGCCCCTGGCAGGCATCGAAATCGGACGCCACCTCCAAGGACAACACACGGTCCGACCAACAGGTGAGCTGGTGACGTTGCAGCGGCGACACCCGCCCCACAGGAAACAGGATCACGACCCGGGCCTCTTCCCGCCCGTCAAAAGCCGCACCCACCGCGCCGCCCGTATCCCCTGAGGTGGCGACGAGAACCGTGAAGGGATCGACCGCATCCCCGCGCAGCCGGCACAGGCATTCCGCCAGGAACCGCGCCCCGAAATCCTTGAAGGCAGCGGTGCTGCCGTGGAACAGCTCCATGACCAGCCAGTCCTCGTGGCCGCCAAAGGGCTGGGTGAGGGGCAAGGGGATATTGAGGGCCGAGGACGTTATGGCCTCAAGCTGATCCGCCAGGGGATCGTCATCGAAAAAGGGCTCCAGAAACGCCCGGGCGACCTTCGCCAGGGGCCAGTCCGGATCCCAAGCCGAGACATCAATCGCCGGCAGGGTTTCAGGCACATAGAGGCCGCCATCGGCCGCCAACCCACGGGCAATGGCCGTGGACAGGCTGACGGGTGCGCCCCCGCCCCGGGTGCTGACGAACCGCATAACACTTCCTCTCAGGACATTTAGGCTCTCAGGACATTTAGGCTCTCAGGACACTGAGGCTCCGTCCCTTTTAGCTGGGAGCCTTTGAGTCTCGTTGAAAAAATTGAGCAACAATCGACAGAGGGACGATCACACGCCGACTATATCGGAGGCCTGCACCGAACCGCTGGCAGCCTCAGGCATCACAAGGCGCGCGCCCGGCGTTGCGAGCGGCGCCGTGTACTGACGATACCCCATGCCTTGGGCGTCCAGCACCGCCACCATGGCCGCCATGACACTGCGGGCCCGCTCGCGCGGTGCCCAGGCGAACATCGACGGACCGCTGCCCGAAAGGGAACAACCCAAGGCGCCATGCGCACGGGCGGCCTGCTGAACCTCACCAAGAAAGGGAACCAACGGGGCTCGCTGGGGTTCCACGAGACAATCCGTCAGGGTCTTAGCCATGAGGGCAAGGTCACCGCGGTAACACGCGGCGACAAAACCCGCCACATCGCGCGCATGGGCGAGCGCTGTGGCAAGATCCACCTGGGGCGACAGGAGATCCCGCGCCGCCTGGGTTTCGACTTTCAGATCCGGATGGATGAGCAGACAGTCCACATCCTCAGGCAGCGGCAAAGCCAGGATCTCCTCCGGGCTCGGGCCCCGAATGAGGGAAAGGCCGCCCAGAAGAGAGGCAATCACATTGTCCAGAGGCGGAGGATCAGCCGAGGCCGCCTCCCCGTCCAACGCCGGACCGATCAGCGCTTCCCGAGGCCGCGGGGCGGCCAGCAATGCGTTGACCGCCAGGGCCGCGGCCACGGCGGAGGCGGCCGATCCGCCCATGCCCGCGCTCATGGGCACGCCCTTGTCCACATCCAGCCTCACACCGAACGGCGCGCCGGCCCCCTCCAGGACGGAAAGGGCCGCGCGAAGGGCCGTATTGCGGGCCGGATCATCTGGCAGCCGCGTGACAAGACCCGATACCAAACCAAGATGGACCCCGGGCTCGGATATCCGGGTTGCGGTGACACGATCTTCCGCCACGCCGAAGGCAAGCCCCATCATGTCGAAGCCCACCGCCACATTGCCGATACTGGCGGGCGCCGCGGCCGTGACTGACTCTTGGGCCCTTTCCTGGGCCCCCTCCGGGACCGTTGTCCGGTTCATGGACCTGTTCCTGTGGTGAAGGATAATCCCGGCGGGACTCCGAGGTGTGTGGTTCCAGTCCCCATGAGACTGCGTTGCGGCGATTGCCCTTGTGCCGCGAGTCCGGAAGGACCACCCGCAACGGTGTCAGCCTGGAGCCGCTTTGGGAAGGGCCGGCGCGCAGCTTTGCGCCATTTTTCCGCAGCTGGGGCAATGACGACCCAACTCACGCCCAAGAAACGCAAAAAATGTGTCCGGCGGGCGGCGTTTCTGGTCTTCCACGTCACGCGCGATGGCGACCGCGGGCCGTTGACGCTCAGGCATCAGGACCGTTACCTGAAGACGCCCATTCTTTGCTTACCCGTAAGCCGGTCCGGCCCATCCGGAAAACGCAGCCAACCATGATCCGCGCCGTTCAATCCTTTTGCTTTGTCAGCCTGTGCCTCCTGGCCGCCGCATGCGGCGGGGCGCAACAGGCACCGCTTGAACCCGACCTGACCCCGTCCCGGTTCGCCCTCGCCCGTCAGCACGAAATGGCGCTGGACCGCGTCGCGGCCCGTTTTGACTCCTCGTCGCGCACCATGTTGAGCCCCTCCCGGGTCGATTGGGTCGGCCGGCTGTTGCGCGTGCGCCGGGGGGTGACCGTCGCGAAGCCTGAGAGCATCTTCGACGTGGGACGCGACAGCGCGCGCCACGTGGAGAGCGGGCTCGACTGCCCCGCTTCCCTTTCCATGCCGGCAGCGGATCTGGCGGTCGGGCAGGACCTGGAGCTGCGCCTGAAAGACGCCATCATTTTCGATGCGCAAGGCCGCGATGTGGCCTGTCACTATGTGGGCGTGGAGTTTCTCCCGGTCCTGACCTTGTTTGCGACCTATGCGCCGCGCCTTGGCGTTGGCGAGGCGGTGGACACAACGCGGGCGGCGATTCTGCGCCGTTTCACCCGGGCCAGCCGGCGCACGGTGATCGTGGCCGCAGACGGCAACCGGTTTGAGACCGCAGCATCTGCCGTCGATATCGGCGCTGTAAATGAGCGGGCCGTGCGCTCCAGCGTATGGGTCAGCGATGTCCAGGGCTGGAAGCTCAAATTGCGCCTGACCTATTACACGAACACGACCCATGTTTCCGAACTCGGCGCGGCCGTCATCCTGCTGGAAAAGGCGGAGGCGATGGATGCGTTCCTGAATGGGGTACGGGGATAAAAGACCTGCGGGCCTATTCTCCATCCGCGCCCAGAATAATCGCCTCGCGCCGATGGCCTTGGTCCCCTGGCCCGCTCTGTGCCTGGCCACCGGGAAAGGAATGCCTTTGTTTGCAAGCACGTCCAATAGGCGCGCCCCAGCAGCGCGTGGGCGAAACAAACCAGAGCCGAGTCCGTCTCTTGGGATGCGCCTTTAAACACGCTCCTCCCCAATGATGCACACGGAACACACATTTGAGCTGGGGGAGCCGCCGAGATTATGGGTCATGCCGAGGCGTGGCTCGGCGATCTGGCGCACGCCAGCCCGGTGGGAGAGTTGGAGATACATCTCGTAGAGCATGCGCAGGCCTGAGGCGCCGATAGGGTGGCCGAAACATTTCAGGCCGCCGTCGATCTGGCAGGGAACGCCGCCATCGGCATCATAGAAGCCGTCGAGCACATCGCGCCAGCCCTGGCCTTCGGCGGAGATGAAGAGGTCCTCCATGGTCACAAGCTCTGTGATGGAGAAACAATCATGGACCTCCATCATGGAAATCTCGTCCCGCGGATTGTCGACGCCAGCTTCCTGATAGGCCTTGCGCGCCGCGATCCGGGCCGTGTGGAAATAACTTCCGTCCCAGGAATTATGCGATGACTCAAGACCGTTGGACAGGGACAGCTGCATCGCCTTCACGGTGATGAGGGGCGACTTGCCCAGGCTGCGGGCAATTTCCGGGGTCGTCACAATGGCGCAGGCGGCCCCGTCCGACACACCGCAACAGTCAAACAGGCCCAGGGGTTCGGCAATCATGGGCGCGTTGATGACCGTCTCCTCACTGACCACATTGCGCAGATGGGCCTTTTCGTTCTTGGAGCCATTCTGGTGGCTCTTGACGGAGACATGGGCAATGGCGCGCTTGAGTGTGTCCGCATCGACGCCATGCTTGGCCCGATAGGCGCTGGCGAGCTGGGCAAAGGATCCGGGTGCGGAGGCATTGGCGCCGATCTGGGGCTGGAGCGTTCCGGGCTGGGGAACCGGGAGCCCGCCATAGCCGGTGTCTTTGAGCTTCTCGACGCCAAGGGCGAGGGCAATGTCACAGGCGCCGGCCGCGACGGCATAGACGGCCCCCCGGAAGGCTTCCGAGCCGCTGGCACAGAAATTCTCGACCCGGGTGACGGGAATGTTCGGCAGGCGGAGGGTCATGGAAAGGGGCGTGCCGCCCTTGCCCACGCTTGCCTCTTCGATATGGGTGGAAAACCAGGCCGCCTCGATCTGGCTGGTCTCGACACCCGCATCCTGCAGCGCTTCCAGATAGGCCTCGACCATCAGTTCCTCGGCGCCTGCGTCCCAGCGCTCGCCGAATTTTGAACAGCCCATGCCAAGAATGGCGACCTTGTCCTTGATGCCCGAAGCCATGGCGTGTCTCCCTCGTCTGTTATCGCGTCAGGTCTTTTGTTATCGCGTCAGGTCTTTCGTCTTTTCCCGATGATGAGCGGGGCGCTGCCCCTGTCGTCCTTGCAAGGAGCAAAGAGACGGCGCAACCCAAAGCCTCATGCTCCGCGCCAGGACGCTCTGGATCGCTTCGCCGCCCCCGCAAGAGCGAAAGCGAAAGCCATGATCACTCACCATCCGTTCACAAGGCCGGCGCAGCCTTCCAGAAATAGCGGCGGAAGCCCCGCACCTCGTCAAAATCCTTCACGCGGAACACCATGCGCATTTCCTGGCCCGACTCCACCGTACCCGGATCGACATCCGTAAAATCGGTCATGAGGCGCCCCCCCTCCTCGAAGGTCACCATGCCGTAATGCTGGGGCGGATCGAGCGAATAGGTCAGGAAATCGGCGGACCAGGACAGGATGCGCGCCTTTTTGTCGGCGAAGGAATAAGGCTCCTGGCTGTCAACGGCGCCGCAATTGGGGTTCACACAGATCCGCTGGCGCGGATACTGCACCGTGCCGCACCGGGTGCATCGGCCGCCCACCAGCCCCGTGATCATGTCGTCCTTGCGGTACAGCACCGTGAGCGCGGTCTTGGCGTCCTTTTCGGCGCGCATGCCCCGGTCCCATTCCAACATGTCCTTGAAGGTCAGGAGTTTCATGTAATTCGTCTCGGTACGGCCGGCATCAATGGCACCGGTCACACCGCGGCGCTTGGGCAGGGCACGGATGGCTTGCGTCACCTCGAACAGGAGCGCGTTGCAGCCCTGGCCGAACTGGGCCACCAGGATCAGGTCACCAGGTTTGGCCTGCTCCAGCGCGTGGGAGAGCATCAAGATGGCATGGGCCGTGCCCGCCTCGCCGCATTCCATGGCCAGGGTCGAGCGGACCGCTTCGCCCTTGATGCCGCACGCCTTGGCAATTCTCTCCGGCACCTTCGCCAGCGTACAGGGCAGGATGAAATGGGTGATCGCGTCCGCCGTCACACCGGCCTTGTCCAGGACAGCGCCCACGGCCTGGGGCAGGACTTTTGCGTAGCCCTCATCACGGATCCAGCGTTCTTCCCAGAAATAATCGAATTTGTGCCCCTCGCCGCGGAAATGGTCCACGAAATCGAGGGTCAGGGAGTGGCTGGCCCTTAAGGACGCAATCGGATTGTCCGCTCCCACCAGAAGGGCTGCGCCCGCATCACCGAAATCCATTTCCTGGGGGCTTGCCGCCTTTGCCCGGCGGGAATCCGAAGCCCCGACCAGGGCCGCCCGCACCGTGCCGGAGCCGACGGCGGCGCAGGCATCCATCAGGGCCGTGGTGCCGGCGCGCTGGGACCCGGTCACGTCGCTCGCGCGCACGTCATGGCTCAGATTGAGGGCCGAAGACAGAATGCTGGCATTCAGACGATCGGCGAACGGAAAGGTCGTAGAGGCGGCATAGAGCGCCTCCACCCGCGCCGGGTCGAAGCCGGCCAGACAGTCGCGGCCCGCTTCCACGATCATGGTCAAGGGATCCTCATCCCAATTGGCCAGGGCCCTTGTGCCCTTGGCCTTGCCCTTCAGACCTGGATTGAGCCAACCATGGGCATCGGCAATCGCGGATCGGGTCAGGCGCAGGCGCGGAATATAGGCACCGTGGGAAATGATACCGACCAAGGCGTGGTCCTCCCCTTGTTCTTTTTTTAGGCGGCGCGACGCC
>CAYUYV010000138.1:0-2264 GCA_964449455.1 uncultured Alphaproteobacteria bacterium | reverse complement strand
GATACCGACCAAGGCGTGGTCCTCCCCTTGTTCTTTTTTTAGGCGGCGCGACGCCGTGCCGGGCCTCCAAGCGTTTTTTTGACGTCCGGCTTAAGCCGAGACCGTGTGGTTAAATCTCACACCGGCGACGCGCGGTTGTCCAGGTGCCCGACTCTTGCCATGGAGGCGGGTGATGCTTTGTCATTCGAGTCCGCGATTCTCTGAGCCTGGCTTTTGGCCCGGCTCCGGCGGCTCCTTTTCGCAGCCCCTTTTCGCGGCCCCTTTTTGCGGCCCCTTTTTGCGGCCCCTTTTTGCGGCCCCTTTTTGCGGCCGATGGCGGCGTCCAAGTTTCCAGCAAGGCTGTCTTGGACGTCTGCCCCATTGGGATCGTGCGCCCGAATACCTTTTATGGGATCTGGAGCCCTTCCCAGGACATGGGCCCACCACAGTCACGACCACGAGGACACCGCGAATCCATGACCCCAGCCCCCCTTGCGTCCCTATCCGATCCGCATGTCCACACGGAAACCGCCCAAGCGGTGTTACGGGCCGAGATTGCAGGGATCGATGCATTGATGGGGGCGCTCGATAACGGTCTTGGCGGACCCTTCGACGCGGCCGTTGAATGTCTGACAGCGGTGTCGGGACGGGTCATCGTGTCCGGAATCGGCAAAAGCGGCCATGTGGGCACCAAACTCGCCGCCACCCTGGCGTCAACGGGCAAGCCGGCGCAATTCGTCCATGCCGCCGAAGCGAGCCATGGTGATCTGGGCATGATCACCGCCAAGGATGCCGTCATTGCCCTATCGAAATCCGGAGAAACGGCAGAGCTGCGGGATCTGGTGGCCTTCACGCGGCGCTTTGAGATCGCGCTCATCGCCATGACCTTTGACGCGGAAAGCGCACTTGCCCGCCAGGCGCGAATTGCGCTTGTGCTTCCCGCCGTGCCCGAGGCCTGCCCCAATGGGCTCGCCCCCACGACCTCGACAACCATGATGATGGCCCTGGGGGATGCCCTGGCTGTCGCGCTGCTCCGCAAATCGGGTTTCACGGCCCTCGATTTCAAGCGCTTTCATCCGGGCGGCAAGCTCGGCGCCCAGCTCATGACGGTGCGGGACCTGATGCATCGGGACGACGCGGTGCCCCTGGTGGGCCCCGAGACACGCATGTCTGAAGCGCTAATGACCATGTCGGCCAAGCGCCTTGGCTGTGTGGGTGTCACGGATGAGACCGGCGCGCTGATTGGAATCATTACCGATGGCGACCTGCGGCGGAACCTCGGCAATGCCGATCTTCTGGACCGGCCGGCTGGATCCTTGATGACGCGGCACCCCAAAACCATCGGGCCAGCGGTTCTGGCGGCCGAGGCTGTCAACGTCATGAACACTAATGAAATCACGTGCCTGTTCATTGTGGAGGATGGCAGGCCGGTCGGTGTGGTTCACCTTCACGACATGCTGCGGGTCGGTGTTGCGTAATGCCCACCATTCCGGGCTGTTGCTCACGGGGCAAATGGTGCTAACCAGGACACTAGTGGTGTCTCTGACTTGTAATTAAGTGTGCAAAATGCTGTCGCTGCTCGGCCGTTCAAACAACCAAGCCAATCAGGAATGCGCGGCCCCCGAAGGCGATCGCATTTATGCCATCGGTGACATTCACGGACGCGTCGATCTCCTGTCACGCCTCATGTGGGGCATTGAAGTGGATATGCGCTCCTTCGCGGGTGATCGCATGCGCCTCGTGTTCCTCGGCGACTATGTGGACCGGGGCCCCAAGTCCAAGGAAACCCTCGACAAGCTGCTTGAGATCAAAGAGCGCTACGAGCATGTCGATTTCATCTTGGGCAACCATGAAGAAGCGATGCTGAATTTCCTTCAGGACCCCAAATCCGGCGAAGTCTGGCTCGATTTCGGTGGTCTGGAGACCTTGGACAGCTATGGCGTGGCGCCGCCCAGTCCCCGCTCCTCCCCCGTGGCTTTGGAGAGCGCCCGTGATGCGCTTGAGGGGGCGGTGCCGCACGCCCATATCGATTTCCTTGAGGACCTCGCCGTGTGCGTCACCCATGGCGATTACTTTTTCGTCCATGCGGGCGTTCGCCCTGGCATTGCCCTTGAGTCCCAGGATCGCAGCGACATGTTGTGGATCCGCGAGGAGTTTCTGTCCTCGGATTGGTCTCCGGGCAAGATCATCGTCCATGGTCACACCCCGGGCGAGAAACCGGCCCTGGCGCGCTGGCGCATTGGCGTCGACACGGGTGCCTATGCCACGGGGCGGCTGACCTGCGT
>CAYUYV010000137.1:0-13038 GCA_964449455.1 uncultured Alphaproteobacteria bacterium | reverse complement strand
CTCTCAAGAGAAGAGAATGCTCAACTGTTCAAATCGTCGATCAGTCTTCGGACGATTGCCCCTCGCGACCTGCGCCTTCGCCAGCGAAGCGGGAGAAGTAGCGGTCGTTGATTTCCGAGACCGGGAAGATGATCAGCACATCGGTGGTGCCGAACTGGTGGTCCACCACGGCCCCGTCCCCGATATAGGCGCCGGCCCGGATATAGCCCTTGATCAAGGGCGGAAGCGCCCGAAGTGCCGCACGAATATTCACATCCTCAGGCGGCAAACGATGCATGTCCACAAACTGATCATCAAGCGCCCGGACACGCCAGTCCTCCGGCGCCAGATATTCATGGTAGAGAAAGGATAAAGGCTCGGCGAGGCTGTCCGGGTCCGTCCCTTCAATCGAAGCACAGCCGAACATCACGTCAAGGTCGTAGCGGGCCACATAGGCCATGATCCCGCGCCACAACAGCTCGATTGTGGGCTTGGTGCGGTACTTCTTGTGGGTGCACGAGCGCCCCAGCTCCAGAAACCGGGTCCCTTGATGCATGCGCGCCTCAAAGGGCGCGATATCAAATTCTGAGGCCGTGTAAAACCCGCCATGGTGGTCTGCCACATCCTGACGCAACAGACGATAGGTCCCAACAACCTGGACCCCACCATCATCCCGAGCCGGCGCGGCTCTGTCGAACACCAGAAGGTGATCACAAATTTTGTCAAAATCGTCGAAGTCACGCCGCAAGGCTGACATTTCAAGGGACGGTTGGGCCGACATCTCCTCGTAAAAGACCTGATACCGCAGGGCCTGGGAGGCTTCTATATCGGCCGGATCGGTGGCAATCCGCACTTCGAGGGGACCAGCGCTCGCCAGGACCGGCCCGCCATGACCGGACATGGGCTGGTCCGCCAAGTGTGGAGTGTCCGAAGGGGGAGCGTGTGATGGTCCGCTTTCCTGCTCAGACGGTTCGTCCAAACCCGTACCCTCTTTTATTGTGTCGGCGCTCCGCCCTGCATCCGAGGACAAGGTGCCACCAACGGGTCACGCCCCCGGACTCTCTGGGCTGATCGGCGATACCATATGCGGGACTGAAATCTAAGGGGCCGATGAGCGTTGCGCAATTAACCCTGATCCTGCCCGAACTGTTTGAGCCTTACAGCCAGAACGGGTGCATTCCGCCTTTGGGCTAAGGCCCTCCAGGGCAGGCCCGGTCGCGGGGCACCCTGATAAGCCGATCAGCGAGGGGAACCAATCCCGGAAAGCCATGTCCAGGGCATGGCCAATCAGGCCTTGGAAACCGGCCCCCTATTCGCGGCATTGGCCTCACCGCCCCATTTTTTCAGCATGGCATAGAGGCTGTCGGGGGTCATCGGTTTGGTCAGGAAGTCATTCATGCCGGCCTCAAGACAGATATTCCGGTCTTCCGGCATGGCATTGGCGGTCAACGCAATCACTGGAAGACCGGCAAACCGGGCTTCGGCACGCAGGGCCCGTGTCGCTTCAAGGCCATCCGTACCCGGCATATGCACATCCATCAGGACGAGATCGGCCTCCTCAGCGTCGAGCGCCGGCAGCACCTCGGCACCGGTCGACACCCGCCTCACCCTATGGCCCGCGCGGCGCAGCAGGGACTGGGCAAGGATGGCATTGATCTCATTATCTTCCGCAAGGAGGATCCGCAGACCGTCGGCTTCAGTCGAATGCTCCGGTTCCGGCACGCTGTCATAGCGGGCGGTTTGGGGCGGCGCGGGAAGAGTCCCGTCCGGTATCGCAGCCGCGGAAACGGGCACATCAGTATCCGTGTTCAGTAGGGCCGCATGGAGGGCCTCGCGCCGAACGGGACGGACCAGATGGCCGTTAAACCCAAGCCCAGTGATGTTGGATGCAAGCCCCCGCTGTTCTGGGGTCAAGATGCGGATGAAACGGCTCTGCGCACAGAAGGGCAGACGCCGTAGCAAGGCCGTATCAACACCCTCCATATCCGCAAGGACGACGGTATATCCTCCGGGTACCGCAAGTCCGTCCGGAGCCCTCATATCACCGAGCCCGGCAAGCCGGGCACGTCCGCCATCGAGCCGGATCTGGGCGGCCAGCGCGGGCCCACGCACGGGGCACGGCGAGAAGATCAGCACCAGGGCGCCGTCCAAGGGGGCCAAGGGCACGGTCCTTGAGGGCGTGGCAGCCGGCAGTTCAGCCAGCCCACCGTCTTTCACCGGCAGGCCGGCAATGGTGAACCAGAATGTGCTGCCTTCGCCCGGGGTGCTCTCGACACCGATGGCACCGCCCATGGCCTCCACAATCCGTTTGGAAATCGCAAGGCCGAGACCCGTGCCACCATATTTGCGGGCATGGCTGGAGTCGGCCTGGGCGAAGAGATCGAAGATCCGGCCCTGCGCGTCCGCATCGATCCCGATACCCGTATCCGTGATTTCCACCCGGATCTTGTCGCCTTCAGGGCCGACGGTCACGGTGACGCCGCCCTCATCGGTGAACTTGACCGCGTTGCCGATCAGATTGAGCAGCACCTGGCGAAACCGCCCCTCATCGCCTGCGATGCTTGCGGGCAGGGACGGCGTGATAACCGTCGCGATACTGATGCTTTTGGCGTGGGCCCGCGTGGCCAAAAGTTCGCAGATACCTTCTATGGTCGTTACCGGATCGAACGGGCTGTTTTCCAAATCGACAGCACCGGATTCGATTTTGGAGTAGTCAAGGATGTCATTAATTAGGGTCAGGAGGGACTCGCCACTCTCGCGGACCATCTCGGCATAATGGCGTTGGGTGGGGGTCAAAGGCCCTCCGAGCAGAAGGCCGTTCATGCCCAGAATCCCATTCATGGGCGTGCGGATTTCGTGGCTCATCGTCGCCAGGAACAAAGACTTGGAGCGGCTTGCGGCTTCAGCCATGTCCCGGGCCTGGGTCAGGGCTTCTTCAGCCTCCTTCCGGTCCGTGATGTCCCGTCCCATGCTTTGGATTTCAAGGATTTTCCCGTCGCTGTCACGGACGGGAAAATCCTCCCAGGCGAACCAGCGCCAGCCGTCGACGGTTTTCAGGTGCTGGTCATGGCGGACTCGCAAAGGACCCGCGCCGCCGCCGCCCAGGGTGCCGAGCATGGATCCGCCCCTGTCCGGGTGCAGGGGCGGATGGAAACTGGTGCCCAAAACGTCTGCACGCTGCACACCAAATGTCGCGCAATAAATATCATTGACGAAGGTCAGGCTGCCATTGGGCGCCTTGCGCAGCAGCACATCCCCGTGGCCGTCCACAAGACCGCGATAACGGGCTTCGGACTGGGTGAGATGCTCATTGGTCCTGTTGAGCCGTGCCACCACATCGGCAAGTTCCGCCTTGGCCCGTGCGAGTTCCTCCGCCTGCCGCTCAAGGCCTCTCAGCCGGCGCCGGGTTCGCGCCAATGCCCAAAGGCCGGCGCAGGCAGCAAGTCCGCCAGCCAGTGCGGCCCAGAGGAGAATCCCGGGCAGGCTGCCCGCCATTAACGCCGCCGGAACCATTGAGCGATTTTCCCCATATGACCGGCACTCCGCTGACGTGGATCATCAATTCGCGCGCGCAGACTAAGGTCCGGCACCTGAAGAATCATTACCGCGCAGGGTAGTCAGACTTGCGCCAAAGAAAAAGGGCGTATTCTGTATTATTTTGATACGGAGTGTCCGCCATCAAAGCGGACGGGTGGCCTTTTCCGTACGGACAGGGACGCGCCGGTAGCTCAAGGCCTCGGCGATATGCATGCGGCCAACCCGATCGCTGCCGGCAAGATCCGCAATGGTACGCGCAACCCTCAGCACCCGGTGATAGCCTCTGGCGGTGAGATTTAGGGAGGCGGCCGCATCCGTGAGCAAGGTCTGGCCGGCCCCGTCCGGCGCGGCCACGGCCTCCAAGGCCTTGCCCTCAAGGACACTGTTGAGCCGCGCCTCGCCCTCCTCGCCGGCGCGGGCCATCTGCCGGGCCCGGGCGGCCGCGACCCGCGCCGCCACCGCATCGGTGCCTTCTGAGGCGGCGGGCAAAGCCAGATCCGCGACCGTCACCGGCGGCACCTCGATATAAAGGTCCATGCGGTCGAGCAAGGGGCCGGAAAGGCGCGCCTGATAATCCGCGGCACACCGGGGCGCCTTGTTGCAGGCGAGTTCCGCATTGCCCAGATGACCGCAGCGACACGGATTCATGGCGGCGATGAGCTGGAATCGGGCCGGGTAGCGCACATGGGCATTCGCCCGCGCGACAACAATTTCACCGGTCTCGATGGGCTGGCGCAAAGAATCGAGCACCGGGCGGGAGAATTCGGGCAACTCGTCCAGGAACAGAACACCCCGATGGGCAAGTGTGACTTCGCCGGGCTTGGCCTGGCGCCCACCGCCCACCAGGGCCGCCATGCTGGCCGAGTGGTGTGGGGCACGGAAAGGCCGTGTGCGTCCAATCCGCCCGTCGGGCAAAAGTCCGGCGAGCGACGCAATCATGCTGACTTCGAGGGCCTCTTCGGCTTCAAGCGGCGGCAGGATGCCGGGCAAGCGGGCGGCGAGCATGCTCTTGCCAGAGCCAGGTGGTCCGCACAGCAAAAGATTGTGCCCCCCCGCCGCCGCAATCTCGGCGGCTCGCCGCGCGGTCTCCTGTCCCTTGATATCCGCAAAATCTGGTGCGCCGGCTTCCGGACCGGCAACTTGCGGCTCGGGGGGTGTTAGGATCTGCGTGCCCTTGAAATGGTTCACAAGGGCCAGCAGCGTGGGCGGCGCCAGCACCTTGATCCGGCCCGCCCAGGCCGCCTCGCCGCCACAGGCCCCGGGGCAGATCAGGTCCCGGTCGGCGGCCGAAGCCGCAAGAGCGGCCGGCAGGGCGCCCGTGACCGGCAGGATCGAACCGTCAAGGGCCATCTCCCCGAGGGCCGTATAGCCCTCAAGCTCATCCGGCGGCAGAACACCCATGGCACCGAGCAGGCCAAGCGCGATGGGCAGGTCATAGTGGCTGCCTTCCTTGGGCAGATCAGCCGGCGCCAGATTGACCGTGATGCGTTGGGGCGGCAGGCCAAGGCCCATGGCCGACAGGGCCGAGCGAACCCGCTCCCGGCTTTCGCCGACCGCCTTGTCCGGAAGGCCGACAATGGCGAAGGCCGGCAGGCCATTCGCCATATGCACCTGCACATCCACATGGCGCGCTTCGACGCCGACAAACGCGACCGTATGGACGCGGGCGAGGGTCATGCGCCCGCCGCGACCTTGTCTTCAATCACGTCCATGATCGTGGCCGCGATATTGGTGCCATACATGCGCTCGATATGGCGCAGTCCCGTGGGTGAGGTCACGTTGATCTCAGTCATGTAGCCGCCGATCACGTCGATCCCCACAAAGATCAAACCACGGTGCTTCAGGGCCGGGCCGATCCGATCACAGATTTCCCGTTCACGCTCGGTCAGGTCGGTTCGCTGCCCAATGCCGCCAGCATGGAAATTCGCCCGCACTTCCCCGGCGCCGGGCACCCGGTTGATCGCGCCCACGGGAACGCCGTCCACCAGGATGATGCGTTTGTCGCCCTCGCGAACCGCGGGCAGAAACGCCTGGGCAATCAGCGGGCTGCGATCCATGGACAAGAACATCTCAACCAGCGAGCCCATATTCTCGTCGTCCGGGCGCAGACGGAACACGCCCGCACCGCCATTGCCGAACAGGGGCTTGACGATGATGTCCTTGAATTCCGCACGGAAACTCTTCAGGGCTTCCTCGTCTCGGGTGATCAGGGTTGGAGGCATCAGATCCGGAAACTGGGTGACGAAGAGTTTTTCGGGCGCGTTGCGCACACTGACGGGATCATTCACCACGAGTGTCTTGGGGTGAATATGCTCCAGCATGAAAGTGGCCGTGATATAGGCCATGTCGAAAGGGGGATCCTGGCGCATCAGCACCACATCCACATCGGCAAGATCCGTGGTCTGCGGATCGCCGGCCGAGAAATGGTTGCCGAGCTGGTCGCGCAGCTCCAAGGCCCTCAAGGGCGCCGTCACGGTCCGGCCGAACATGGCCAGCTTGTCGGGCGTATAATAGGTGAGCTGATGCCCGCGCGCCTGGGCCTCAAGGCCAAGGCGGAACGTGGAATCGCCCTCGATTTCGAAGGTCTCCACCGGATCCGTTTGGATGGCGATGGTCAAGGGCATAGGCCGGATCTCCACTGGTCCACGGGACCGCCTCATCGGGCTGACGCTTATTGGGCGTGTCCGTCAGTTCAGCCGCCGTTTGACCGTATCCAGGCTGGTGAGGGCCTTGCGGCGGAACGCGTCGTCAGGCGCATATTGCGCCGCGTTGTGAAGGGTGTCGAGGGCCAGGGCCAGATGGCCGGCCCGGGCATTGAGCATGGCGAAGTCATAGAGGATCGCCGCATGGCGCGGCGCGATGATCACCAGGCGCTCGGCAATCTCCAGGGCCCGGGCATGATCCTCGGCTTTGAGGGCCCGCTCCTTGATATTGTTCAGCAGGCGAACGAGAACGGCGCGGTTCGACATCATGCCCAGATCCTGGGGCGTCACTTGCGCGCCCGCGCCCTTGACCCGCTGGAGATAGCCATTGAGTTCATGCTCGGTGAGCAGACGCCCGCTGTGAAAGGGATCCATCACCACAAGGCTGTCCCCCTCGCCCACGCAAACCAGGAAATGGCCTGGAAAATTGAGGCCCCAGACGGACCAGCCCGCATGGCGGCCGGCATGGAGATAGAGCACGCCCAAGGTGACCGGCAGGCCGCGCCGCCGCTCGATCACCGAGATCAGGTTGGCATTATACGGATCATCAAATGTGAGCTGATCGCCGTCATAGCCATAGGTCTCGGCCAGAACCGTCGACAGACGACGCGCCTGTTCGGCCGGATCATGGGCATCCCCTGCAACGTCAGACAAATCATTGGCGATGGCATCCGCATGGGCCCGGTACTTCGCCAGATCGATATCGGGAAAATCGATGGCGCCAAGCAGAAGAGCGGTTTCCGTCAGATCAACATCATGGTCAGCCCGTCCGCCCTGTTCGCGCAGCGCGTCGAAAAGCTCGCTTTGTTGGACCAAGGCATCACCTCTTCGTCAAACAGGTGCGGCATGGGCCGCCGGTCGTAGGGTTTCGCGGATGCCGGTTACACACCCACCGGGCCGCCCGGGTCAACCACCAGCCTCGGCACGGTCCACAACCACATTACGGCGATGGACCGGCCACCGGCCGGGAGTGATGGCGATGGCGTCAATGCGGACCCTGGCGCCGGCCCAGGTTCGACGGCCCGCCAGCGCATAGTGCGCGGCCCTGGCCACACGGCGGCAAACGGTGGGGGTGAGCGCCTCAAGGGCCTGATCGAGGCTCGGCCGGGCTTTAACTTCCACGAAAATGATCAGACCGCCCCGCCGCGCGACCAGATCGATCTCACCAACCGGCGTTGCCAGTCGGCGGGCCAGAATCCGGTACCCCTTGAGCATCAAATAGAGCGCCGCAAGACGTTCTGCGCCTTGGCCCCGATGCCAGGCCGCGCGCCCGCGTTCCCGCCGGATGCTTGCGTTCACGGGGCCGCATCCGGGTCGTCCCCCGCCTCCCCCTTCAGAACAAGAGCCCGCTGATAAACCCTGCGGCGCGGCAGGCCAAGATCGGCCGTCACCGATGCCACCGCGCCTTTGAGGGGCAGGCTCTCCAGGGCGCTGCGCAAGGCCGTGTCCAGCGTCTCGGCATCCGCCACCCCGGATCCCGCCTCCGGCGGTCCCACAAGGACCACGATTTCGCCCTTGGGCGGCGCGGCCTCGACCGTCTGGACAAGCTCCGGCAGGGTGCCGCGGCGCACTTCCTCGAAGGTCTTGGTCAATTCCCGGGCCACGGCCGCCGGGCGCGGGCCCAGCACCTCAGCCATGGCGGCAAGCGAGACGGCCAGCCGGGCGCCAGTCTCAAAAAACACCAAAGTCGTGGGAACCGCGGCCAGTTGCTCAAGAGCCGTCCGCCGCGCACCAGCCTTAACGGGCAAAAAGCCGGCGAAACAGAACCGGTCCGTGGGCAATCCCCCCACGGACAAAGCCGCAAGGGCCGCAGACGGTCCCGGCACGGGAAAGACCCTCACCCCTTGCCCGATCGCCTCGACAACCAGCTTGTAGCCTGGGTCGGACACAAGGGGCGTTCCGGCATCGCTGACCAGCGCCACGACGGATCCCTGTGCAAGAGCATCCAGAATGCGAGGCCGCACCTTGGCCGCGTTGTGGTCATGATAGGCCTGCATTGGCCGGGCAATGCTGAAAATCGACAACAAGCGCGCGGTGACTCTTGTATCTTCGCAAACGATCAGATCGGCTGCTTCCAGGGTATCAAGGGCGCGCAGCGTGATGTCGTCGGCATGGCCGATGGGCGTTGCAACAATATGGAGACCGGGCGCGGGCGGGCGCCCCCTTGGGCCCGTTAGGGAAAGTTTACTTCGCCAGGAGGCGCGGCTAGGGTCTGGCGCCGCCTGCACAAACGAGGGCTCGCTTTGGGAGTGTTCGGATGAGGATCCGGGACCATCGGCGGGCACGTCTTTTTCGGATGGTTGCATTCAGGACAGCGGTTTCCTTGCGCCAGAACAGGGTTGGAGCCGAAGCACAATGGGTGCAGCGCGCGAGAGGGGTGAAGCATGACCGACGGATGTCATCGCACAGCAATGGATACACCAAGCTTGGCCGATAGACCCCCCTCTGAAAAGCGCCAAACCGGGCAACCCGTTCGAGCGCTTCTTCGCACGGCAGCCATTGCATTGGCGCTGACCGCGCTTGCCGCCTGCGCCTCCACGAGCACCGAGACAACCGGGCCATATGTTCCCACGCAAAGACCCACCCTGGAGGGCCCTGCCCGCCTTCCCGCACCAAGCGGTGATCTGGGCTGGCAGGAACAGCCGGGCTTTGCAAATCCGCGGCATATGGATGGGCGCACGCCGGTTCGGGTCGCGATCCTCCTGCCCCTCAGTGCCGAAGATCCAGGCGTTCGCCGGGTGGCCAAGGGTCTGATGGATGCAGCCCAGCTTGGCCTTTTCGAGGTTCAGAGCGACTCACTGCTCCTGTTGCCCCATGACACGCGCGGCACCCCCTCGGGCGCCCTGGCCGCTGCCGAAGCAGCCATTGAGGATGGGGCCGAATTGATCCTGGGGCCCCTCTTTGCCTCATCGGTCACCGCCATTTCCGGCACGGTTGGCCGGCGGAACATCCCGATTGTGGCTTTTTCCTCCGACCGCACCGTCGCCAATCGCGGCGTCCATCTGCTCAGCTTCCAGGTCGAGGAAGAGATCCGCCGCGTTGTCGAATTCGCGGCGCAACAGAGCCTGACCGATTTCGCGGCCCTCGTGCCTGACAATGCCTATGGCGAGCGTGTTGCAAGTGCCTTCCGGCAGGATATCTCCTCGATCAACGGGACGCTGCGCCATCTTGTTTCCTATGAACCGACTGCGGATGACTTCCGCGCCCCTGTCCGTCAGCTTGCGGAATATGGTCGCCGGCGGGCCGCCCTTGAAGAACAACGCCGGGCACTCGCTGCGCGCCAGGACGCAGCCGCGCGGCGGGCCCTGCAACGGATCAAGGATGCCCAGACCTGGGGCCCGGTCTCTTTCCAGGCCGTGCTGCTGCCTGACGGTGGCTCTACCTTGCGCAGTCTGGCGCCCACCCTGCCCTATTACGACATCGACAATCGCTCCGTGCGCTTCCTCGGCACAGGCTTGTGGGACGATGTCAGCCTTTGGAAGGAGCAATCCCTCCAGGGCGGCTGGTTCGCCGCGCCGCCACCCGACGCCCGGATCGGTTTTACCGAGCGCTTCCAGGCGACCTATGGCTACTCACCGCCGCGGATCGCAAGTCTTGGCTATGATGCCATGACCCTGGCGGCCGTCCTGGCATCCGGGGCACCGGGCGATCGGTTTACCGAAATGCGCCTGACCAATCGCGACGGCTTTGTCGGCATTGACGGCATTTTCCGCTTCCTGTCCTCCGGAGGCACCGAACGGGGCCTTGCGATCCTGGAAATCCGGGATGGCGATGTCGTCGTGGTGGGTCCGGCGCCCCAGCGTTTTCCAACAGATGATGCCGTGGATTGGCGGCGGCCGGGCACATGAGCTTGCGCGTCACTATTGCCGGTGTGGCGATGCTGCTCGGCCTTGCCGCAGCCCAGGGTGAACCGACCATCGCTCCGTCAACGGTAGAAAGTGCCGCAAGGCAAGCGCGCAACGCGATTGCTCTGTTCCAGGACAGCTTGAAGTCACGCCTCATGGAGGCGATTCAGACGGCGGGCCCAGTGAGCGCCATTGGCGTGTGCAATGAAGCAGCGCCCGCAATCGCCGCCGAGACTGGCGCGGCTTCGGATGTGGTCATTGGCCGGACGGCACTGAAAACCCGCAACCCAGCCAATGCCCCGGATGCTTGGGAGCGCGACGTTCTGGAGCGCTTCGAAACTGTCCTGGCGGAGGGTGTAAAGCCGGCCAGCCTGGAAGCAACTCGGATCACAACGGAGGGCGAGACCCAGTCCTCGCGCTCTATGTCCTCGCGCTCTATGTCCTTGCGCTATATGGCACCCATCATGACCGGCGGCCTGTGCCTGACCTGCCACGGGGAGGCAATTGCCCCGGACATCAAGGCCGAAATCGACCGCTACTATCCCGATGATCAGGCGCGGGGCTTCGCATTGGGCGATTTGCGCGGCGCGTTTACGGTGACGGTTCCGCTGACGGACTGACCGCTCTGGGCACCGAAGGGTCCGAGAGCGCCGGGAATATGTCGGGCAGGGACCGTAGCGCATCAGAATACGGAACATCTGCACAAGGGTATGAGACCGCCCTCGCCGTCAACCCTCTCGGACATCACGCCCCTAGCGAGCGTTGGCCCGGCAACAGGATGGGGCGGCGGCATTCTGGGACGCTCTGGAGCGCCTGTGCGATGCCGCCGCCGAGGCCCCTTAGGCATAGGCCATTTTGGGTTCCCAGCCGTCCGGCCCTTCCGGAAGCATGCCGAAAAACTGCCAGACCGAACAGAATTCATCATCGGGACCGAATGGGGTCGCGGACACCCGGCGGATTTTTCCATCCTTATACTGAAGAACAGACACACCGGGATAGACACCCTTGCCGTCCTCTTCGCCGAAACCAAGGTCTTGGGCGAAACGCGTGCCTTCCTGACTGACCATGGGGAAGCGCCAACCTCGACTTTCGGCAAAAGCTTTCTGAACGTCCGGGCTGTCCGGGCTGCACACGACAAAGCGTGCCCGATCGGCCAGATGCGGATAGACGCCGTTAAAACCGTCCGCCCACATGGTGCAATACATGCAGCTCTTGCCCATATTGTGGATCATGAACAAGTCCTTCTTGCCATCGAACAGCTCCGACAGGCGCACGGTCCCGTCCACCGTCTTGAAGTTATAGTCCTCCACTTCCCGGGCGGCGGACTCTGCGAGGGCATCGCGCATATCCTTGCGCAACTTGAACATCTGCTCCATCAGGCCGCGCAGGCGCTCATTAGACTGAAATTCCCTCATCATCTGGCTTTTCCTTTCTTTCGCGCCGTTCCGCGCGGCTTGGAGGATGGTCGTTTTTCTCGCCCCAATGGGGCTTCCGGCTCTGCCGGAGGCAAAGGGGCATCAGCCGGCGGCTCGGCATCCGTTTCGGTCACCAGGGCTGCCAGAGTTTCAAACTGGGTCTGCCAATACTTCGTGTACCGGTTCATCCAGATGGCGGCCGCGTAGATCGGACCCACCTCCAGCCGGCATTGCACGATGCGGCCAGTACGCTCCCGCTCCACAAGGCCGGCCTCGGCAAGGACCCGGATATGCCGGGACACAGCCTGGAGCGACATGTCAAAGGGCGCTGCCAATTCGGACACAAGCGCCGGCCCCTCATCAAGACGCACAAGGATGGCCCGCCGAACCGGATCACTCAGCGCAAAGAACACCTGATCGAGGGTTTCATCCTCGGTCCTGCTTGGCACACCGGACACGGTGTCATCACCCTTCATGGGCACACGCTATCGGCACGCCCACGAATGGTCAATAGATCGGTTGATTATCTCACTGTCAGGGTGAACGGGCCGCCAGCACAGTCGAGAGTAGCCGAACGCGCGCTTCACCGCTCAGCCCCTTGCGCCGAAACAGGCCACCTGTTCGCATCACATGAACAATGATCGTGTCCCAGTCCGGAATGACGAGCACGAACTGTCCCCCATATCCGCCGGCACCAAATGAACCTTGTGGAAAGATACGCGTGAGACCAAGACGGTCACGGGCGCCCTGCAAAGCTCCGTCTCCCACAACCCACCACATCAGCCCATACCAGTTGAAAACCACATCATCAGCTTACGAAGCGTCAAGAACGGGTCGCGATAGATGCGCTCCTCCTCAATGACCCGGCGCAGCTTTTCGGCGATCCGCATGCGATCGCTGTCACCAAGCGTGGACCGGGCATATTTGGCCGGTCCCGGGGGGACTTGGGACGTCTCTTTGGCGGTCAGCATGAGCCCCCTTGGCTGGAGGGCGTAAGCGCACAAGGCCACGAGGCAGACCAGACGCGTCAACCCCAGAACCACTTTCAACGCCAGAGGCAGATCAACGAAAATCTCGACCGAGGTTTCCACCAGCAACAGGGCCCAAGGCACGACCAGTGTCAGCAAGACGTAAGTCAGGCGTCGCTGGGCCGGATTATCGGGAAACGAAAAGGTGTCGCGGATTCTCAAGGCATCGCCGTGCAGAACCCGGGCAGCAGCCCCCAAATAGGCGGCACAGATCACCACGAAGGCCATCCAATGGAGGCTCAGGGCAAGTGTGACATCAATGGGCGCCTCCCCGGACCTTGCCTTGAGGAACAAAAAGGCCAATGGCGAGCCACTGAGCACTGTCGGGATCAGGTGGAGCAGCAGACCCCAGTGCAACCGAAAAGGCTGAGCCGACAACGTTACAATGAAGGCCCAGGCCAGGGGCGGCAGCAGAAACGTGGTGCCCCGGGCGAGCCCCGACAGAACAGGCCTGTCGAGATAAAAGCCTGCCTTATCGGCTAGTGTCGTGGATCAGAAGTCCGCATGAGAAGTCCCGGCACGTCCGTCTGCG
>CAYUYV010000136.1:5116-13255 GCA_964449455.1 uncultured Alphaproteobacteria bacterium | reverse complement strand
ATGGTGTTTCTCGTGTCGTTTTCGGATCAGAAGTCCGCAGACGGACGTGCCGGGAGGTCTCATGCGGACTTCTGATCCACGACACTAGACGGCTCCAAAGGGGGCTTGGGATTCGGCCCCGCCCGGTGACCTTGACCTGCGCTGCGGGCCAATTATCACCGCGTTTGCGCTCTCTTGGCTCGTCCCCAAGGGCGGCTACTCAGCCTTCGATTAAATCTCTCTTAAGAACGACGTGTCAGGCTATCTGAGAATCAGCGGAGACTTCGCCTTCCTGCCTGCGCGCGGCTTGCGAACTCCCCCCGCGGTCGCGCTGCCCCGGATCATGACGCCCGCGCGGGGCGTCGTCGGCAACGGGGCCATTGATGAGGATCGCCAATGACCGTGACCAATCCCTCACCCTCCGATGAGGCCATGCGCCAGCGAATCGCCCAGGCGGAGGCCGCCGTTGCGGCCCTCGCCGATCAATATATTCTGACGGTTCAAGAGGACATCGCCAATCTGGAACAGGCCGCCACGCGTGCCCGCTCCAAGCCCGGCCAAAACGCAAAAGAGATCGAACAGATCTTCCAGACCGCTCACAATATCAAGGGACAGGGCGGCTCCTTCGGGTTCCAACTGATGACCGAGGTGGGCCATTCCTTGTGCGAACAAACCCGCGGTTTGGGGGCCCTTGATCTCGACGGTCTTGATGTTATTGACCACCACATCCGAATCCTCGGTGTGATCGTCCATCGCAAGCTGCGCGGCGATGGCGGGGCCCTGGGCGCCCAGCTCATCGACAAGCTGCGGGCCATGACCCGCCAGGAAGCGGCCTGACACGCTGCGGCGGCGCCGGGGCATGCCCCCCGTGCCGCCGCCAAAAGCGCCGCCAAAAGCGCCATCGCCAGCGCCAATTCCGTGAGGTAAAGCCTCAGGCCTCAGGCCGCGAAATCGAAATCACTGCCCATCAGATTGTCCTTGGTCCAACCGTCAATGATGATGGCGTTGTTGAAATCCATGGCGATGATCACGGAATTCGTGTGCTGAATACCGATGGTGTCCACACTGAGGTCCAGCAGCTCGTCAAAGTCATTAATGTGGCCATAGGCTGTCAGGTCGATGCGATCTACGCCGGGCGCGAAGTCCCCGATATAGTCGATGCCGGTATTGGCCGCGATCACGAAGGTATCGCTGCCCCCCTGGCCATACAGCAGGTCCGTTCCGCTGCCGCCATTGAGCGTGTCATCGCCGATCCAGGCGATCAGGATGTCGTCGCCGCCCTCCCCATGCATGACGTCGTTGCCCGCCTCGCCATAAAGTTCGTCCGTCTCGTCACCGCCGAAAAGCACATCATCGCCGAGGGACGCGACGAGTATATCCATCCCCGCACCGCCTTCGAGGGTGTCGTCTCCGGCACCGGCCCAAAGCTCGTCCCGGTCAGCGCCGCCCCGCAGAACATCATTGCCGCCATCGCCGACCAGAATGTCCCGGTCATTGCCGCCGTCGAGGGTGTCGTTGCCATCCTGTCCGTAGAGTTCGTCATCCCCGTCGCCGCCGCTGAGCACATCAAGGCCCACGCCCCCGACCATGATATCGTCCCCGCTGCCGCCTTCGAGCGTGTCGTCGCCAAGCTCCCCCCAAAGGGCGTCACGGCTGGCGCCGCCGGCGAGGAAGTCGTTGCCAAGGCCGCCGACCAGCAGGTCATTGCCGTCGCCGCCCGTGGCCGTGTCATCGCCTTCCTGGACCCAGAGTTGGTCGTCGCCGCCGTCTCCGGCCGCATTGTCATTGCCCAGACCACCCACCAGGAGGTCGTTGTCTGCGCCGCCGGACAGGACATCGTCACCGCCTTCGGCCCAGAGTTGATCCGCGCCGCTGCCACCGATCAGGGTGTCATGGCCTTCTCCGCCGGCGATGAAATCTTCGCCCGTGCCGCCATCCAGAATGTCATGACCCAGAAAGCCGAACAGGGTGTCCGCGGCCCCCTCGCCGAGCAACAGATCATTGTCTGCGCCTCCACCGAGGGCGTTGGCCAGGAGATCGCCTTCCCTGAACAGGCCATTCGGCGCGACGATGATCCGGACCTGGCTTGAGGTGTTGTTGTTTTCGTCTCGCTCAAAGACCACTTGGCCCGTATCCGCCGTGACTTGAGCAAAATAGACACCGGCGAGCAGGGATTGTGGAACGACAAGACTGTTGGGCTCACCTTGCGGGCTCGATTGTTTAGCGCCGATGGTGCCGGTTTCGGGATCTGTCAAAAGCAGTTCTGCAAGGTGGTCATTATGGATTTGGCCACCCGTAATGGTGAGGGCTGAAGCTGAACTGGGGGCTTCTGTCCTCCCTTCATTGCGCACATCCCAATTGACCTGAATGACTTCATTCTGTGTCCAGACGGTATCGCTGAAGGACACATTCTCGACCATCAGGTCGACAATACTCCGACGGGTGCGAACTGCCGGCCGGATAGGATCCGGCACGTCGATCACATCCATTTCGGGTTCTTCGCCGATGCGGAAGGCTTGGGATATGCTTGTGTTATTATCCGTATTCGTGTCAAAAAGATTTGCGGACGGATCAATGGCGACACCGATATAGTATTCGCCGTCAGCGAGATCCGGCGGAAGATCCACCGTCACGCCGAATTCACGGCCGTGCTCGGACATGGTTCCCGTCGTGCTTAGCAGCCGAACATCCGATGCATCAATGATCTGATCATCGGAAAGATAGATATCATAGTCGAGGTCAAAAAAGGTCCCGTTGTCGCCGACGCGATAGCTGTCAACGGCAACAAAAAAGGTGAAAGAAACCGCGCTCCCATCAGAGCTCAGACCGGGAGTGTTGATGCCTCGGGTGACTACATCGCTCATTATACGTCCCCAGCAGTTTGGTGGCTTTATCAGGCGGTGACGCAGATTGATGTCCCAATCCCGTCATCTTGGTTTGGGGCTGGTTTCCCTCAGTCGCGGCCGTTTTCGCCGGCGGCGCGCACATGCCCGATGTCACCGGGCCCCTACCTGCAGGCCCATAGGCAGCCCAGCACGGTTTTTTGCGGCCCCGCTCGTGCGATATCTGTCTTTCTTGAAAAAGGCCCCGTTTTGCGCCGGCGCCACCGGCGGTGCGGGATGGAAAAGCCTTGGTCAGCAAGGGATGCCGTCCCTTGGCGAGCAATGCCGCACGGCGAAAACCCTATGGCTGCCAGGGCCACAGGTTTGACCTAGGTCATGGTTGCTACCCGCCTTTCGATCTATCCGGCAGGCCATCGCATCGTCAGGCAGATCGGATTTCCCCATGACTATTCATAATCTCGACGCGATGTTACGGCCCCAGTCCGTGGCACTGATCGGGGCCAGCAATCGCGACCGTTCCGTCGGCGCGGTTATCGCCCAGAACCTGTTCTCAGGCGGCTTCAAGGGCCCGGTCCTGCCGGTCAATCCCCGCGAACAGGCGATTCAATCTTCCCTGGCCTACAACACCGTGGCGGATCTGCCTTTTGCGCCCGATCTTGCGGTGATCTGCACGCCCCCTGACACTGTGCCCGGCATCATCGCTGAGCTTGGTGCCCGGGGCACACGATCCGCTGTGGTCATCACAGCTGGTTTTTCGGAGATGGGGGCGGACGGTAAGGCGCTAGAGGAGCAGATGCTTCAGGCTGCGCAGCCCTATAGCTTGCGTATCCTGGGACCCAATTGCGTGGGGCTGATGGTTCCTGGCCTCGGCCTTAATGCGAGTTTTACCCATCTGCATCCAAAGCCTGGCGGGCTCGCCTTCCTGTCCCAGTCCGGTGCCGTCATCACATCGGTGGTGGACTGGGCAGCCGCCCACAAGGTCGGCTTTTCCACCCTCATGTCCCTGGGTGACAAGGCGGATGTGGATTTCGGCGATTTGCTGAATTATCTGACTACGGACACTCGCACCAAAGCGATTATGCTCTATGTGGAGGCGATCAAGGACGCGCGCAAATTCATGTCGGCGGCGCGGGCAGCCTCGCGCATCAAACCGGTGGTGGTGATCAAGTCCGGCCGCCATGAGGCGAGCGCCAAGGCGGCAGCCTCTCACACCGGCGCGCTTGCCGGCGCGGACGGGGTCTATATGGCTGCTTTCCGGCGGGCCGGCATGCTGCGCGTTCTGTCCGTAGAGGAAATGTTCGATGCCGTTGCGACCCTGGCCAACTGGTCACGCGTTGATGGGTGCCGCCTGGGCATCATTTCCAATGGGGGTGGCATTGGTGTGATGGCCACGGACAGTCTGATTGATGAGGGCGGCGAGCTGGCTGATCTTTCCCCAAGCACAATCACGGCGCTTGACAAGCATCTTCCGGCCACCTGGTCCCGTGCCAACCCCATTGACATTATCGGCGATGCCGATGCCACGCGCTATGCCAAAGCCATGGAGGCCGCCATTGAGGACAAGGCCGTCGATGCGCTCCTGGTGCTGAACTGTCCAACAGCGGTCGCTGATGGCGAGGAGGCGGCCCAGACCGTGGCCAACCTGGCCCGTAAGTCCAAAATGCCCGTCTTTACCTCCTGGCTCGGCGAGCACAGCGCGGACCGGGCCCGGGCCATCCTGAATGCTTCGGGTGTGCCGACCTATGATACGCCGGACCAGGCCGTGCGCGCTTTCATGCATGTGGTCCGCCACCAGCGCAATCAGGCGCTGCTGATGGAAACGCCTCCGCCGGCGGAGGCTATTCCGGACCAGGCCCGTGCGGCCGCGCAGGCCGTTGTGGCTCGGGCCATGGCGCAAGGGCGCGAATGGCTCAATGAGGCGGAAGCCAAAGAGGTGCTGAAAGCCTATGGCGTGCCAGCTGTGGCCACGGAAGTGGCCCGGGATGCGGACAGCGCCGCACACCTTGCGGACACGATGGGCTATCCGGTGGCCGTGAAGATCTTCTCGCCGGACATCACCCATAAATCGGATGTGGGCGGCGTGATCCTGGATCTGACGACAGCCGACCAGGTGCGCCAAGCCGTTGAGACCATGCTGACCCGGGTGCGCGCCGCCGAGCCCAACGCACGCATCGACGGGGTCACGGTTCAGCCCATGGTGCACCGGCCCAAGGCCATCGAACTCATCGCCGGTGTCGTCGATGATGCCACATTCGGGCCGGCCATTCTGTTCGGTCGCGGCGGCACGGCGGTCGAGGTGATCGATGACAAGTCGCTGGCCCTTCCGCCCCTGAACCGCGCCCTTGCGCTCGACACGATCATGCGCACACGGGTCTATCGCCAATTGCGTGGCTACCGGGACCGGGCACCGGTGGACATGGACGCAATCATCGGTGTCCTGATGGCCCTGACGGAAATCGCTGCGGATTTGCCCTGCGTGGCCGAACTCGACATCAACCCGCTCTTCGCCGATGCGGACGGTGTCCTGGCCCTTGATGCCCGAATCAGACTGGCGCCGCCAAGGGGACAGGGTACGGACCGGTTTGCCATCATGCCCTATCCGCGTCACCTGGAGGGCACGATCATGGACCGGGTCGGCAGTCCCTTCGCGGTCCGCCCGATCCGGCCCCAGGATGCTCCATGCCTCAATGCCATGATCAGCCGCTGTGATCCCCATGACATCCGTATGCGGTTTTTCACGGCCCTGAGGAGCCTGCCCAAGGCGCTGGCGGCCCGGTTGACCCAGATCGACTATGATCGGGAGATGGCTTTCGTGGCGGTCGAGCCGGACGATGCCCATGCATGCAACCCCAAACTGCTGGGCGTGGTGCGCCTGATGGCCGATCCGGACCGGGAGACGGCGGAATATGCCGTTATCGTGCGCTCGGACATGAAGGGCAGGGGCCTCGGCTTCGTCCTGATGCAGCTCATCATTTCCTATGGCCGGAAGATCGGCATCAAGCGCCTTTATGGTGAGGTGCTGACGGAGAACAGGCCCATGCTCGGCATGTGCGAGGAACTGGGGTTCACCCAGCATGCCGACCCGGACGATCCGGCCGTCATGCGCGTGACTTTGGACCTTGTTTAACCGATCAGATCCGCCAGCGCTGTGCCGCCCCCGCACCGCAGATGCGCCGCGGGGGCGACAGAAAGGAGTGGAGGTCAGGCGTCCGTCGTCAGAAAGGCGAATTCGGCCATATCAAGGGCGAAGTCCCAGGCGGCGGCTGCCTCTTCGAGGGCGTCGAAGACCACTTCTCCCTCAATGCCTTGGGCGAGGAAAAAGTCTTCGAAGCTCTGTTCTGCATCCGTCGCATGGTCGGCAAAGGAGAATGTTGCCTCCTCAAAGCCAAGGGGTGCGAGGGTGTCGATGAAGGCCTCGACTTCCATTCCATCAAGGCCGAGATGGGCGGCGAGGTCGTGCTGAAACGCGGTCGTGTCCCCCGGCATTGCGTCTTCTGGCCCATGGTCCCTATCGTCGAAATTGAAGCTGTCCTCATCCTCGCCCACGACGTCGTCCGCCATGGTATCGTCAACAGGCGGTGTATCGCCCATGTCTGGCATGGTGCCGTCGTCATCCGGGGCGCCATCCTCGGTTTTGTTCGCGTCTTCCTCGGCCTTGCGCTTGCTTTCCGCCTCGCGAGCCTTCACCTCTTCCTCGACCAATTCGTCGATCGCGTCTTCAAGCGCCTTGATTTCGCCTTTGAGCGCCGTGATCTCATCCTTTTTCGCCGGATCCTCCTCATCCGGACTGCCCTCGTCCGGCGCGTTCTCCAGTTCCTTCAGCGCCTCTTTCAATTCGCCGATCTTGTCGACAAGCGGTTTTGCCGCCGGCGGATAATCGTCATTGAAGATCCAGACCGGATCGCTTGTCGGCGGTGTCTTGCCGTCCTTGGACAGATCCTGCGTTTCAATTGGGATAAGATACTGACCCGGCTGATGGTTCGCGTAGACCACCTTGTCGATGGTCACCGTGAATTTTTCATCCCGCTCGACCAGATCGTCCTTTTTGATGTTGAAGTGAACGGTATCGCTCAAATACATGTGGCCGTCTTTCACATGCACCTTGATCAGGCGTGATGCGGTGGTCTCGCCCGCGAAATCATCCGCATCGGTTCCGTTATGCTTGATCGAGTAGAAGACCTGCACATAATTCGTGCCCGCAGGGACGGCTGACCCACCGCCCGTGATGGTGAATTCCACGCGGTGGACCCCTTCAGGATCGCCCTCGGTGAAGTAAGACGTGCCTTTGGTGCGGATATCGAATTTCATGTCGTGCCCCGTCATGGCGCCCTCCGAATTTCGCGGGTTTCTCCGCGCGGCCCCGTGGGGCAATATCGCTGCGGACAAGGGGATCGTGCCCACGCGCCGCCCGCCCCGCTGTGCGCTCCATCACACCGGGACTTGGGCAGGCTCCCTCCAGGGCTGTGTCCCGGGGGAAACTGGTCTTTGAAGGACCTGAGCGAGACAGGGCTTAAAGCCGCCGGGTTCGACAGATACATTTTTGATCTTTTTGCGGGAACAAAGCACTTAAGCTCCTGATCCCGGCTGGAGAAATCGGCAACGCCAAAAGGCGGACCCGAAAAATCCGGGCCCGCCCCATTCGATACCTCTGACTGCAAAAATCAGGCGGCGACTTTACTTTCCAGCGAAGCCGGTTCGGTGCCGTCGGCAACAGCGATGTCGATCCGGCGCGGTTTCAGGCTTTCCGGCAGTTCCCGCACCAGGTCAATGCTGAGGAGGCCATTGGCCAAGCTCGCATTCTGCACGATCACATGGTCGGCAAGCTGGAAGCGACGCTCGAAGGCCCGAGCCGCGATGCCTTGATGGAGGACCTCACCGGCCGGTGCATCGTCTTTCCTCTCACCGCGGATGGTAAGGGTGGCTTCTTTCACCTCAACGGACAGATCGTCAGGGGAGAAACCAGCGACGGCGACGGTGATACGGTAGGCATTGTCGTCACGGCGTTCAATATTGTAGGGCGGATAGCCGTTCGAATTGTCGAGCTGAGCGGCGGAGTCCAGCATGCGGAACAGCCGGTCAAAGCCAACAGTGGAACGGTACAAGGGGGAGAGATCGTAACGGTTCATGGTTCACATCCTCATTTGAGCGACATGGTCCGGATATCCGCGTTTCAGCCAGGATTATCCGGCTGGCCCAAGGCGCCACTTCCTCAAAAGGACCGTGGTCTGGGGCCGGTTCGTCCGTGTCAGGCCCAGTCTTGGCGCCTGACAATCAATGAGGTGGGGGGGGGCTTTGCGCCGTTCAAGACCCTGTCTGC
>CAYUYV010000136.1:0-5016 GCA_964449455.1 uncultured Alphaproteobacteria bacterium | reverse complement strand
TCAAGACCCTGTCTGCCCGTGGGCGCGGCGCGTGTGGACGATCAGGCCCACGAGCACGGCAAGGGCCGTGAGCTTTGTGGCGGCAAGCGCATTGCCGGGGATGTCCCCCCCAGGAAACAGAAGCGACACGCCGATCATCCCAACAAGGACCCGTTCGTAAGCTCTTATGGGTCCTTCGAGATAACCTTCAAGAGCCCCAGCCAACGCGTAAAGGCCCGCCGCCGCCGTCACTGCGATCCAGGTGATGTCGAGGGCTGAGCCGCCAATCAGGGGCGTTGTCGCCAGGAGCAGGGGAATGACGTACAGCCCCTTTGCGATGCGCCAGGCCGTCAGGCCCGTCGCCATGGGCGGGGTCTTTGCGATGCCAGCCGCAGCGAAGGCCGCGAGACACACGGGCGGCGTGACATTGGAGTCCTGGGACAGCCAGAACACCACCATATGGGCGGCAAGGAGCGTGGCCGCGATGCGCGCCGGATCGATCAGGTTGTCCCGCACCTGGCCATAGAGCTCTTGGGGTACGGCCGAGAGAATGTCCCGGGCCGCGGACGCCGCCATGGGCGACCCGATTGCGCCCATTTGGTCCGGTGCCGCCAACATCAAAAGCGCCTTGCCCGTATCGGAGAGGTCGCCAGCCGAGATCAGCGCCACCAGATCGGCCTCCAGGATCAAGCCCTGGATGGCCGGCGCGCACAAGGTGGCGAGCACGATATAGGAGGCCGTCACCGGCAGGCCCATGCCCAGAACGAGCGATGCGACGGCCACGAGCACCAAAGTGAGCAAAAGGCTGCCTCCGGCCCAGCTCGTGATCATCAGGCTGAGTGTATTGCCGAGGCCCGTAGTGTTGATCACCATGATCACAAGGCCAACGGTGATCAGCAACATGGCCGTGGCCGTCATGGTTTTCGCCGCGTCAAGGCAGGCGTCCATGATCCCGCCCGGGCCCAAGGGGGTTGGCGACAGCCAGGACGCGCCGATCACGGCCAGGATGGCAAGGCCCGCCGCATAGGTCGGTGTGAAGCCGGCAATCAGCAGGCCCACCAGCACGCCAAGCGGCAGCAGAAACGGCCAGCCCCGCGCCATGACCGGTCCCAGCCGCAGTGCCTTGTCCTGGTCCAGAGTGTCCGGCACCAGACCTTCCCGCCGCGCCGTGATACGCACGATGAACGCGACTGAGAGGAAATAGAGGATTGCCGGCACGGCGGCGACGGCGATGATCGTGAGATAGGACGTGCCCGTCAGAGCCACCATCACAAAGGCTCCGGCGCCCATGACCGGCGGCATGAGCTGACCGCCCGTGGAGGCCGCCGCCTCAATCCCTGCGGCCTGGCGCGCCGGGAAGCCCGCCCGGGTCATCAGCGGTATGGTGACGACACCCGTGCTGACCGTATTGGCGATGGCCGATCCCGTCACGGACCCCATGAGGCCGGAGGCGACCACGGCCACCAACCCCGGACCACCGGTCACCCGCCCCGCGGCAAGGCGCGCCAGGTCGATAATGAAACCGCCAGCGCCCGAGCGCAGCAAAAAGGCGCCGAACAGCAGGAACATGAACACGACCGACCAGGAAATGCGCGCAATGGGGCCGAACATGCCCTCGGCACTGAAACTGCTCCGGAATAGGACGGTCTCCAGCGACAGGCCCGGAAAATAGAACACGCCGGACATATGCCGCCCCCAGAACACCACATAGGTGAGGGCGATAAGGCTCAAGACCGGTACGATCCATCCCGTGGTGCGCCGGGCAAATTCGAGGGCCAGCACAATGGCGGCGGTGCCCGCGAGCCAGTCCGAAGCCGCAAGGCCGCCCTGGCGCGCGAAAATACCGTCCTCATATGCAATGACATAGGCGGCAAAGCCGAGTGCCAAAACGCCGAGCACCAGATCAAGGCCCAGCGCGAGGCGCGATAGCACCACAGTCCTGCCCGTGAAGGCCGGCCGTGTCAGGGCACACAGGAAACCGAACAGCCCGAAATGGAGCACCGCCATGGTCAGATCCGGCATTGTGCCAAGGGTGTTCGCATAAAGATGCAAGGCAACGGCGCCCAAGGCCACCATGCTGACAAGGGGGGCCAGGCCGGCGCGTTCGGCGCTCAAATCCTCGGACGGGAGGGCGGCGTCGCTCACGGCGTATCGGCGCCGTCAGAAAGGGCAAACACGGAAGCGTCCGGAACCGTTACCCCGGCCTCACGGAAATAGCGTTCCGCACCGGGATGGAGCGGCATGGGCAGACCATCGGTCGCCTTTTGCAGATCCATGTCCTTCGTTGCCGGATGAATGGCATTGAGCAAGGGCAGGTTGGCGTAAAGCGTCTTCACAATCTGATAGACCGTCTCGTCGTCCACATCTGCCCGCACGGCCAGCACATTGGCCTGGGCAATGGTGGCCACATCCTTGTCCTGGCCCGGATAGGTTCCCGCCGGCACAACATGGCGTCGCCACAGGTCAAAGCGGCCATTGACCCGCGCAAGATCCTCATCCGTGAAGGCCAGGATGGCGAGCCGGTTGCCCCGGGCGGCAAAGGCGCGGGTTATAGCACTGACAGGCCTTCCGGCGGGAATGTTGGCCCCCTCAAGCGTGCCGTTGATCAGCGCGTCCGCACTTGGACCGTAGCCCAGATAGGCTAGGCTCATGGCATCCGGATCGATGCCGATCGAGTCCAGAATGTAGCGGCCGGAGTTCTCTGCACCCGAATTGCGCCGGCCGATGGCGAAGCGTTTGCCATTGAAACCCTTCAGGTCCGCCATGGTGCCCGTTGGCGCCAGGCGGCGCACCACCAGGAAATGCTCCACATTGGGCCACAACGCCGTGACGGAGCGCAGATCCCGATATTGGCCGGCTTCGCCCTGGGGCCCGTCGCCGCGCCAGGCCCATGCCCCGGAGATGCCCTGAAGAATGGCAAACTGGGCCTCATTCTTTCGCATCAATGTGATGTTCTCGGCGGACCCGGCGGAACTGATGGCGGTGAGCGAGATGCCGGTGCTCGGCGCAAGGCGGGTCTTCGTGACGGTCGCGATGGCGACGCCGACGGGGTAGAAGGTGCCACCGGTGGTGGCCGTTGTCAGGATGTACCCCTTATCATCGGTGCCGGACGGCGCGTTTGCCTGGGCCCAGCTCTGGCCCGGTGCAAGGGCCGTCAAGCCGGCGGCGGCGACCAGGAGTGCGCGGCGGGCAAGGCGCCGGGCGGCGTGGGCAACGCAGTGGAATGGGCGGCAGGGAAGCGGGGCCATGGGCAAACCTTCTGTCGCAAATCGGTCATTCTGCTTTTACCCCATAGCGGTGAGGCTGCCCAGATGGCCTGATTTCGCGGCCCGGTATGGCGCTTGAGATTGCCCGGCGGGGTGACCCGGCAAGAGTGTGCGGGACCTCGCTGGATGACGGGAGTTTGATGGAGCGGGACATGGTGAGTGACACAACGCGCGAAGAGCCCACTGGCCCAACGGATGAAACCCGGACCGACACGGATGAGACGCAGACCGGTCCTGGGGAGCCCGGCAGCGGAGAAAACCGGAGTGGGGGCAATGGACCGGTAATTAATGCGCCGGTGCCCGCGGAGCCTCCCGCAACGCCAATCCAACAACCGGCGCCCAGTGTCCCGGTTCCGGACGCTGGCGAACCCGCCCGCGGCCAGCGCGGCGGCTTTCTAAGCCAGTCCATCTTTGGGCGGACGGTCCGTGGCCTGTTTCGCAGCCGGCGCGGCTTTGACCCGGCAACCATTCATCCGGACCTTCCCGACGCGGATCTGGAACTTGTTCGCGGCCAGATCGAAATCTCCATCGCGGCACGGGGCGGGGAGGTCGCGGCCCGGGCGGAAGCGGCGGCATTGGGGCGGGCCTATCTGACCCTGTCCGAAGAGGGACGTCTGCGCTTTTTCCGTCTCTTGGCGGAGCGTTACGATATTGACGTCATGGCGGTGCGCCGGGCGACCGATGCCTTGGCCACGGCGCGGGATCCGGAGGCAGCCGCGGGCGCCCGCCGTGCTTTGCGTCAGGCCACGACCTCGCCCCGGATGCGGCTGTTTCTGGGTTTCAACTCCCTGGACGAGGGCGTGAAATTCCTGGTGACCATGCGGCGGGATCTGGTGGTGCTGGCGCGCTGGCATCCGGAGTTGCGGGCTGTGGATGATGAGCTGTTCGAGCTCCTGCGCTCCTGGTTCGATGTGGGCTTTCTCCAGCTCACCCGCGTAACCTGGGATACCTCTGCGTCGCTTCTGGAAAAGCTCATGGCCTATGAGGCCGTGCACAAGATGCGCTCCTGGGAGGATTTGAAGAACCGTCTCCATACGGACAGGCGTGTTTTCGCCTTTTTCCACCCTAGCATGACCGACGAGCCGTTGATCTTCGTGCAGATTGCCCTTGTGAATGGCATGGCTGACGCGATTCCGCCGCTGCTGGAACGCTCAGGGCAGGAAATCCGGCCCGAGGAAGCGGACACGGCCATTTTCTATTCCATCTCCAATGCCCAAAGGGGCCTTGCGGGGGTGAGTTTTGGGGATTTTCTCATTAAGCGGGTCGTTGAACGTCTGTCCCAGGAATTTCCAAACCTGAAGACCTTCGCCACCCTGTCGCCCATTCCCGGGTTCCGCCGCTGGCTGATGGCGGGGCTCGCCGCCCAAGGGGCTGAGTTCCTGACCGCCGGGGAGACCCAGGCCCTGACCAAGGCCTTTGGCGATGACATGACGGCGGCCGGCTTTGATGCCCTGGTGGCCGGCGGCGCCTGGGTCGAGGCGGAGAACGCTCCCAAGGTGCGCCCGGTGCTGACCAAAATCGTGGCGCGCTATCTCACGAGCCAGCGCTCGGGCCGCGATGGCAGCCGCCGTGCCCTTGATCCCGTGACCCATTTCCACTTGACCAATGGCGCCCGCGTCGAGCGCATCAACTGGATGGGCGATCCGTCCGATAACGGATTAAGCCAGTCCTATGGCCTGATGGTGAACTATCTCTACCGCCTCGCCGACATTGAGGACAACCACGAGGCCTACCGCCTGAACGGCGAAATCCGCACCTCCAACCCGGTGCG
>CAYUYV010000135.1:9541-13312 GCA_964449455.1 uncultured Alphaproteobacteria bacterium | reverse complement strand
CGTTTTCGGATCAGAAGTCCGCAGACGGACGTGCCGGGACGTCTCATGCGGACTTCTGATCCACGACACGAGCCGCAAGTGGTTTTTCTCTAAACACAGAATAAGAAGAGCTTGGGTGCGCTCAGGCACTCTGGATCAGGTCCCACCGATTGCCCAACGGGTCGCGAAAAACGGTCACACGGCCATAGGCCTCATCGCGCGGTGCCTCCAGGACGGTGACGCCCCTTGCCACATACCGGGCATGGTCCCGATCAAAATCATCCGTTTACAGAAAAAGGAAGACCCGCCCACCCGTCTGATTGCCGATGGCGGCGATCTGTTCCGGACGTGCTGCCTTGGCCAGTAACAACCGGCATTCGGTGCTTCCCGGCGGCGCGACCAGCACCCATCGTTTTTCGGGCGTCAAGACCCTGTCCTCGACAAGGTCAAAACCCAACACGCCCACATACCAACACGCCCACAGAAAAGCCGATGGCATCGTCATAGTCCGGCACGACGACCGTCACCGCGGAAACGATCAGCTTTTGTTGCACTGAGGCTTGCCTCCCGATCGCTGATGGTTAAGTGCTGGTACAAGGGATGTCCCGTTAGAGAGAGGATCGAGACATGACAAAGGGGCTTGCCGTCCAGTTTGACAACAGTTACGCGCGGCTGCCGGACCGGTTCCATGCCCGGCTCGATCCCACACCCGTTGAGGCGCCGGCGCTCATCCGCTGGAACGCTGCTTTGGCGGCAGATCTGGGCCTTGACCGGACCGGTGCGAGCGACGGGGATCTGGCAGCGATCTTTGGCGGCAACCGGCGGCCCGACGGCGCCGAGCCCCTGGCCATGGCCTATGCCGGTCACCAGTTCGGGAATTTCGTGCCCCAGCTTGGCGACGGTCGCGCCCTGCTTCTGGGCGAAGTGGTGGATGCGGATGGGCGCCGCCGGGACATCCAGCTCAAAGGGTCTGGTCCCACGCCCTTTTCCCGGCGCGGGGACGGGCGCGCGGCTCTCGGTCCGGTCCTGCGGGAATATATCGTCAGTGAAGCGATGAATGCGCTCGGCATTCCCACGACCCGCTCCCTTGCCGCCGTGACCACGGGGGAGGTGGTTTATCGCGAGGACATTCTGCCCGGCGGCGTGCTCACCCGGGTGGCGGCGAGTCATATCCGTGTCGGAACGTTCCAGTTCTTCGCCGCCCAGGGGGACGGGGAGGGGGTGCGTGCCCTGGCTGACTACGCCATCGACCGGCATGATCCGCGCTCCCGTGAGGCGGACAAGCCCTATCTTGCCTTCCTCAATGGTGTCATCGACCGGCAGGCCTTTCTCGTGGCCCAATGGATGCAGGTTGGTTTCATCCACGGTGTGATGAATACGGACAATATGACCATCTCCGGCGAGACCATCGATTACGGGCCTTGCGCCTTCCTCGATGTCTATCATCCGGGCAAGGTGTTCAGCTCCATCGACTATGGCGGCCGCTATGCGTTTGCCAACCAGCCAAGCATTGCCCAGTGGAATCTCGCCCGCCTTGCAGAAACGCTCCTGCCCCTGATCGATCCGGACCGCGACAAGGCCATCGAGATCGCCACGGAAGCGGTGATGAATTTCACGGGCCGCTTCGAGGCCTATTGGGCCGACGGGATGCGTCGCAAGATCGGTCTTGCGACATCTGCCGAGGACGGCGATGCGCAGCTTGCCGGAGATTTGCTGGTCGCCATGGCCCGGGGCAATGCAGATTTCACCTTGGCCTTCCGCCATCTGAGCGATGCCATTGTCGCGGATGCGGATGATACGGGTCTGCGCCAGCACTTTGACCAAACGGCAGATCTTGAGGCTTGGCTGCCCCGTTGGCGCAGCCGCCTCGCCGCCGAGCCAATGGAGCTTGCAGAGCGCAAGGCGCTGATGAACGGCGTCAATCCACTCTTTATCCCGCGCAATCACCGGATCGAAGAGGCCATCAGCGCCGCCGTCACCGAGCAGGATTTCGCGCCGTTTCACCGGCTGGTCGATGTGTTGGCTCGCCCCTTTGATGAGCAGCCGGATCACGCGGACTACGCGGTGCCGCCGCGCCCGGACGAGCGTGTCATGGCGACATTCTGCGGCACCTGATGAGGCGTGTCTGGGGTGGGCTCGGTATGCGGATTATCGCCGCGTGTCGAGCCCGCCGACAATGGCCGGCGCCTCAGTGGTGAACACAGTGCGCGGTTCTAGAACGCCGAGGCGGTGGGCGATGTCGAGCGGGTCGACGGGTTCAAAATCGTCCGGGCCCACCACGGTCCAGCTGTCGGAAGACAGACCGTCAGCCACAATGATGCGCATCATGTCGCCTTCATAGATCCGCCCGAACTCCAAACGGAAATCCACGAGGCGCAGCTTCACCCCCATAAATAGGCCAACGAGGAAATCGTTCACCCGCAAGGACAGGGCCATCATGTCATCGATGTCCTGGGGCGCGGCCCAATTGAAGGCCGTGATGTGCTCTTCACTGACGATCGGGTCCTCCAGATCGTCGCTCTTGAAATAAAATTCAATGATCGAGCGGGGCAGGGGCGTGCCCGCCTCAATGCCAAGCCGCTTCGACAACGTCCCGGCCGCAAAATTCCGCACCATAACGTCGACAGGGATGACTTCCGTCATGCGGATGAGCTGCTCGCGCATGTTCAGCCGGCGGACGAAGTGTGTAGGCACGCCGATCTGGTTCAGCTGGCCGAGGATATATTCGGAAATCCGATTGTTGAGCACACCCTGGCCCTCGACCACGGTCTGGTCGGCCTTGTCGGTGGCAGCCGCAGCTTCGTCCTTGAAATGTGCGATCAGCGTGCCCGGCTCCGGCCCTTCATAAAGGATCTTGGCCTTGCCTTCGTAAACCAGGCGGCGTCTGTTCATGGGTGGTCTCCATTGATCGGACCCGGGGCTGGCGCGCACAGGCGCCGCCGCTCCTTAAAGCCAAGGGGCGTCACGGCCGGGGTTCCTGACGGTGGAAAAGACAAGGACACGGCTGTGCCGGTTCCCCTGCGAGGGTGCGGGGGATGAAAAGCGTGCCGGGATTCGCCGCGGCGCGCGGGGTCGCCACCGGGATCATGGTCTAGATCCGCCCGACGTCTGGGGCGTGGCACCCTTCTCAAAAGGAGCGCTGCGCGCGGGGCCGCGCCCGCGAGCCGGGGACGACGGCCGATGATCACGTTGGACCCAAGCCATGGCGTCAAAAACCTCAAACGCGAGGATAAGGGCATCCAATGCCGCGAACCCTCGACGATTCCAGAATTTAGTCGAAGCAGCCTTCCGTTACAATTGGCCGCCCGGTCATGCGGTCCTCAACGCGTTGCGCCCAGGCGCAGCCCGGCAAAGGCGACGAACATCCAGCCCAGGATGAAGCAAAGCCCCCCGACCGGCGTTACCAGAACAAGCGCTCGCGAGCCCGTGATGCCGAGCACGTAAAGGGAGCCGCTGAACAGGACGATTCCTGCCACGAACAACAGGCCCGCCAGTCGGGAAAGGCTCGCGCCGTCCCGGGCCAGAACCGCGATGCCGATCAACGCCGCGCTGTGCACCAAGTGGTAAAGAGCACCGGTTTCGTAGGCGGCAAGGTCCCGCGGGTCCACACCGCCCGCCATGCGCTCAAGCCCATGGGCACCGAAGGCGCCAAACGCCACTGCCAGCATCCCACTCAGGCCCGCAGCAGCCATCCAGCCGCCCAGCCCATTGGTCCGAGCCGTCCCGCTCTCCGGTGCGCCGTCGTCCCGCGCCCCATTACCCCGTACCAGATTGCCCCGTCCTAGATTGCCC
>CAYUYV010000135.1:1506-9441 GCA_964449455.1 uncultured Alphaproteobacteria bacterium | reverse complement strand
AGATTGCCCCGTCCTAGATTGCCCTGTGCCATAACACCCGGCCTCCAACGCCCGCATCCTTGCCGGCGGTTAAGGTGATCCTATGGCACAAAGGCTAACAGATGGCCTTTGGCGCGACGACACGGCAGGCGGGGACGCGGGACATGACCAAAGGCGCAGCGGACCGGGCAGACAGCCCGACACGGGTGGCGCGTTTGCAGCCCCCAGCCAGGGGCGCCCAGATCCGGCTCGCCATTTTCTATGCGGCCATCTTCACGATGATGGGGCTGCACATGCCCTATTGGCCCGTCTGGTTAGAGCACCAAGGGCTTCAGGCGGCGGATGTGGGGGGACTTGTGGCCGCAGGGCTGATGATGCGGCTCGTGTCTGGTCCGCTGCTTGGGGCCATTGTGGACCGGGTCGGCGAGCGGCGCCGGCCGGCGATCGTGCTGGCCGGGCTCGCCCTGCTCAGTTTCTGCCTTTTCCTTGGCGTGTCCGGCTTTTGGGGCCTGCTCGCGGTCACAGTCCTCTCCATGACCTTCTATCCGGCGCTTTTGCCGCTGATCGAAACCCTGGCCGTGGCAAGCGCCAGGGAGGGGGGCTTTGACTATGGCCGGACGCGGCTTTGGGGTTCCCTAACCTTTATCCTCGCATCCGTGGCCGGGGGATCTCTGCTCGCCCGCGCTGGCCCGGATGGGATCTTGCCAGCGGTGATTGTGGCCCTGGCGTTTACGCTGGTGGCCGCCTTTGCCCTGCCGTCCGATCCCCCCGGCGAGGCGCGCGCACCAGGTGCCGGGGGGCCGGGTGCGTCCACGCTCGTCGTTGTGGTGCGCAGCCCATTGTTCTGGCTCTTTGCCGTCAGTGGCGGCCTGATCCAGGGCACCCATGCGGTCTATTACGGGTTTTCGAGCATTCACTGGCGCAGTCTGGGCCTCGGTGGAGATCTGATTGGCGTTCTGTGGGCCATCGGCGTGGTGGCGGAGATTGCGCTCTTTTCCGTGTCAGGCCGCATTCTGGCCCGCCTGGGGCCGGTCGGGCTTCTTGGTGTCGGGGCAGGGGCTGCGGTGGTGCGCTGGACAGTTTTGGGCCTCGATCCGCCCCTTGCTGGATTGGTCTTCGCCCAAATCCTCCATGCGGGAAGCTTTGGCGCGACTCATCTGGGTGCGGTTCATCTCATCGACCGGGCTGTGCCGCGCCGCTGCGCCGTGACCGCCCAAAGCCTCTATTTCGCGCTCGCCGGCGGTGTCGTGCTCGGCGCCATCACTTTGGGCGCCGGTGCACTTTATGAGGCGGCGGCAGGTGCGGCCTATTTCGCCATGGCGGGTCTTGGCCTTGTTGCCCTGTGCGGGGTTGGGCTACTGGCCCATCTCTGGCGGGACCCGCTGATTGTGCGGGATCAGGCCGCGGGGACCTGATCCGGATCATCCGTCCTCAAGGTGCTGAAGGTCGTGAACCCGAAATCCTCAAGCACCGCATAGGCGGCTGGGATCACGAAGATCACGAGGCTGGCCGTTGCGATGAGCCCGAAGGCAATGCTGGTCACCAGAGGGATGAGGATCTGGGCCTGAAGGCTTGTCTCGCTGAGGATCGGCAACAGGCCCGCCACGGTCGTCAGTGTGGTGAGCAGAATGGGCCTGAACCGGTCCCGGGCCGCGGCCACCACCGCTTCGCCGACGGGCTGGCCATGGGTCCCATGGAATTTCACGAAGGTCACGAGCAGGATGGAATTGTTCACCACCACACCAGCCAGGCTGACAAAGCCCATCACGGACGGCATCGAAAGATCGATGCCCATGAACAGGTGGCCCCAGACCACGCCGACAAAAGCCAGGGGAATGATGCTCATGACCAGGAGCGGTTCCTGATAGGAGCGGAACTGGAAACTCAGCAGGATGAACACCCCGAAGAGTCCCACAATCGCAATCCGGCGCAGTGATCCAAGGGCTTCGTTGGCCTCCGCCTGCTGGCCCTCCACATTCAACCGCACGGTGGGGTGGCGTTCGACAAAGTCTGGCATGAAACGGGCCGTGGTATCGGCCAGGATCTCATCGGCATTGTTTTTCCTGAAATTGACCTCGCCTTCGATGGTGACGGCCCGTTCCCGGTTGATGCGGTTGATGCGGGCCAGTCCCCGGCCTTCCTCGATGCGGGCGATGGCCTGGAGGGGCACCTGGGCCCCGTTCGGACCGGTCAGGGTAAAGACGGAAAGGTCCTCGACGGAGTTTCGGTCCTCTTCGGCAAGGCGCACATCGATCTCAAAGGATTCCCGACCAACCTGGATTTCATCCGCCGTCACACCGAAAAACGCGGCGCGGAGCTGGCGGGCCACGGTCTCGCCGTCAAAGCCCAGGGACGCGGCCCCATCACTCAGATGGATGCGATATTCCGGCTTGCCTGGCCGCAGATCGTCATTGAGGTCATAGACGCCGTCATATTGGCTCAGCCAGGCCTGGAGATCGAGCGACGCCCTTTTCAGGGCATCGAGATCTTCGCCCACGAGCTCCAAATCAATGGGCAAGCCGGCCGGGCCGACCTGGAGCCGCCGGAAACTGAGGGCCAGCACATCCGGCACGTCCCCGGTCTCTTCACGCCAGGCATTCAGGACATCGGCCGCCGATGCCCGCCGGGTTTCCGCCGTGCGCAGATCAACAAAGACAGTGGCCACATGGGTGCCGGTCTCATAGCTCACCGAATTCGTGTTGTACTGCACTATGACGTTATCGATGATGCTCTCATCCCCCCGTTCGCGTTGGCGCAGGGTTTCGTCCGTCCGCTCCAAGGATGAGACAAGCTGGGCCACCACCTCCTCGGTCCGCTCCAATGGCGTCCCCTGGGGCAGCAGGATCCGGCCGACAATGTTGTCGCCATCGAGTTCCGGAAAGGCCCTGAATTTCAGAACACCCGAAATGGGCATCCCATAGGACACCACCACAAGGGCAAGGACAGCACCGAGAAACAGATAGCGCGCCCGCACGGCCCGCGCCACGGCCGGCACCACAATCCGATCGCGCAATTGCGTGAAGCGGTCTTCAAAGGCAGTCCTGAACCGATTGGGACGCTGGGGATGTTGCATGGCGTGGTAAAGGTGGTTCGGCAGGATCAGGAAGGCCTCAATGAGGCTGAAGGACAGCACAATGACGAGCACGATGGGCATGTCACTGAGGATCCGCCCCAGATCCCCTGCAAGAAAGCCCAGAGGCAGAAAGATGATGACCGTCGTGGCGAAGGAAGACAGCACGCCCGGCATAATCATCCGTGTGCCTTCCACCGCGGCGTCAGCCGGGCTCAAGCCCCGTGCCCGGGCTGCTGCGATATTCTCGGCAATGACGATGGCATCGTCCATCAGCAAACCCACGGCCACCAGCAGACCGATCATGGAGAGCATGTTGAAACTGATGCCCAGAAGACCCATGACAAAGAACGCGCCGGCAAAGGATACGGGCAAACCCATGGCCACCCAGAACGAATAGCGCAAGGAGAAAAAGAGATACATCACCGCGAAGACCAGCACGAGGCCAAGCACGCCATTCTCGATGAGCAGGTTGAGACGGTCCCGGACAATGCTGGATACATTCCGTGTCAGTGTCAGCGTGATGCCCTCAGGCGCCCGTGCATTTTCCCGCTCCACAAAGGCGGAAACCTTGTCGACAATGTCGAGGCTGTCCTGGGCCCGGGTCTTCGTCACCTCCAGAAGCGCCGCGGGCTTACCGTTGAACTCGATGTGTTCTTCGTCCAGTTCGAAGCGGTCGGTGATCGTGGCAATGTCACCCAACCGGATTTCCGCGCCGCTCTGGCCAGCAACCACCACAAGGGAGGCAAAGTCGCCCGGCGTGCGCCGTTCGTCCTGGAACCGGATAAGGATGTCCTTGTCCGGGGTCAGCAGCGTGCCACCGGGCAGGTCCACGCTTTGACGGCCGATGGTTGCCGCAATGTCGGAAACGGAAAGGCCATATTGGCGCAGCGTGTCGGCGGCGATCTCGATCCGGATCTGGCGGTCGGAAAAGCCTTCGACACTGACCCGTGAAATGCCATCGATCCGTTGCAGGCGTCGTTTTACGTCCTCCACATAGGCTTTAAGATCCGGGTCTGTCAGATCACCCGCAATGGCAATGGCCGTGACCCGGTCCGTGCGCCCACGCTGGCTCACGACGGGTTCCTCCACGTCGTCGGGAAAATCGTCGATGGCGTCGATCTCGGCCTTGATATCCGTAAAGAAACGGTCGAAGGAGCCCGTGGACGGATCAAGTTCAAGCAGGGTTGTGCCGACACTCTCCCGGGCTTCGCAGGTCATGCGCGCAAGGTCCGTCACGCTGTCGACGGCGTCCTCCACGCGCTGGCAGATGGCGTCCTCAACCTCCTCGGCACTGGCGCCGGGATAGACCACCTGGACCTGGATCTCATCCAGAGGCAGATCGGGAAAGGTTGCCCGCTTGATATCGCCGATGGTCACGATACCGATGGTTAGCGCCAGCAGCATCAACAGATTGGCCGCCGTCGGGTGGAGCACAAGATAGCGCAGAACGCTCATCGCAGGTCCCCTTCGCCGGCCATGGCTGCGGCCAGTCGCTCGGCCGCCTCCGGATCATCGCTCGGGCGCAGTTTCATTGCTGGGGTCGCCGGGATGATGTCACTGACGACAATCCGCTCGCCCGGCTCGACGCCACTTTCCAGCACCGCCATGGCCCCTTGTGTGAAGCGGATATCGACGGGCCGGATCTCAAGCCGGTCGTCTTCGCCCACCACATAAAGCCGGTCTCCATGGAGGCCGGCGGCTGGGACCACGAGAAGGTCTGGCTGGGGCGCCCCGATGATTTCTACGGAAACATACATGTTCCGTGTCAGGAGGGGGCGCCGTCCGGCCCGTGCCAGGTCATAGGGCTTGTCGACGGCAACCACGATGCCCACGGCGCGGGTTTCCGGATCCACGCTTTCGGCAAGGCGCGCAACCCGCGCGTCCCAGGTCGCCGAAACGCGATCCGCCGTGAGTTTAACGACGGCGCGCCAGCGCAAACGGGTGAGCAGCGGCGTATTGCCATCGCCTTGGCTGAAGAGTTCCGTCGCAGCGATCGGCGCTTCAGGCACGCGGGGAATGAGAGGGACAATCCGGCCGAGCGGCATTTGTGCCGTCACTTCGGCGGCCTCCACACCATCAGCCTCCACCATAATCTGTCCCACCGTGACCACCTGGTCGGGTTCGGCCGTCACGGTTCGGATGCGGGCATCAAGGGGCAGCGTGATCACGGTCCGCTCCAGGTCCCGTTTGGCCTCGGCGAGCTGGGCCCGGGCAAGGTCGAGTTCGGCCTGGCGCAGGGCCCGTTGGGTTGGCAGCAAGGCGAGCGAGTTGCGCAAGGACTGGACGTTCTGGCGTTGGGTCAGGACGGCCCGTTCCTGGTTGTCAACGGCCGCCTGGGAGGTGGTGCCCCGTTCCCGCAGCTCCAGTTGCCGCTCCAGATCACGCTGGGACAAGGTAAGCGCCCGTTCCTCGATCTTGAGGGACTGGGCCGTGTTTTCCTCTTCCTGGGTCAATTGGGCAAGAGAGGCCTCGCTGGAGCGGATATTGGCCTCAAGCCGGGTGACGGCGAGTTGGTAATCCACGGCATCGAGCCGGATGATTTCTGTCCCCCCACGCAGGAGCGAGCCCGGGCGCAGGTCCGGGTGGCGAAAGACGACCCGGCCCCCCACTTCCGCCACGCCGCTCCATTCCGTTGCCGGAACGACCGTGCCGAAGCCGAGTGCCCGGGGGACGACCGTGCCTTTCACCGCCGCCACGACCCGCACGGGCGTCTGGGTCTCCTCGACCGGTGAACGGGTCGGGCGAGACCCGCTCAGAACCAGGAGCATCACGACAAGGACTGCGATGGCCGGCGGGAACACGAGCCGCAACTGCTGGCGCCAGCCGGTTTCCGGGGGCGGTCCATCGCCGCCTCCTGAAGATGGGGGAGGCGTGGGCTGTGCGGGCGGCGGTGTCTGGGTGGACATGGTCAGCGTCCTTCTCTTTCGAGGTCGGAGGCAATTCTGCGCGGGCGCAGGCCCTGCAGGACAAAGGCGTGGATGAGGCGCGCCGTTCGTGGCAGCGCCTCAGGCGTGAGATGGTTTCGGTCCCGGGCATTGTTCAGGATCCGCGCAATCATGGGGTGTGCCTGCACCCGGTGTGCGCAGATGCCGATAACGAAAATGCCGAGCTCCTGGGGGACGGGCAGGTCCGGCGCCCTGGTCTCCGGCGGGCCGATCAGCCGTTCGATGATTTCGATCAGATGCCTGTGAATGGGTCTGGCGCCCCTTTCCGCCATCAGATCGAGCGCTTCGGTGGGATTGACCATTTCGCGCATCATCAGTGCACCGAAGGCATGGCCACGCAGCGTTGTCGAGAGTGCCAGGAACCATTCGATCCAGGCCAGAAGGTCCGCCTCGGCGTCGTCCGAGATGCTGGGGAGGGGCCGGCTCAAAAAGGCGTCCCGATGGACGGACTGCAGGATTTCGCGATAGAGCCCGGCTTTGTCGGAAAAATGGTAGCGGACCGAGGCGACATTCGTGCATGCAGCCTCGCAGATGTCGCGCACGCTGGCGCCATCGAAGCCCTTCTCGGCAAAGGCTGTCGCGCCGGCCTGCATCAGCCGTTCTTTGGTGTCCTTGCCCATGTTGAGGTCCTCGACTTGGGGCAATCCAGGCCGGTTTCAAACATGTGTTTGGCCTCTGTGACACAGGGATCCCGCCGAGTCAAACGCTTGTTTGAACCCGGCAGGCTTGGCGCCTGCGCCATGGTGACGGTAGGCTTGGCCATGAACCGAACCAATGAACAAGGTTGAATACGGCAGGAGGCACCGTCGATGAAGGCAATGGCCATTCAGGATGCTTACGGTCTGGAGAACATCAAACCCCTTGAGCGCCCCATGCCGGAGCCGGGCCCGGGCCAGGTGCTCTTGAAAATGAAGGCAGCCTCGCTGAATTTCCGGGATTTCCTCATTACACAGAATCTCTATGGCGGGAATTTCCCGTTGCCCCTCGTGCCTTTGTCGGATGGTTGCGGCGAGGTTGCGGGCGTCGGCGAAGGCGTGCAGCGGGTGGCTGTGGGCGACCGGGTGGCGCCGCTCTTTTTTCAGACCTGGATTTCCGGCGACCCCACCCTTGAAAAGCTGATATTCGCCATGGGTGGGCCGGTCGATGGCTGCGCCCAGCAATATATGGTGCTAAGTGCAGAAAGCGTGGTGAAGGTGCCCGGCCATCTGACGGACGCGCAGGTGTCTTGCCTGCCCTGCGCGGCACTGACCGCGTGGCGTTCACTGGTTGTCGAGGGGAACCTCAAGGCGGGCGATACGGTGCTGCTGCAAGGCACGGGAGGCGTTTCCATCTGTGCCCTGCAGATCGCCAAGGCCATGGGGCTGGAGGCGATTATCACATCGTCCTCGGATGAAAAGCTGGAACACGCCAAAGCGCTGGGTGCGGACCATGTGATCAACTATCGGGAAGAGCCGGAATGGTCGAAGGCCGTGCGCCGGGTGACCGGCGGCCGCGGGGTCGATCACGTGGTTGAAGTCGGCGGCGCCAAGACCCTGAAAGAGGCCATGCGCTCCATCCGCATTGGCGGCCATATCAGCATTATCGGCGTGCTCTCCGGACCCCAAGAGGCGATCCAGTTCGGGGCCATGATCGCCACCAACTGCACCTTGCGTGGCTTCTCCGTGGGCAGCCGCGACCATTTCGAGGATATGGTAAGGGCCTTCGACCTCCACAAAATCTCACCCGTGGTCGATGAGCGCCGCTTTGGTCTCGAAGACCTGCCCGAAGCCCTGCACTATATGGGGTCCGGTGGCCATTTCGGAAAAATCTGTGTGGAAATCGCCTAAAGCCCGTCACAGCGCCTCACCAAAAAGAAGGAGACGGATGATGAAAACCTTGTTCAAACGGACCGCACTGGCGGCCCTTTTGGTCGCGACCCCTTTGGCGGCACAGGCACAG
>CAYUYV010000135.1:0-1406 GCA_964449455.1 uncultured Alphaproteobacteria bacterium | reverse complement strand
GGCACAGGCACAGACCTGGCCGGGCCTGCGTGAAGCGATCGCCAAGGATTATCCATATCTGGAGAAGCTCTTTTTCCATTTCCATGAGAACCCGGAGCTCTCCTTGCGGGAGTTCGAGACGGCAAAGCGTCTTGCCGCCGAGCTGCGCCCGCTCGGCATCGATGTCACCGAAGGGGTGGGTGGCACAGGCATCGTGGGTGTCCTGAAAAATGGCGATGGCCCCACGGTCCTGCTGCGTGCGGATATGGACGGCCTGCCCATCAAGGAACGCACGAGCCTGCCCTATGCGTCCAAAGCCACCCAGGTGGACACGGACGGGGAAACAAAGCCCGTCATGCATGCCTGTGGCCATGATTCCCACATGACAAGCCTTGTGGGCGCGGCGCGGCAGCTTGTTGCCATGAAGGACCAGTGGGCCGGCACCATCGTCTTTGTCGGTCAGCCGGCGGAGGAGCGCATTGTTGGTGCCCGGATGATGATCGAGGATGGCCTTTATGAGCGCTTTCCCCGGCCTGACTATGTGGTCGGGCACCATGTCTCAAGCCGACTGCCCCATGGTGCGGTCCATGTGAAAGCCGGCCTGATGCTTTCCAGCAGCGACACGGTCGACATCATCGTGCCGGGCATCGGCACCCACGGCGCCTCACCCCATCGCGGCAAGGACCCGGTGGTGATCGCCGCCCAGATCGTCCTGGCCCTGCAGACCCTGGTGTCCCGTGAACTCTCGCCCCTTGAGCCAGGGGTCGTGACCGTGGGCGCAATCCATGGCGGCTCGAAACACAATATTATCGGCGAGGAAGTGCGCCTTAGCCTGACGGTCCGGGCGAATTCAGAAGAGGCCCGTAAATCGCTCCTGCAGGGGATCAAACGCATCGCCACCAATATCGGGCGCGCCGCCGGCATGCCCGAGGACAAGCTTCCCAAAACGGTCTATTCGGAGGAATCGACGGGCGTCACCTATAATGACGAGGGTTTAACTGCCCGGGCCGTGAAAGCCTTGGGCGCCCAGCTCGGTCCGCAGAATGTGCAGCCCGCTGAGCAGAAAGGCATGGGGGCGGAAGACTTCTACTATTTTCATGCAGTAACGCCGCCCATTCCTGGCTTCTTCTTCCGTGTGGGTGGTACGGCGGCAGAACGTCTGAAGACGGAAGAGGAAACGGGCATGGTCGTGGCCGCCCATCACTCGCCGATTTTCCTGATCGAGCCTGAACCCTCCATCAAGGTCGGCGTTGAAGCCAACACGGCGGTGGTCCTCGACCTGCTCAAAAAGCCCGAGTGACCCACCCGACCCATCGAGGGCTGTGTCGTGGCTGATATGGCCGCTTGACTTTGACATTGCGGGCACAAAGCGGCGAAGCAGTCTGGGAAAGCGTGCCTCGTGTCGTGGATCAGAAGTCCGCATGAGA
>CAYUYV010000134.1:0-13481 GCA_964449455.1 uncultured Alphaproteobacteria bacterium | reverse complement strand
CTAGCAGATCTTTGTTTGTGCAGCGACTGATCCAGACGGATACCAAACTGCGCCCGGATCATCCGTCTGAGTCATCCGTCTGAATCATCCGTTTGGGCCGCTGCCTTGGCGACAAAAAAGGGGACGGCGATGTTGCGACTGGCCTTTATGGGAACGCCCGATTTTTCCGTGCCTGTTTTGGCCGAGATCCTGGGCGCGGGTCACGACGTCGCAGCCGTATACACCCAGCCTCCCCGCCCTGCCGGACGCGGCCAGAAGGACCAGCCAAGCCCTGTCCAGCGCTTTGCCGAAAGCCACGGCCTGCCCGTGCGAAGCCCAGCCAAGCTGCGCGATCCGGAAGAGCAATACACTTTCGCGGCTCTCGACCTCGATGTGGCAGTGGTGGTGGCGTACGGACTGATCCTCCCCCAAGCCATTTTGGACGCACCCCGTTTCGGCTGCGTCAATCTGCACGCTTCGCTTCTGCCCCGTTGGCGCGGCGCGGCCCCCATCCAGCGGGCTGTCATGGCGGGCGATGCGGAAACCGGGGTCATGGTGATGCAGATGGAGGCAGGCCTCGATACGGGCCCCATTCTGCTGGCCGAACGCACACCCATCGGACCGCGCACCACGGCCGGCGTGCTGCATGATCGGCTTTCCGGCATCGGCGCCACCTTGATGACCCGGGCCCTTGCCGCCATGGAGCGGGGCGGCCTTGAAGCGACACCCCAGCCGGAGGACGGCGTGACCTATGCGGAGAAAATCGGCAAGACCGAATGCCGCATCGACTGGAGCCGGCCCGCCCATGAGATCGACCGAACCATCCGCGGCCTGACGCCCTTTCCCGGAGCCTGGTTCGAACTGCCTGAGGGCCCAGACGATCCGGTACGGGTGAAAGTGCTGTCAGCCGAGCCTGTGGCGCTTTCCGGTGTACCTGGAACCCTGATCGGCCCGGGGCTGACGATCGCGTGCGGTGAAGGGGCGCTGGCCATCACCCAGGTCCAGCGGGCTGGCAAGACACCGTGCCCGGCGGATGCATTCCTCCGTGGCACGACCATTGCCCCGGGTGCCCGCATGGCCTGACTGGAAACATGCTCGGTGGCAAGACGGTACAAGCTCACGATTGAATATGACGGCGGCCCCTTTGTGGGGTGGCAGCGCCAGGACAATGGCCCGTCGGTTCAGGCGGCGCTGGAGCGTGCCGTCCACGGCTTTCGCGGCGAGACCGTTCGAGTTCAAGGTGCGGGCCGAACGGATGCGGGGGTCCATGCTCTGGGGCAGGTCGCCCATCTGGACCTGGAGCGTGGCGCCCCGCCGGATAAAGTCCGGGATGCCCTCAATGCCCATTTGCGCCCTGACCCGGTGGCTGTTTTATCCGTGGAGGATGTATCGCCTGACTTCCATGCCCGGTTCGACGCGGTCCAGCGCCACTATCTCTACCGCATTGCCACCCGGCGGGCCCCACTCACTCTGAGCGCGGGCCAGGCCTGGGCGGTCCACCGGGATCTCGACGCGGATGCCATGCATAGTGCCTCTCAGATCCTCACAGGGCGTCATGATTTTACGACCTTCCGGGCCGTCCAGTGCCAGGCGGACAGTCCTGTGCGAACGATCGACCGGTTCACGGTGTCGCGGGTCGGCGACGAGATCCATGTGACCGTCAGTGCCCGCTCCTTTCTGCACAATCAGGTGCGCTCCATGGTGGGCAGCCTGAAACTGGTTGGAGAGGGCAAATGGCGCACGCGCGACCTGGAGCAGGCTTTGAAATCGGCCGACCGGACCGCCTGCGGCCCTGTCGCACCGGCCCATGGGCTCTATCTCACCCGTGTCGACTATTGAGGGCACCGAATGGTGCGCCAGGAGGTCAAAATCGTTTCTTGAGGCCCGCCTGTTTCAAGATCCCGTTCGCGGTGTGGCGAGACTTGATGCAGCTGTCCACTGGAAAATAAGTGCGCGTGATAGGGCTGAACCAGATTTCGTGATCGCCTCGACCTTGTCTGTGGAAATTATTTGTGGAACTTACAGCGCTTGTCCAGAAGTATCTCTTTCAACTGTTTCGTAAAATTATTCACAGCGACTGCGTCTTTTATTGGGACAGGTGGATTCGCTCCTGTCGCTTGGCCATGAAAGACACGGTGAGTTCTGAAGCCGCATAGCAATCACGCAAGCCGTTCAGTTTAATCAATTCAGGAATGAGAGCTTCAACCTTGCTCACCAAGCCCTCAAATGAAACGCATTCGGCGACCAAGCCAGGCACATCGTCACTATGCGCACTATAGACTTGCGCCTCATCGTCCCAAATGACGTCAACAACGACCGGATAAGCCATTCTTATCCTACCCAATGATGCGCGATCCCGCGTTACTCTTAGAGAGCATCAAGCGAAGATGGCGTTAAGGGGACCAAGGGCGAATGATCTTCAGGGCTGTCCCAAAGCCAGTTTGACAGGCCATGTATAAGGTCCGGAATCGAATTGAGGTCATCGAACTCAGGTCATCGAACTGGGGTCGTGCGGGCATCATGGCGAGCGCTGCCGGCTGACCATCGGACCGTATTGGCTGATGATGCGACCATAGACCCGTGTCAGGGCCTCAAGGTCGGCAAGGGGCACCTGTTCATCCACTTTGTGCATGGTCTGGCCCACAAGGCCGAACTCCACCACGGGACACAGATCCTTGAGGAACCGGGCATCAGAGGTGCCGCCGGTGGTGGAGAGATCCGGAGTGCGTCCCGTCTCGGCAGCGACCGCTTCAGCAATCAAATCCGTGAATGGGCCGGGCGCCGTAACAAAGGCCTCGGCATTGGAATAGGCCTCAAGGGTGACGCGCCCCTCCCCCGCTTCATTCACAATGGCCTTGATCCGGTCAGTCAAGCCTGCAGCCGTATGCAGATCATTGAACCGGATATTGAACCGGGCCGTTGCGACACCCGGAATGACATTGGCCGCCGGATTGCCCACATCCACCGTCGCGACCTGGAGACTTGAGGGCTGGAAATGCGGCGTGCCGTCGTCGAGATGCCAGTCGATCAATCGATCCAGGACCTTGACCAGGGACGGGATGGGATTGTCGGCCAGATGCGGATAGGCGATATGGCCCTGGCGTCCCGTCGAGGTCAAAGTGACATTGAGACTGCCACGCCGTCCGATCTTGATCATGTCACCGAGGACGGACGGATTGGTCGGCTCACCCACCAGACAATGGTCGATCCGCTCACCTTTCGCCTTGAGCCACTCGACCATACGCACGGTGCCATCCTGAGCCTTGCCTTCTTCATCACCGGTGATGATGAGCGCCAGATCCGGCCCCTCCAAATCGGACGGCCCCCCACGAGTGGAAGAAGCCCCAATAGTGGAAGAAACGCCAATAGTGGAAGAAACACTGGGGTCCGCGGGCATGGCAGCGCCTGTGCGGGCGACCGCGGCGAGGAAACAGGCAATAGCCCCCTTCATGTCCACCGCGCCGCGGCCAAACAGGGTCCCCTCCTCCACAACGGCGCCAAAGGGGTCATGCCGCCAGGCCTGCGTCTCGCCAGGCGGGACCACATCCGTATGCCCCGCAAAAGCAAGGCATGGCCCGGCTCGCCCGCGCCGGGCATAAAGATTGTCAATGGTCGGACGGCCTGGTCCACCAAAGGGCAGGCGGACGGTCTCAAACCCCAATGCCCTCGCCGCCCCTTCCACGATATCAAGGGCGCCCGCATCTTCCGGCGTGACACTTGGGGCCCCGATCAGACGGCGGAGCAGTTGGGTCGGATCACTGGCTTCTGCCATAGCGCGCCCTTGTTGTTCACAGGCCAGGAGCGGGCCGGCGCGGACCCGGATCAAGGGAGGCCTGATCCACCATCCGCCGATAGTCATCGGCTGGATAAACGCCGATCACCCGCATATGAGAGGAGAAGAAGGCAAGCTCTTCGAGCGCGAGGCGCACAGGACGGTCATCCGGATGCCCCTCAATATCAGCAAAGAACTGAGTTGCCCGGAAGGATCCGTCGAGCTGGTAGCTTTCAAGCTTGGTCATATTGACGCCATTGGTCGCAAACCCACCCATGGCCTTGTAAAGCGACGCCGGCACATTCCGAACCCGGAACAGGAAACTTGTGATGACCGGACCGGCCGAGCGCGGCGCATCGCCCCGCTCTCCCGCCAACACCAGGAACCGGGTCGTGTTGTGGGCTGCGTCCTCAATATCGGGCTTCAGGATCTGGAGCCCGTGGATCTCAGCAGCAAGACTGGAGGCCACAGCGGCAACGCTCAGGTCCCCTTTTTCCGCAATCTGACGGGCCGCACCCGCCGTGTCCGCGGCCACCTCGGCCTGGATGCCAAGCCGTCGCAAGGTCTGACGGCATTGGCCAAGGGCCATCACATGGCTGAGCGCGGTCTTGACCGTCTCCAGCGTGGCACCGGGACAGGCCAAAAGCTGGTGCCGGATGGGCAGAAACCGCTCGCCAATGGCGAACACTTCGGCCTCGGGCAAAAGATGGTGAATGTCGGCCACCCGTCCGGCCAGGGAGTTTTCCACCGGGATCATGCCGAGTGCGGCGCGGCCGTCCTCGATGGCCTGGAAGGCATCCTCAAAGGTCGCGCAGGGCACCGCCTCATGGTCCGGAAAGAACTTCTGCGCCGCGAGATGGGAATAGGCCCCGGGCTCCCCTTGAAAAACGATCCGGGGCGCACCGTCCCGTGCCTCTCGCATGACCGTCATAACGCCATCCTCGCTGCGGCTGCGACCGGTGGTTCCTCGCCCCTGAAATGGGCGCGGGCCCGCTCCAGATCCTCGGGCGTGTCGACGCCGAAAGGAACATGATCGACAAGGGCCACACCGATGGCCATGCCGTCTTCCAGGGCCCGCAACTGCTCCAGACGCTCCCGACGCTCCAAGGGAGACGGCGGCAGGGTGACAAAGCGATCCAGGGCCGAACGCCGGAACGCATAAAGACCGATATGATGGTAAAGCGGCCCCTCGCCATGGGGCGCCGTGGCCCGCGTGAAGTAAAGCGCCCGGCCCCGATTGGCCCCTTCCGCCAGGGACAGGATCACCTTGACCACGCTGGGATCGTCCCGCTCCCGCATATCCGTGATCGGGCTGGCCAGGGTCGCTATGGCAAACCCCTCATCAGCGGCCGTTGTTTCAGTGGTCAGCGTTGCCGCCGCCGCGCGCACGGCCTCCGGCGCCAGAGTCGGAAGATCCCCTTGCAGATTGACGATCGTGTCGCAGCGCCCCTCCGGGTCGACTTGCCCCACCGCCGCGTGAACCCGGTCAGAGCCGGAGGGCAGGTTCGGATCAGTCAGCACGGCGTCACCGCCGCAATCGCGAACCGCCGCGGCGATGTCCGGTTCCGCTGCGGCCACCACCACGGGGCCCACATCGGCCTCCCGGGCCCGCTCCCAAACCCGCACGATCATGGGCTTGCCGGCAATGTCGGCAAGCGGCTTGCCGGGCAGCCGGGTCGAGGCCATGCGGGCCGGAACAATCACCAGGGTCGCCATGGAACGTCCTTCTTGTCTTGCGCCTCGGGGGTGCTCTTTTCCGATCCTCGACAACAGCCTGCGCCGGACCGCCGGGTCAAGGTCCAGCGGGCCACACCTTGCCGCAATCGACCCCATGGCAAGGCGGAAATGCTGCGCTTGCGAGTGGGCCATGCTGGAATTAAGTTGCGGGCGAAATCCTGGCCGAAGGTTTGCGATCGCGTCATTGAACAGCACCGCAGGCCTTGCCCTTCAGCGGCAAACCAGGGTGACAGGCATTCGAGCGCACAGGAGTGGGAAGATGGATTTTTTCGAGTGGAACAAGGTCTGGGGCGCACTCCTGGCCTCAATTCTGGCCGTGATGGTCCTGCGTGAGGTCGGGTCGCTGTTCTACTATGAGCCGTCCTATGTGGATGGCGGCTACAAGATTGACGTGCCGGAGACACCGGCAGACAACGAAGACGCGAACACGCCGGAAGAGCCGCAAGTGGATTTCGCCTCTCTTCTCCTGACCGCAAATGTTGACGCGGGCGAGCGGGTCGCCAAGCGCTGCCTCTCCTGCCACAACTTCAGCAAGGGCGGCGCGAACCAGACCGGACCTGGCCTTTGGAATGTTCTGGGCCGCGACATCGCCTCCGTCGACGGGTTCAACTATTCCAACACGCTCAACGGCCTTGATGGTGTTTGGACTTATGAGAAGATGAATGGCTATCTGGAAAATCCGGCCCAGTGGGCGCCTGGCACAAAGATGGCCTTTGCCGGCTTGAACCGCGAGAAAGACCGCGCAAACATCATCGCGTATATGCGTCAGCAGGCGGACACGCCAATAGAGATGCCGGCGGCACAGGCAGACCAATAAGGCTCGCCGAGGGAACCCGGACGCCACTTGACGTCTCGAACATGTGGGGGGCTGCGCGCCGAAGGGCCGCGCGGCCCTTTTTCTTCAATGGACGGACCACTCCATGGCGGCTTACATCCTGCGCCGATTGATCCTGATGGTTCCCACCCTGATCGGGATCCTGCTTGTCAGCTTCACCGTGGTCCAGTTCGCGCCCGGAGGGCCGGTCGAAGAAGTCATCAACCGCCTGAGCGGCGGGCCTGATGCAGTGGGCTCACGCCTGGGCGGTGCCGGTGAGAGTGGCGGTGGCGACACAGGCTATCGCGGCGGGCAGGGCCTTGATCCAGAACTCATTGCGGAACTCGAAGCCCGGTTCGGCTTCGACAAGCCGGTCCATGTGCGCCTCGCCCAGCTCATCTGGGACTATCTGCGCTTTGATTTCGGAGACAGCTATTTCCGGGATGTGGCGGTCATTGATCTTCTGGCGGAGAAATTGCCCGTCTCGATCGGGCTTGGGGTTTGGACCGTGCTCATCATCTATCTGGTATCGATCCCGCTCGGCATCCGCAAGGCCGTCCAGGACGGCAGCCCCTTCGATGTCTGGTCGAGTGCCGTGATTGTGCTGGGCTATGCAATCCCGGCCTTTCTCTTCGCCGTGTTGTTGATCGTGCTGTTTGCCGGCGGGTCGTTCTTCCAGCTTTTTCCCTTGCGCGGCCTTGCCTCGGATGGCTGGGAGAGCTTTGCCTTGTGGCGGCGGATCCTGGATTATTTCTGGCACCTGGCCCTGCCGCTTACATCTCTCGTTATTGGCGGCTTCGCAACCATCACCCTACTGACGAAAAACTCCTTTCTCGACGAGATCGGCAAGCAATATGTGGTGACCGCCCGGGCCAAGGGCCTGACGGAACAGGGCGTTCTTTATGGCCATGTGTTCCGCAATGCCATGTTGATCGTCATTTCAGGGTTTCCCGGGGCCTTTGTTTCCGTGTTTTTCACCGGCTCCCTGCTGATCGAGACGATCTTCAATCTGGACGGCATGGGCCTTCTCGCCTTCGAATCGATCCTGTCTCGCGATTATGCGGTGGTCTTTGCCACGCTTTACATCTACGCCCTGATCGGACTGGTCATCACGCTGATCAGTGACCTGACCTATATGGTGATCGACCCGCGGATCGACTTTGAAGCCCGGGGAGCCTGAGCCATGGCGCATTTTCCCCGCCTGAACCTCTCGCCGATCAATGCCCGCCGCTGGCACAATTTCAAAGCCAATCGCCGGGGCTTTTGGTCCTTGCGCCTCTTCCTGATCCTGGTCGCATTGTCTCTGGCGGCTGAATTCATCGCCAATGACCGGCCGCTGCTTGTCTATTACGAGGGATCCCTGCTCAGCCCCGTGCTCATCGCGTATCCCGAGACCCGGTTCGGCGGCACTTTTCCCCGCGAAGCCATCTATCGCGACCCCGCGGTCCAGGACCTGATCCACGACAAGGGCGGGTGGATGCTCTGGCCGCCGATTCCCTATCGCTACGACACGCGCGATTATCGGATGAATGCGCCTGCCCCCTCGCCGCCCAGTTTCCATCACCTGTTGGGCACGGACGACAATCAGCGCGATGTCCTCGCCCGGATCATCTATGGGTTTCGCACCTCGGTCCTCTTTGCCCTGGCCCTCACAGGCATTTCCGCGGTCATTGGTGTCGCGGCGGGGGCTGTCCAGGGCTATTTCGGCGGCTGGACTGATCTCATCTTCCAGCGGATAATCGAGATCTGGAACAGCATCCCCGCCCTTTACGTGCTCATCATTCTGGCCGCCGTGCTAGAGCCGGGATTCTGGATGCTGCTTGGCGCCTTGGCCTTGTTCAGTTGGGTCGCCCTTGTGGGGGTGGTTCGTGCCGAATTTCTCCGGGGCCGAAATTTCGACTATGTGCGCGCCGCCCGGGCCCTTGGCGTCGGTCATGTCACCATCATGGCCCGTCATATCCTGCCCAATGCCATGGTGGCCACGATCACCTTCCTGCCGTTCCTCCTCTCCGCCGCCGTGACCACCCTGTCGAGCCTCGACTTTCTCGGCTTTGGCCTGCCGCCGGGATCAGCCTCCCTCGGCGAGCTGGCCCGCCAAGGCAAGACCAATCTCCAGGCCCCCTGGCTCGGCGTGACGGCCTTTGTGGTGCTCGGCGCCATGCTCTCCCTCTTGGTCTTTATCGGGGAAGCCGCACGGGACGCCTTTGATCCGCGAAAAACCGGGGAGCCTGTCCGATGAACGCGGCCCGGCTTCTCGATGTGGCGGATTTGAGTGTCACCTTTCGCGGTGGCGGGGCGGGCGTCCGCGCCGTCGATCAGGTTTCGCTGACCATGGCGCCTGGGGAAACTCTGGCGCTGGTTGGCGAAAGCGGTTCTGGCAAATCGACCGTGGCACTGGCCCTGTCCGGTCTCCTGCCTGCCTCCGCCCGAGTTCAGGCGCGGCATATCGCCTTTCAGGGGCAGGATTATCGTGATGCGGATGATGAAGCGTTACGCCGCCTCCGGGGCGCGCGTATTGGCATGATCTTCCAAGAACCCATGACAGCGCTCAATCCACTGCATGGGATTGGCCGGCAGATCGGGGAACCACTCCGCATTCACCAAAAACTCTCGCGCCAGGATGCCAATACGCGAGTGGTCGATCTCATGAAGCGCGTTGGCCTGGAGGCCCTCGCTGGCCGACTTGATGCCCTGCCCCATCAGCTTTCGGGAGGGCAGCGCCAGCGGGTCATGATCGCCATGGCCCTCGCCAATGGTCCTGATCTTCTGGTGGCGGACGAACCGACCACCGCCCTTGATGTGACGGTCCAGGCCCAGATCCTTGACCTGCTCAAGGATCTTAAGACTGAAACGGGGATGGGGCTGATGCTGATCACCCATGACCTGGGTGTGGTGCGACACATGGCAGACCGGGTCTGCGTGATGAAGGACGGGAGAATTGTCGAAACGGGCGCGTGCGAAACCCTGTTCGAGGCACCGCAACATGCTTACACCCGTATGCTGATTGACGCTGATCCGCCTCCCATGGCGCACCGACCTGCGCCGGACAGCCCCCCCGTGCTGGAAGCCCAAGATCTCAGCGTTCATTTCGCGGTCCGAAAGGGGCTGCTCAGACGGCGGACAGATGTGGTGAAAGCCGTTGACACGGTTTGCCTCGGCCTCAAGCCCGGCCGCACCCTTGCCGTTGTCGGGGAGTCGGGCTCGGGCAAGACCACTCTGGCCATGGCGCTGCTGCGCCTTGAACGCCCAACGGCCGGCGCGGTCCGCCTGGACGGTACGCCAATCCAGGATTTGTCGGCGTCGGCCCTGCGGCCCAAACGCCGGGACCTCCAGATTGTATTTCAGGACCCGTTCGGCGCCTTAAGCCCCCGATTATCCGTCGCCGGCATTATCGGTGAGGGGCTGGACGTCCATGGGCTGATGAAAAAACCTGAAGACCGGCGAGCCGCAATTGCGGACATTTTAGTGGATGTGGGCCTGCCCCAGGATGCCATGGACCGGTATCCCCATGAGTTTTCCGGCGGCCAGCGCCAACGCATTGCCATTGCCCGCGCCATGATCTTGAAACCGCGGGTCGTGATCCTGGATGAGCCGACCAGCGCCCTCGACCGTTCCGTCCAAACCCAGATCATCGATCTGCTGATTGACCTTCAGATTAAGCACGGCTTGGCCTATCTCTTTATCAGTCACGACCTTGGTGTGGTGCGCGCCCTCGCCGACGATGTCCTGGTCATGCGCCACGGCCGGATCGTGGAGGCTGGCCCGGCTGGCGACATTTTCACTGCGCCGCAGACGGACTATGCGCGAGATTTGATCACATCGGCCTTGTCGCTGCGCACATCCGTCGGGCGCACCTGACACAACAGGCATTGAGCCAGGCTTACGCGTCGCTGGGAGCGTCGCGAAGCGATCCAGAGACATTTGGTCCGGACCAACTGCCCAGACTTGTTTCTGGAACCCTTTCAATGAATTCCGGGGCATTGAAAGGGCTTGTCTTATGATTTGTCGCGGTTTCGAGCCGCAAAACCGGACATATCTCCGCTCAAAACGCTCTGGTGGAGCTTTTGGGATAAACCCGCCTCAGGGCTTGGCGAACCGTCTCACACTGGTGATCGGACCTGCGCTGGGCGCGACATGGGCGGCGAAGGCGTCCAGATCATTGATGGTCACAGCCATATGGGTTGCGTTGGCGTGCAGCATGCGGGTGCCGTCCACCATGATGCCCACATGACCTTTCCAGAACACAAGATCGCCGCGCTCCAACCCCTGCGGACGCGGCAGATCCACCGCAACGGCCTCGCCCAGGGCTGCCTCCTGCATGTCGCTGTCGCGGGGCGCCTCAACCCCAGTGCGGGCCAGGGCAACCTGCACAAGGCCAGAACAATCAAGACCCAGACTGTCCTTGCCGCCCCACAAATAGGGCACACCGACAAACCGTTCCGCTTCCGCCACAAAGTCAGACGCCACATGGCTCGGCACGGCCAGATGATCCGTGAACACATAGCCCCACCGGGAGTCATCACCGCGGGCAATGGCGCTGAACAGACCGCACGCATGGGTCACCCGCACGCCAGCCGTCAGGCTGAGAGCTTCAAGCGGCGGTGTTTTGAGATCCGGTTCGGGGAAGACGAAACTGCGCAAGACACAGACGGTCGCCGTGGCGGGCGCAAGGCTGCCGGACAAGGCCCCGGTTGGAACATAGCCCACATAGCCGTCCCCATCCGCCTGGACCCAGGCCCAACCATCCCGCTGGTCATAGATCTTTACCGTTTCGCCAAACAGCAATTGGGTGTCGAGCCGCTGGTCCGGCCCCGGTTTCCGGCGCACCGGGGCACTCGCCGCCACAATCTGGGCACGATGGCCGTCCACGAACGCCGTCGCTTCGACCTTGCCCTCAAGAAACCGGGCGGCCAGGTCCGGCCGGGCCGGCGTCACGCGGGGGTCGCGATCGTCGCAGGACATTGGGCTCACCCCGCTGGCCAGGATGGAGTGGTCTGGTCGCCACCCTCCGGCTCCGGACAGGTCGCACCGGTGGCGGTATAACGCTGCTTCAGCAGGCGGAACAATGCCCGGATGGCTTGGGCCTCTCCGCCAATGGGGCGGCCCGGACGGGCCTGGGCATTCCAGGCATAAAGATCGAAATGGACCCAGGACGAGGCCTTCTTCACAAAGCGGCTCAGGAACAATGCGGCCGTAATGGACCCGGCAAACTGGCCCTGGCTGATATGGCTCACATCGGCCACCCGGCTCTCCAGCAGCTTCATGTAAGGCGCGTGGAGTGGCATGCGCCAGACCGAATCCTGGGTGGCCATTGACGTCTGCGCCATCTCGGCCGCCAACCGGTCGTCGGGGGTATAGAAGGGCACAATCTCCGGCCCCAGAGCAACCCGCGCCGCCCCGGTAAGCGTTGCCATCACCACCATGAGATCCGGCGAATCCTCATCGCCGAGCGACATGGCATCGGCCAGAACGAGCCGGCCCTCCGCATCCGTATTGCCGATTTCGACCGTGGAGCCGTTGCGCGCACGATAGACATCGCCAGGCCGGAAAGCATTGCTGCCAATGGCATTCTCCACAGCTGGGATCAACACGCGCAAACGGATGGGCAGACCGAGCGCCATGATCATATGGGCAAGACCCAGCACGCTGGCCGCGCCGCCCATATCCTTCTTCATCAGCTCCATGCCGCTCGCCGGCTTGATGTTCAGTCCACCGCTGTCAAAACACACTCCCTTGCCGACCAGCGTTACCAGAGGCCCATCAACCGGCCCCCATGTGAGATCAAGCAGACGCGGCGCGCGGGACGAGGCGCGGCCCACGGCATGGATGAGTCGAAAATTCCGCTCCAGGAGCGCATCGCCCACAATGGTCTGGACCTGGGCCCCATGCCGGCGCCCCAGATCCATGACGGCCCGCTCAAGCTCCGCAGGCCCCATATCATTCGCCGGAGTGTTCACAAGATCGCGGGCGAGATACAGGCCTTCCACGATGCGGCTGACCTCGTGAACAGGAGCATCCTGAGGCACCCGAAGACGCGGCAGATCGGACGGTGTGCCGGATTTGTAGGCATCAAACCGGTAACTGCCCAGGGCCCAGGCCATCATGACGTCAAAGGCGGACTGATCGGGCAGCGCCCGGGCCACGTGGTACACGCCCTTTCGCAGCACGCCCGGCAGCTCCGCAGTCATCAGCCGGTCTTCACTGGCGCCAAGACCGAACACAACGCGCTCGACCTCTCCCGCGGCGTCGGGGACGGCCAGAAGGCGTCCTGCCTGACCACGAAACTCGTTGGTCTCGACCCAGGACGCAACACGCGCATCCTGTTCAGCGCGCCAAGCCACAAAACAGTCTGCGGAAACAAGATCAATAGCGGTCGACGGCTCGTCGGCCGTTGTCGTAAAGCAGTCGAGCACAGCAATGCCTTTCATACCGTCTGTTCATTTTGGTTTGACCGGACTCTAGGCCATGCCGGATCGGTCCACCATGCGCGTCCTTCGGGACCAGCCATTCGAAAGGGTACCCATGATCCAAGGCTCTGATTTCACACTGGTTATCGGTGACAAGAACCTCTCATCCTGGTCCTTGAGGCCGTGGCTTGCCCTCAAAATGGGCGGGTTCGCTTTCGAAGAGATCCTCATTCGTCTGGACAGGGCCGAAACGCAAGCGGCCATCCGTGAGCATTCCCCCACCGGCCTTGTTCCGGCATTGAAAACCGGCGGGCAGGTGATCTGGGAATCCCTCGCCATTCTTGAATATCTCAACGACCGCAAACCAGAGGCCGGTCTGTGGCCCAATGACCCGGCCCGGAGGGCCTGGGCGCGCTGTGTCGCGACGGAAATGCATGGCGGCTTCCCGGCCCTGCGCCTCGCCCTGCCCATGGCTTTTGCCGAAACCGGATTGAGCGCCGACGTGACACCGCAGGTTGAAGCGGATATTGCGCGCATCAAGACGCTCTGGTCCAAGGCCCTTGCCGCCCATAACGCCGAGGGCCCGTTCCTGTTCGGTGCCTTCACGGCCGCCGATGCCATGTATGCGCCGGTTGTGTCGCGGTTCCGCAGTTACGGCGTCGCACTTACGCCGGATGAGCAGGCCTATTGCGACGCGGTCTGGACGCTTGATCCCATGCAGGAATGGCTTGAAGGCGCTCGGGCCGAACGCGCGGCCGACGGCAGGCTCTAG
>CAYUYV010000133.1:0-13487 GCA_964449455.1 uncultured Alphaproteobacteria bacterium | reverse complement strand
CGGGCGAATGCCTGACCCGCCACACGAGTCTTCCACAAGCGGCGAGTTCCATAAATGGAGACCGACGCCCTCACCAGGTGCCCGTGTTCTCCATGGAAGCCCAAGGTTCCTGGGCCGCCAAAGGCTGGCCGGCCTGGAGCAGTTCGATGGAAATGCCATCGGGCGAGCGCACAAAGGCCATATGCCCGTCTCGCGGTGGGCGGTTGATGGTCACGCCCGCGTCCATCAGTCTTTGGCACAGCCCGTAAATGTCCGGGACCCGGAACGCGAGATGCCCGAAATTGCGCCCACCGGAATAGGCTTCCGGATCCCAGTTATAGGTCAATTCCAGCATGGGCGCCTTGCGCTCCCGGGCGAGATCCACGTCATCGGGTGCCGCCAGGAAGATCAACGTGAAGCGTCCCTTTTCGCTTTCGTAGCGGTTGACCTCCACAAGACCGAGTTTGGCGGTGAAGAAGTCGAGCGACTCCTCCAGATTGCTGATGCGGATCATGGTGTGCAGATATTGCATGGTCTTGTCCCAAAATCTCGTGTTGGTGATGAGCGGTCGCAGGCCCCGCGACGCACAAGACAGACGCGAGGGATGTATCCCGTTGGCGGCGATGACAAAACCCGCGCTTTACGCGAGAGCTTGACAGAAAGTCGCGTTTGACGGACGATCTGTTTTGAAAAAAGGGCGAACTGACATTGGTTGAAAGGCCATTTGCACAGGTCCTGAGATATCAAATTGGCGATTGCCGATTTCATCCTACACCAACAGACGCGGTAAGCCGCAGGCCTGTTGGGGACAAGGTAAAACGAGGCTCCTGAAAATTTCTATGCGGACTTTCGCGACCTTCCGATACCGGGCTTTTTTTTGATCCCCGGGGAGCCTTTAAGGACCTGACTTTCGTGACCTTTACGCAACCGCCCTTCCGCTCGCCGGCGCGGCCCTTCCGCCGCCGCGGAACCCTTATCCCCCCATTTCCGCCCCAGACACCCTGGACAGGCCAATGGTCCGTGTGCGCCCCTTACGGGCGTGACAGCCATGTTTTTGCCTCAGGGCCGGCGGATCTTCCACCACCAGGGACCGGTCCATCGGACCGGCCCTGTTGGTCCGGCATAAAGCCCGGTCTCGGGCCGCTGGAAACTCCGGACCTTGCGTTTCGCCGCGCAACGGTTCGCCACGACACTGCTTCTCAGGAGACTTAGACTATGGCGAACGGTACCGTAAAATGGTTCAACGCCCAAAAGGGCTACGGCTTCATCCAGCCGGATGAAGGGGGCAAGGACGTTTTCGTGCACATCAGCGCGGTCGAGCGGTCCAACATTCCGCACCCGGCCGATGGGCAGCGCATCACCTATGACCTGGAGACGGACCGTCAGGGCCGCACCTCCGCGGTCAACCTCGTCCTGGGCTGATCTGGCCCCTGAATTCGGGCCTTGGAATTCGCGCCCCTGAATTCGGGTCTTGGAATTCGCGCCCCTGAATTCGTGCCCAAGAATTCGTGTTTTATTCCGGCTCTTTTCGAGACCGCACGGCCGTCCCCGGATATGATCCGGGGACGTATTTGTATCTCCCGCGCCGCGTGCTGGCGGGCTGCGCAGATGTGGGATGTCCTGTCCAATCGGGTTGGGGGATTTGTGATGACGCTTCGGTCGTGTGTGAAAACCTGTGTTCTGGCTGCGGGCTTGGTCCTTGTTCCCGTGATGGTGCAGGCGCAATTGCCCTTTGATGGCGGCGCGCCGGTCACCCGAAAGACAGTGGCCGATGTGCAGGAGATGATCCGGGTTGCCGATGCCCTGGATGCGGCCGTCGACGCCAAGGACTGGACGGCGGCGCGGGCCCTGTTCACCGATCAGATTGCCGTGGATTTCACCTCCCTTGCGGGCGGTGAGCCAGCAACCGTTCCGGCGGACGCGCTTGTTGAGACCTGGGCAGGCAATCTTAAACCCTCCAAGACCAGCTTTCATCTGCGCGGCAATCACCGGGTGTCGTTTACGGACAAAAACGCTGCCGTAATGCACAGCACTGGCTATGCCTGGAACCGCCTGGAAGAAGGGGCCCGGCCCGAGAATGGCGGCGAGCCCATGTGGGAGGTTTGGGGCAATTACACCCACACTTTCGAGCGCATGGACGACGCGTGGCGCATCACAGGCATGACCTTCACCATGACCGCCCAGCGGGGCAATGCCTTCGTGCGGGATACGATCCCGGCGGAGTAATTCAGGCTAGCCGGCGTGATATCCGGCGCCGTGAATGCCTCGCCTGTTCACTCATTGCATGAGCCGCATCGCGTTGGCGAGGGCGTCTGGCATGGCGGATTGCAGCCGGGTGCGCAGGGCAAGCTGGACCGGGGTCAGTGCGCTTTCCGGTTTCATCATGGCTCTGCTCGCATTGAGCCGTGTCTTCGAGATCCACTCCGTTAGCGGAGCATCGCTCAGCCAGTGGAAGGCATTTGTGCCGCTGGAAATATGCATGCTCAGCCAGTCAACCGGGCGATGGGGGATGGGGACCGGCGTGCAAAGTTTGTTCTTGTAGGCATCATCTTCATGATGGGCTTCGAGGAAGCCGATCAGCGCCATGCTGAAGGTCGGCTGGCAGGTACGCACGGTCTGGAGACGGATGAGGCCGTCCTCGAAAATGGGCTGCGGCGCGTCCGATCCAATACCCTTGGCGCTGCAATCCACATAGACGATGTCGCCCTTGGTCGGCACGTCGCCCTTGTCCATGACCATGCGGCCCGGTTCGATTGCCTGGATCCGGCCCATGCGGATGACATTGCGAATGCGGCGCAGGGCTTCAAGCTCGGCCTTTGTGATCGTGGCGCAGCGATAGGCCGTTGGCTGAACGTCTTGGTCGATCCGGAAGAGCAGGCCCTTCTCCTCCAATTGCGCAAACAGGGCGTCCATGGTTGGCGCGGCGGCGATGGTTTCCATCTGGTCCGCCAGGGAGCCGATGATGGTCTCGAAGAATACATCCGCCGACTGAAGCTGAGCGCGGTCAAGCAGCCAACTGTCCTGGGGTTTGACCCAATGGATGATGTCCGGATCGATGCCCTGCTGCATGAGCCAGAGGCAGGCGTCCATGCCGGTCTTGCCGGCACCGATGATCACATAGCCCTGGGGCGGCGTGTCGATGTCCACAAGGCCGTTCACCGGCATATGGCGCACACCGGGGGCAATATGATAGCCGGGAACATGCTTGGATGGGATCGAGCCGCCAATCAGGGTCGCATCGACAATTTTTTTCCGGACGCGGATGGGTTTCACCGCGCCGGTCAGCAGGCACAAGGCTGTGCCATCGCCCAGATAGCGGTGCTTGGGCAAGAAATGGACGCGCCCCGTGGGCAGCAGGACCTGCGCCATGACCTGCTCGAAATAGGCGCAAATTTCCGCGGCGGTCGCGAGCTCTGCAAGTCCCGCATTCAGCCCCGTGGTCTCGATGGCCCCGCGCCCAAGATCCATGGAGTCAACGCCATAAAACGCCGAGGGCTGGTGCAGCCGGACAAACCGATAGGCGTCATTCCAATGCCCCCCCGGCTGCGCCCGCATATCCACCATCGCCACGGTCACATCCGGGTTTTCTGCGACGAGCGTGTCCACAAACGCAAGCCCACAGGCCCCGGCACCAATGACGAGATAGTCGACTTCGATTGGGTTGGTCATTGTTCGTAGCTCCTGCCGTCATTTGTGGCTTGCCTCACACCCGCCGAAAGCGGCCAGGTAATGCTCTTTACCGACATCTATTGCGGGTCCGATCAAAAATGAACCTTCACTATATCGTAGTAGGTTGGCTCAAGACATTGATCTCGGCGAGGAGGAGTTGGGGAGAAACGTCGATCATGCAGCAGGAATGACCTGTGAATTATCGCGACACTTTGCCAAATCTCATAAATTCCTACCCAATTAGATTTCAATCACCTATAACAACGTTGTATCTGAAAAAGAGTGCTCATAATTTGCATTGATTTGCAAAATGTTGTGGAAGAGATTGTAAGAGTATGAGCGATGTAAGTTTGGCTGTAGGCGGCATTATTGGTGTTGTGTCAAAGGTAGGTTGGTTCTGTCTTTTTTCTTGGCAGTGACAGTTTTGTTGGTTGTAGGATTTAGCTGTGTGATATGTAGAGGGCAGGTAAATGAGCGAGCAAGAATCTCCGCAGGATCCAGGTTGGTTTCATTTTCTTGTAAGCTCATTATCAGATATTTTTCCTCGACGTATTGGGTCACTTTTACTAGCCTTTTCTGTGCCTTTGGTGCAGATTATTCCTTTTCAAAATTTAGTGACGGTTGGACAAGAAACTTTTCTCTATTCCGCTGTAAATAATCCCTTGTTCATTGCTTTTTCTCTTCATACAATTGTATTGGCGATATTTATCATAACGATACCACAGCCCGAACCAGCGAATATTATTGCTGATGATAGTCGTGCTGCGACAGCTTTAAATCAGTTCCGCGTGACTCTGTTATTTTTATGTCTTTTGTGGTTTTTGCAGTATGCAGCTTTATTATTCATTGAAGCTCTCTCTATGACGCCGGCCAATGAGCCTATAGTTAACAAGGAAACTCAGGTCTGGCTGTCAGGTTTTGTGAATTTATTCAACAATGCCACCGCAGTCCAGTTTTTCGCTCTTTATCTAATTTTGATAAGTAATACTGCTGGTCCCGGAGTGATATATCAGTTTTCCGAGAAGCAAATTTTGTTATATGTTCCAATATTATTTTGGTCTTCGATCGATATTTCTTTTTCTGCTTTTTTCCCTGAATCCTACTCAGGATCTGGTGACAATTTTCCGTGGTATTTATTTTTCGGTCTTGTAAGTGGTTTGTTAGTTGGTTTAAGTTTTTCTCTTGTTATAGGCCGTCTCGATACAAAAATAATCGGATTTCCGCGCTGGTTAATTGTTCTTTTATTTACATACGGCCTCATACAAATGACTTGGCCTATCCTGTCTGAAAGATCTGATTTTGCTCAAGCTGCTCCCTTTGTTTTCGGAATAGCATTATTCTTCAAGATATTATTTTTTCGTGCAATAAGGGCATCAATGATAGACAAGTCCCTCGCGTTTTATATGATATATATTAACAATCTTGATCGAACAATTAAACAAGATCGAGAGCGGTTTAGAATAGAACATAGAGTTTATATCGATGAAATTAGAAGTGGCCAAGCAGAAGAAGAGAATTTTCAAGAGTAGCGCGGTTTGATTTTTTGTGTGAATTTAGACCGCATATTTATTTCGACCGTAGTTATATGATGCTATCCGTTTTTGAGGGAGTTTCGAATAGTACCGCGAAGGTGATAGGTTTTTTTTCATTGTCCCTCACCCAACCGCTCCGCCCGCAATGCGCTGCGCCGCACTTTTCCTGCGTCGTCCCGTACGGGGGTTGAGACAAATTCCACCGTGCGCGGGATTTTGTAGCGAACGAGCTTGTCGGCCAGGAAGGCCAGCAGTTCCTCGGCGGTCACCGGGTCAGGCGCGTCAACGATGGCGTGGACTCGTTGGCCGAGATCCTCATCGGGCAGACCAATGACGCAGGAGGAGCGGACAGATGGGTGGCTGTCAATGGCGGCCTCGACTTCCGCCGGGTAGATATTGGCCCCGCCGGACAGGATCATGTCCGTGCGCCGGTCGGCGAGATAGAGATAGCCGTCCGCATCGAGATACCCCATGTCGCCAAGGCTCTCGGACCCGTCAGCGCGCGCCCGCGGTTCAGCGCCCACATAGTGATAGGTGCTGCCCTGGCCTGTCTCCGGGAGCATATAAATCTCGCCCACCTCGCCCGGGGGCAGGGGATGGCCTTCCGGATCGCAGATCTCGATGCGGCAGCCCACCGGCCGGCCCACACTGCCCCGGTGCTCCAGCCACTCGGCGCCGGAAATAACGGTGCGGCCCTGGGCTTCCGTACCCGCATAAAGTTCCCAGATCCGCTCCGCCCCAAGCCACCCGATCCAGGCCTCTTTGAGCCAGGGCGGGCAGGGAGCCGCCAGATGCCAAAGGATCTGCACCGAGGACAGATCATACCGGTCCCGCACGGCCGGTTCGAGGCGCCAGATCCGCTGCATCATGGTTGGCACCAGCATCAGCCAGTTGACCTTATACTGATCGATCAGCGCCAGGGTCCGTTCCGCATCGAACCGGCTCATCACCACCACATGGTGGCCCATGAAAAGGCCCCGGGCCGAAAAGCTGAATGGCCCATTGTGATAAAGCGGCCCTGGCACAAGATGCACCATGTCGGGCACCATCCCGAGAATTTCCCCATCCGGATCAAAGGCCCCAGGCTCTCCCGCCACGATGAGCTTCGGCCGCCCGGTACTGCCGCCTGAGGTTGGCGCCTTCCAATACGGGCTCACCGCATCGGGCAAAGGATCCGTGCTGATGGTCTCGGGCGGCCTGAAATCGCCGCCAATGCGCGGCTTGCCAGTGCTCACCCCCTCCGGTCCGCCGACCACCAGGGCTGAGTTCGCCAGCTCCACGATGGCTGAGAATTCTGCTGCCGGAAGACGCGCCGAAACCGGCTGGGGGATCGCGCCCAATTTCCAGGCGGCAATCGATGCTTCAAAGAACGCAATGCCATTGGGCAGGCCGATGGTCACCATATCGCCCTGGCGTACGCCGAAATTGGCAAAGGCCCGGGCGAGCCGGTTGGTACGCGCCTCAAGCTCTGCCCGGGTCACCGTCACATCGTCATGGGTGATGGCGGGGCGGTGTGGATCCCGCTCCGCCTGGAGGGCAATCAGCCGGCTGATGGAGAGATCGGCCATCAGTTCACCTGGCGGTCCGTATCGGTCCAGAACGGCGCGCGCAGCTCACGCCGCAGCACCTTGCCGGAGGGATTGCGCGGCAGGATATCTGCAAAATCCACAGATTTCGGCACCTTGTAACCGGCAATCCGGGTGCGGGCGAATTCGCGGATTTCGTCTTCCGTGGCCGTCATACCCTCTTTCAGTACAATGATGGCCTTGACCGCCTCGCCCCATTTCTCGTCCGGAACGCCGATCACGGCGGCATCCGCCACGGCCGGATGGGCAAAGAGAGCATTCTCGACCTCGGCCGGATAAATGTTCTCGCCGCCGGAGACGATCATGTCCTTCACCCGGTCATAGATGAAGAGATAGCCCTCTTCGTCCTTGTAGCCCGCATCGCCGGTGTACATCCAGCCATCCGTCACGGACTTTCCGGTGGCTTCCGGATTGTTCCAGTAGCCCTTCATGACCATGTCGCCCTTGATGAGGATTTCCCCCACCTCACCGGTGCCCACCGTGTTGCCTTGGCCGTCCACAAGCTTGACCTCAATGCCCGGCCCGGCGATGCCACATGAGCGCAAGCGGTTTCGGGCCGGATCATGGTCCTCCGGGGGCAGATAAGTCCCGGCGCCGCAGGTCTCCGTCATGCCGTAAAGCTGAACGAAGTCGCAGCCGAAGACCTCCTTGGCCTGCTTGATCGTCTCCTCCGCGATGGGCGAGGCGCCGTAGATGATCAAGTCGAGGCTGGAAAGGTCCCGGGTCCGGGCGGCCGGATGGAGAAGCAGGAAATTGATCACGGCAGGGACGACAAACATCTTGCTGATGCGGTGACGCTCGATCAGTTCCAGGATCACTCCGGGGTCCACATCCCGGAGGATGACATTAGCGCAGCCTTGCGCAAGGCCCATGAGGCCGATATTGGCGCCGGCCACATGGAAGACGGGCATGCACACGAAGTTGACCGTGCCCGCGTCCCAATTGGCATAGCCGGCCGCCGCGCCGGAATCGAGCAGGGCGAAATAATTATTATTCGTGAGCTGAACGCCTTTCGGGTGGCCCGTGGTGCCGCTGGTGTAAAGCTGGATGACATCATCATCGCCAAATGCAGGAAGTAGGGGATCGCCATCCCGCTGGGCAAAGCGCCAGGCTTCGAAACCCGGCCAGGCCCCCCGCGGACCGTTCAGGGCAATGATGGCCTCAACGCCAGGAATCTCGTTGCGGATCTCCTCGATCAGGGCCTCAAATTCCGGACCCACAAAGAGCACCTTGGTCTTTGAGTCATTGACGATATAGGCGATTTCCGGCCCGGCGAGACGCCAGTTGAGACCGACCATGACGCTGCATGCCTTGAAGGCGCCGAACAGCACTTCGAAATAGGCGATGTCATTCTTGCCGAGATAGCCCACCCGGTCGCCGGGCCGAAGGCCCAGGTCCAGAAGGCCATTGGCCACCTTGTTCGACCGGTGATCGAGCTGTGCGTAGGTCACGATCTCATCATCCATGATGAGAGCGGAAGTGGTTCCCCAGTCCTTGGCCCCGTTCCGGACGACATCCGCAAGCGTCTTGAGCCGCGATGAATCCAGCATTTTTCTCTCCCCAGACACCAAACCATCCATCCACGACGCGCTGCGCGATGGCAGGCCCCATGGTCCCGCCCACATCTTAAGACATTGGCAGCGCTTGGCGAGGGGGTGGGGAGGGCGGCAAGGGCCCGGCGTGGGGCCAGGGTCGGCCCGGCGCGGGATCGATTACTGCGGGTCGGCCTGGGCCGTGCTGACCGGCATCGGGGGGGAGTGCGTCTTTCAAGAGGATCGGCGTGAACACGCCGACCCTCAACAGGAGGCCTGGGTGGCCTTACTTCACTTCGATCAGCTCAACATCGAAGATCAGGGTCTTGCCGCACAGTTCCGGATGGGCGCAGCGGCCCGGCGTGCCATAGGCGATTTCCGCCGGGATCACGAGCTGGGCCTTGGAGCCTTCCTTCATCAGCTGCAGGCCTTCGGTCCAGCCGGCGATGACGCGGTTCAGGGGAAATTCGATCGGCTTGTTCCGCTTATAGGAGCTGTCAAAAACATTGCCGTCGATGGTGCTGCCCACATAGTGGACCTTCACCGTATCCGTGGCAGCGGGGTTGCGGCCCGTGCCTTCCTTAAGGGTGCGGATCTGAAGGCCAGTGTCGGTCACGGTCACGCCGTCAATCTCGGCATTCTTATCCAGAAAGGCCTTTTCCTCGGCCATGCCGGCCCAGGCAGCGGTGGTGAGGGCGGCAGCAACGGCAAGGCCGGAGCCCAGGCGGGCAAAGGTTTTCAGCATGGAAGTCCCCTTTTCGGATCGTTTTGGGTCGGTGTGGATCGGATCACTCAACGGCTCACGTTGGACCATGCCTCGTGCCGTTGTTCAACGGGCCATGCGGCCAGCGGTGTGCTTTAGAAAAGAGAGAGTTGGCCGGTTTGAGGCAAGCCCGTGTCCAAACTGTCTTCGTCCGTGGCTTCAAGCGGTCGGATGAGGCTGGCTGTGTCCTGGGCCACGCTGTTCACGTCCCTGGATACGGGGTGGAAGGTCAGCAGATCTTCCGGCGCCGAACGAATGAGCGGCAGGGCTTCGGCCACCTCGCCATTCAGCCACAGATCCCAATCGTTGGGGGCAAGAATCACGGGCATGCGGTGGTGCAGGTCTTTGAGGGTCTGATTCGCGGCCGTTGTGACGATGGCCATGGACTCGATCTCAGAGCCGTCCGCGCCCAGCCAGGGTTCCCAGATCCCGCCAAAGGCCATGACCCCGCCCTGGCGTGGATGGATATAGTGGGGCGCGGGCTTCCCGCCCTCCACCCGCCGCCATTCATAAAAACCATCGACGGGCACAAGGCAGCGCCGGCGCAGGAACGCCGACTTGAAGGCGTTCTTCTCGGCCACGGTCTCCCCGCGCGCATTGATCAGGGGCTTCGAGGCCACCTCCTTGGCCCAGCCAGGCACCAATCCCCAACGCACAAAGCCCAGCTCCCGCATACCCTTACTCGGCCCGAACGGGGTCAGGCGAATAATGGGCACGCCTTGGGTCGGCGCGACATTGTAGCGCGGCGCCAGATTCGGCAGAGGGCCGTCAAAGCCGAACAGGTCCGCCATGGCCTGAACCGGCGTGGTGATGGAGTAGCGACCGCACATTTTGAGGGCCTCCGGCTGGATCGAGAGAGGCCAGACTGCCCGAGCCATTGTGCTCTGACCAGGACCCCAAGATCTTGAGGTCGGCGACACAATATCTAGGCTCCGCGGCATCGAGGCACAAGATGTAGTGGGTCATCCTTTTGGGTGAGCACAATATGTGTCCGAAATGGGGTCCGGCGCCTTGACTCCCGATGACCGCCGCGTACCATATCTAGTGTCGCGACTGCGGCAGGCCCCCAAGGACTGGGGCCACCAGGCAATCCCAGGACCCGTAACCACTGGCCCCTTGTTATCGAGGTGGAAGGTGGACAGCCCGTAACCGTCCCTTGAGGGCCGGAAATGAGCCCTCGTGTCCGCAAACCCATGGGCCATCGCCATGACCGTGATCCCGCTTCCCCGCCGTGCTTCCGCCGCTCGACTCCAGGATGACCAATCCGTGGACGCCCGCCCGACCGCTGCCGACGTGACGGTCGATCGCGGCCGCGATGAACTGCTTACCGATTTCGGCCGAGCCACCCTGTCAGACCGCTATCTGATGCCCGGGGAAGGGTTTCAGGACATGTTCGCCCGCGTCGCCGCGGCCTACGCCGATGACAAGGACCACGCCCAGCGCCTTTACGATTATATCTCGCGGCTATGGTTCATGCCGGCGACCCCGGTGCTCTCTAATGGTGGCACCCAGCGCGGCTTGCCCATTTCCTGCTTCTTGAACGAGGCCGACGACAGCCTGGGCAGCATTGTTGATCTGTGGAATGAGAATGTTTGGCTTGCGGCGAAGGGCGGCGGCATCGGCAGCTATTGGGGCAATCTACGCTCCATCGGCGAAACGGTCGGCGGGGTCGGCAAGACCTCCGGCATTGTGCCCTTCATTCGCGTGATGGATTCCCTGACGCTGGCCATCAGCCAGGGCACCCTGCGCCGGGGGTCTGCGGCCGTCTATCTTGATGTGTCGCACCCGGAAATTGAAGAATTTGTGGAGCTGCGCCGGCCCACAGGCGGCGATCCCAACCGCAAGGCCCTGAACCTGCACCATGGTGTGGTGATCCCGGACGCTTTCATGGAAGCGGTGGCCGCGGACGGTGACTGGGATCTCGTCAGCCCCAAGACTGGTGAGGTGCGCGAGACTGTGTCTGCCCGAGCGCTTTGGATCCGCATCCTCACGGCGCGGATTGAGACGGGCGAACCGTATCTTCTGTTCACGGACACAGTGAACCGCGCGCTGCCTGAGCATCACCAACAGGCAGGCCTGACCGTGAAGACCTCCAATCTGTGTGCGGAGATCACGCTGCCCACGGGGCTTGACCATCGCGGTGAGATGCGCACGGCCGTGTGCTGCCTGTCTTCCCTCAATCTGGAGACCTATCTGGAGTGGAAAGACGAGCCGCGCTTTATTGAGGATGTCATGCGCTTCCTCGATAATGTGCTCCAGGATTTCATCGACCGGGCCCCGGATTCTATGGCGCGGGCGCGCTATGCCGCCATGCGCGAGCGCAGCGTGGGCCTTGGGGTCATGGGCTTCCATGCCTTCCTTCAGTCCCAGAACGCGCCTTTCGAGAGCGCGCTGGCCAAGGCCTGGAACCGGGCCATGTTCCGCCAGATCCGGGACGGCGTGGACGCGGCTTCCCGTGTTCTGGCCGAGGAGCGGGGTGCGTGTCCGGATGCGGCTGATTTCGGGATCAAGGAACGCTTCTCCAACAAGACCGCCATTGCGCCCACTGCATCCATTTCCATCATCTGTGGGGGGACGAGCGCTGGCATTGAGCCTTTTGCGGCCAACAGCTACACCCACAAGACCCTGTCCGGCTCCTTCACGGTGCGGAACAAATATCTGAAGGCGCTGCTGGCTTCGAAGGGCAAGGACACGGCCGAGGTCTGGTCGTCCATTTCCGTCAATGGCGGCTCGGTCCAGCATCTTGAGTTCCTGTCGGATGACGACAAGGCCGTGTTCAAGACGGCCTTCGAGCTGGACCAGCGCTGGGTGGTTGAACATGCCGCCGACCGGGCGCCCATGATCGACCAGGGCCAGTCCGTAAATGTGTTCCTGCCGGCTGATGTCCACAAGCGGGACCTGCACCAGATCCATTTCCAGGCCTGGAAGCGCGGCCTGAAGTCGCTCTATTACTGCCGCTCCTTGAGCATCCAGCGGGCGGAAAAGGCGGAAGCCTCGGCTGCGCCCCAGCCCAGCGTGCCGAAAGGCTTGCGGTCAACGGGTGTGACCCCGCTGCCCCTCCACCGCATGGAAGATTTGCCCTTGGATCCGGTCGATGGCGGGATATCCAGCGACACCTCGGTCCTGACCGATGGCACCCCTCGCATCGATTACGAGGAATGTCTGGCTTGCCAGTAGGATGGGCCTTGGCCCATCCTCTCTGTGCGTTTTGTTGCCTCATGTGTGACGGGTCAAGGCCCGTCCCACCCCGTCATGGCGGGCGCAGCGCAGCAATTCAGCGCAGTCAGATCAGAGTGTGTGGCTCATGCTGCGCACAGCTTTTCTGCGCTCATACCGACAGACACATAACCTCCCCATACGGATTGCCCTATACGGATTGCCCATGTCCCTTCTCACGCCCCGCACCACCTACAAGCCGTTCCGTTACCCCTGGGCCTATGAGGCCTGGCTGACCCAGCAGCGCATCCATTGGCTGCCGGAAGAAGTGCCGATGGCGGACGATGTGCAGGACTGGCGCCACAAGCTGACAGCGGAGGAGCGCAACCTCCTGACCCAGATTTTCCGCTTCTTCGTCCAGGCGGATGTTGAGGTCAATAATTGCTACATGAAGCACTATTCTCAGGTGTTCAAGCCGACCGAAGTGCTCATGATGCTGTCCGCCTTCTCCAATATCGAGACCATTCATATCGCGGCTTACAGCCACCTGCTCGACACCATTGGCATGCCGGATGTGGAGTATGAAGCCTTCCTCAAATATGCTCAGATGAAGGATAAATACGACTATATGCAGCAATGGGGTGTCGAGACCAAAGAGGACATCGCCAAGACGCTGGCCGTGTTCGGGGCGTTCACGGAGGGCCTGCAGCTCTTTGCTTCTTTCGCCGTGCTGATGAATTTCCCACGCTTCAACAAGATGAAGGGTATGGGCCAGATCGTGGCCTGGTCCGTGCGCGACGAGACCCTGCACACCAACTCGATCATTCGCCTGTTCCGAACCTTTTTGGACGAGAACCCGGACATTCGCACGCCGGCCCTCGAAAAGGAGTTGGGCGAGGCCTGTGAGACCATTGTCGGCCATGAGGACGCCTTTATCGACCTTGCCTTCGAGCTGGGCGGTGTGGATGGTCTAAATGCGGATGAGGTCAAGGCTTATATCCGCTATATCGGCGACCGGCGCCTCGGTCAGCTCGGCCTGGAGCCCCGTTTCGGGTCCGGTGCCAACCCACTGCCCTGGATGGATGAGATGCTGAACGGCATCGAACATACGAATTTCTTCGAAAATCGCGCCACGGAATATTCCAAGGCATCTACCAAGGGCACCTGGGAAGAAGCCTTTGCATAAGCCAGTCCCACGGTATGATCGTCCATGTGGCTACAGAATCTTCCCTGGATTCATGAGGCCGAGAGGATCCAGGGCGTTCTTCAG
>CAYUYV010000132.1:0-13495 GCA_964449455.1 uncultured Alphaproteobacteria bacterium | reverse complement strand
GAGCCCGCCGATCATGCGGGCGAATTCCTGACCCGCCACACTAGCGCCGCGCCCGCATTCTGGCACGCATTTCCTCGCGCATTTCGTCCTGGATTTTGCGGAACTCGGCAAGCTGCTCACCGGTCAGCACACCGCTCATTTTCTGGTAAGTGCTCTCACGGATGCCTTCCATCTCATCGCGCATGGACCGCAATTGGCGCAGACCCAGATTGGGCTTTTCGCCTTCCTTGATGCCATACCGGTCCATCACCTCTTTGCGCTGTTCCGCGCTGTTTTTCATGATAACCGCGAATTGCGGCTTCTGCTCGTCGGTGAGTTTCAGCCGGTCCATGGCTTCCATGACAGAAGCTTCCATCTGCTCCTTGGCCTTTTCACGGTCCACATCTTGGGCGATGGCGGGCATGGCCGTGGAGGCGAAACAAAGGGCGAATGCCGTCAGGACAGTCTTGAGTTTCATACGTGTTCCCCATTTCAACAAAAGAGATCTGTTTTCAGACGATGCCTCCGGACCGGCAATCGGTTTGGTGACGGCGCATGTCAACAGACTGACGCCGCAAGACCGCTCCGACTGGCCTGATCCAGAACGCAAGCGCAGTAGTGGTGGTCATTGGGGCAAGGGCAAGGCCAGCGCCCCACGACCATTTCAGTTCGGCCAGATGATGTATTCATCATTCTCACCGTCCGGATCCGCACCGGTCTTATCGATGCGGATCGGCGATTCTACCGTATGCGGATAAAGGGGATCACGGGCATTGGCCCAATGATCGGCGATGAGGGCCTCCAGCTCCGCGCGTTTGTCGGGGCGGCTGTCAATGAGGTTGGTCTGTTCGGTCGGATCCTCTGCCAAGTTGAAGAGCCAGGATTTTTGTTGGCGGCCATTGACCTGAAGCTTCCAGTCGCCGGCCCGGACGACCTTATAAAAACCGCTTGACCAGAAGATCGCATCATTGGGGCGCTCGATGGGGCCCTGGCCCACGGCCGCCGGCAATATGTTCCGCCCATCAATAATGACATCTTGTGGCAGGGGGGCCTCTGCAGCCGCCGCAAGCGTTGGCATCACATCAATATGTGCGACGGGCGTGTCGACCCGGGTTCCCGGCGCGATGCGAGCGGGCCAGGACACAAACATCGGCACGCGGATGCCACCTTCGAACAGGGTGATCTTCCAGCCGCGATAGGGTGCGTTGACCTCCGGCAGGCCGATATAGCCTGCCCCACCATTGTCTGAGGAGAAGACGATGATGGTGTTCTCCGCCAGTCCCTCTTCTTCGAGTTTGTCCATGACGCGGCCGATGCTGCGATCAAGGGAGCGCACCATGGCGGCATAGACCCGGAGGCGGTGGGGTTCCATCTCGCCCACGGCGTCGTAATCCTCCCGCGTTGCCTGGAGCGGCGTATGCACACCCCAATGGGCCAGGTAAAGGAAGAATGGTCGGTTCCGGTTGGCCTCGATCACGTCAAGGGCTTCATCTGTCCAGTAATCAGTGAGGTAACCGCCCGGCTTGAAATAGTCCTCGACGGGTGTTTCGCCAGCACGGTCAAAATCTGCAGCGAACTGCATACTGGCCCACAGGAATTTATCAATCACGTCGAAGGGTTGTCTGGAATTGACGACATTGGGGTCATCCACCGGCAGGAAGAGCCCGCTGGCCATGAGGAGACTTTCGTCAAAGCCCTGAGAGACGGCACGGAACCGCTCGGCCCGGCCCAGATGCCACTTGCCGATATGGACGGTGTGATAGCCTGATCCCTTGAGGACCTCCGCGATGGTCACCTCCTCCGTGGGCAGGCCCATTTCGCGGAAGTCAACCCTCTGTTCTTCGGCCTCCCGGTTCCATGTCACGGGGGGCAGGTCTGAGCCTTCCAAGCGGCCCTTGGACAGCATGGATATTATCCGCCCCATACCCGGCGGGGTCGGCGTGAACTCAAAGCCCGTGCGGGTCGGATAGCGTCCCGTCATCACCATGGCCCGGGACGGCGCGCAGGTTCCGGTGCCGGAATAGGCTTGGGTGAAGATGGCGCCCTGGGCCGCCAGCCGGTCAATATTCGGGGTTGGAACACGGCCACCGGCAACACCGCCGCCGAAGGTTGAGATGTCGTTGATGCCGAGATCATCGGCCAGGATGAAGATGATATTGGGTGGGCGCTCCGTGAGCGGTGTATCGGCCTCGGCCGGTCCCTGATCCCATTCGACGGGCCTGTTCTCAGCGACCTCAAAGCGGCCCGTATTCGCGGCAATGAACAGAAGGACTGCTCCGAGATTCATCCAGGCCAACCCTGCGCCGACCAACAGCAGCGCCACAAAGCCAGTGGCAATATATTTCCACATTCTTCTTCCCTCCCTGTACCGGCCTCTTTGCGCCGGCCTCTGCACCGGCGGCGGTGCTTCCTCGTCATGCCTTTGGGGACATAACGGATAACACCAAATGTGGCCCAGCAAACCAATGCGTCAGAACTCGCCGCGTAACTTCCTCAGATTTTCTTCATGGGTTTCACGGTCGATTTGGTATGTCGAAATCACCGCAATCATCGTGAGCCAGAGGAACAGGATCGTCGGCACGTAATAGGCGCCGAGGCTCCAGATGGTCGTGTCAGGCACCTGGGTGGTGTCCCCTCCGGTGGGGAATTGCGCCAGTGCCAATACGAAGGATGCGGCCATGACCCCAAAACCCTGGACGGATTTGCGGATGAACGTCACGGAGGCACTGAACACGCCTTCCGAACGCCGTCCCGTCTTCAATTCACTTTGCTCCACCAGGTCGGCGACCATGGAATTGAAGAGAATCTGGAAGCAGATGATGAGACCCACATCCAAGATATTCGTGATCACCACAAACCAGAAGGTGAAGGCTGTCCCATTCGGCGGCAGGACATCGATCAAGCGCAGCATGATCGGCATTGGCGCACCGAGAAAGCCGATGAGACCGACGACCATTGCGCCCCGCTTCTTGCCGATTGTCCGTGTCACAACGGGTGCGAGGATCAGCCCGATGGCGGCAGCGACGAAGGTTCCAAGAAAGATGAGCCCAGTCTGAACATCCGTGAACTCCCAAAAATAGGTGAAGAAGTACAAGGAGAGACCGCTCACAAGGCCGCTGGCGATGGCGCCAAAAATTGCCGCCACGAAGAGGGAAATGAACGACCGCTCCGCAAGGGTCTCGAAAATCTCCCGAAACACAAGGCCGAGCGTCATGCGCCGTGGAGGCGGGGCGGGCTTGAGATGAATGATGCGCGAATGGGTCCCAAGACAGGACACAAGGATCGCGACAAAGATCAATGCTGAACCAATGATCCCGAAAAGCTCATAGGCATCCGGGTTGAAGCGCCCATCGGGAATGGTCTCGGTCGCGTACAGGGGAAACAGAAAGAAAAACATCAAAACCGCGAGGGCATTGCCGCCTGTCCAGCCGAAGAAATAGCGCAGGGCATAAAGGGACGTGCGCTCGTTGTAGTCCGGGGTGAGATCTGGCATCAGGGCGATACTGGGCGTCTCATAGAATGTAATCGCCGTGCGGATGATGACCGAGAAGCCGAGCACATACCAAAACAGCATGTCTTGGCTTGCACCCTCCGGCGGGTTCCATAACATGAAAAAGCTGAGAGTGACCGGGATGGCCGCTGCATACATGAAGGGGTGACGCCGCCCCCAGCGTGACCGCAGATTATCGGACCAATAACCAACAATGGGGTCGCTTATGGCGTCAAACACCAGCGTGATGAGAAGCGCAAGGCCGACCAGCCGGGCATCAAGGCCAATGACCTGGCTATAAAAAAGGAGCAGGAAAAAATCAAAAGCACCCGTTTTCACACCTGACGCGACGGCGCCGAACCCAAAGGTCAATTTGGTCGCCCGCGAAAGGGGGGGTGGGGTGCCGCCGGGACCTATGGCTAAGCTGTCTTCCGCATCATGAGAATTTGCTTGATTCTCCTGTGCGAAAATCGGATCGCGCGCCATTATCCCTCCGGACTGCTCTTTTTCATTTACGTGCAGGCCACCACAAGTTAATGTGTATCATTAGGAATCGTAATGATGCAACACAAAATGCGCCAAAACACCAAAGCGGCTCTCATCCGCGCCGCAGAACGCCTTTTTGCAGAGAAGGGCCTCGGTACCGTCTCCGTACGGGATATCACCCGCGCCGCAGGGGCCCGCAATGAAAGCGCGCTCCATTACCATTTCGGCGGCGTTGAGGCGCTGATCAGGGAGGTTTTCGCGCACCGGTATCGTGACATCGAAGAGGCCCGTCTTGCGCGTATCGCTGAATTCGACACGGCACAAAAAAGCAATGATATCGGAGCACTGATGGAAGTGGCCGTGGGGCCTCTATTTGAGGCCTGCGCGCAGGAGAGCGGCCGCCTCTACGCCCATTTTCTCGCCCAGCTTGTTACCGATCCCCGCTTCGATTTGGTTGAGCTTGTTGATGACTTTTCCCCCAGTTGCATCGTGGCCATCAAAGAGCGCGCCCTGATCGCGCTTGGGACCATGCCTGTCGACACTCTGATCGCCCGGTTGCGGCATGTGTTCACGATATCCATCATTCTGACGGCTGATTATGCCCGGCAGATCGATGCCGGGATTGCCCTGCCGGTCGATCAGGCGGTTCGGGAGGCCGGTGCCTGTCTTGCCGGTTTTCTGCAGGCAGACCAACACTAGAAAATCGTCGCGCGAGCATTGCCAGAGGCGGTGTCAGCCTGTATTAATGGGCCTCATTAAAGTCCATTGGTTTGGTGCATTTGGCGGTTTTCTGGCTTCGGGCCGGAGCCCGTGCGCTCTAAGGGCCCTTGCGTGGATGCTGTGCTCCACACCGCCGGCTCTTGGAGAGACATCGACGGAGGCGACGGAAAGTCATGAGCTCCACGAGCAACACATCCACCCGTGAACTCGACGGTGAGGCCCTGCGCGTGCGCTACCGGCAGGAGCGCGACAAGAGAATCCGGCCGGACGGTATCAATCAGTATATTGAGCCAACCGGCAAATTCGCGCATCTCGTCGACGATCCCTACGCGGCGAAGGTGGAGCGGGATCCCATCATCCGTGATGTGACCGTCGCTTTCATCGGCGGTGGCTGGTCAGGTCTTTGCGCTGGCGCCCGTCTGAAACAGGCCGGCATCAATGACCTCATGATTATCGAAGGCGGCGGTGATTTCGGCGGCGTTTGGTACTGGAACCGGTATCCCGGCGCGATGTGCGATACGGCCGCCATGATCTATCTGCCGCTGCTTGAAGAAACGGGAACCATTCCGACAAAGAAATATGCCTATGCGCCGGAAATCCTGGCCCATGCCAGGCGTATCGCTGAGACCTTCGACCTTTATCCAAACGGTCTCTTCTCCACCAATGTCCGGCGCATGGATTGGGACGACGCGGCCTCTCGGTGGATCATCCAGACTGACCGGGGCGACACGATCCGGGCACGGTTCGTCGGTATGGGGACTGGACCCCTCAGTCGCCCGAAGCTTCCGGGTATTCCGGGCCTGTTCAGTTTCGAAGGACACGCTTTCCACACCTGCCGTTGGGACTATGCCTATACGGGCGGCACGCCGGAAGGCGCGCCGATGGACAAGCTCAAAGACAAGCGTGTTGGTATTATCGGAACCGGCGCCACGGCGGTTCAGTGCATCCCGCCCCTTGCCCGGTCCTCGAAGGAACTCTTTGTCTTTCAGCGGACGCCGTCTTCCGTTGATGTGCGGAACAATCAAGAAATTGATGCCGAGTGGTTCTCGTCCCTGGAGCCCGGCTGGCAGAACAAGTGGCTGGTCAATTTCGCAACACTCCAAAGCGGTGGTTTCGCCGATGTCGATTACGTCCAGGACGGCTGGACAGACATTTCCAAGCGTTATCGTGATCGGGCCATGGCCTATGCCACCGAGAAGGGCGGGGAATTCTCCCTAGAGCTTCTGCAGCGTGCCATCGAAGACGCCGACGACGAAAAAATGAACGACATCCGTTCACGGGTCGAGACTGTCGTCTTGGATCAGGAAACGGCGGAGCATCTCAAGCCCTGGTACCGGCAGCTGTGCAAGCGGCCCTGCTTCCACGATGAATATCTCCAGGCCTTCAATCTCCCAAGCGTCCAATTGGTCGACACGGATGGCCAGGGCGTCGAGCGGATCGATGAGACCGGTGCCTGGGTGGCTGGGCGCCACTATGAACTGGACTGTCTGATCTTTGCCTCGGGTTTCGAGTTTGGAACGGATCTGAGCCGGCGGTCGGGCTTTGAGACTTATGGCCGGGGCGGACAGTCTCTGAGCGAACGCTGGGCGGACGGAATGCAGACCATGCACGGCATGCATGTCCACGGTTTCCCCAACCTCTTTATCGCCAGCATCATGCAAGGTGGGGCGTTCATCAACAACGTCACCCACAATCTCAGCGAGTCGGCGACGACGATGACGGCGGTGATCCGCCATGCCTTAGATGTCAGCGCCGAGCAGGTTGAGGTGACCCAAGCGGCGGAGCAGGCTTGGATCGGGCTGATCGAGACCGGCAGGCGATCGGCCCTGAACAATCCCGACTGTACGCCGGGCTATTATAACAACGAGGGTCATGCAATGGGACGGCGCCAGCGTTTGAATGGTGGTGGCTATCCTGATGGTCCCGTCGCCTTCTTCACCTTCATTGAAGGGTGGAGAACTTCCGGCGATTTTGAGGGGCTCGAATTTCGGGCTCCCGAGAAAGAGGCCGCGCAACGGTAGTCGCTCCGGCGACGCCGAAGACGGGGGCCCTGCGACCCAGAGTGGGGCCTCCGACCCCTTTCCTCCACTCACGGATTGGTCCACCGCTCACGGATGGGTCCACCGGCAGGGATCGAGGCAGTGGTGGTAACGGGTGTGGACCATGGTCGGTAGACCCTTGCGGGCCCGTTTGGCGTGGATTGGGCTGTCGCGCCAAGCTTTGCTACGGGCTATATTGCTCTTCGAAAGTATTCCAAGTCCGCGCATTGTCGGAAGAGAAGAGGGGAGCTTGAGCCATGAAAGCATTCAGGCGGTTGGTCGCCATCGTCAGTGCGGCGATCGTTACACATGCTGTCGCCGGATGTGCTTCAAATTCGGATGTCAGTGTTTTGAAGCCGATCGAAAGCAAGACACTGTCTCAGACAACATTCGCCTGGGACCAACGGGACATCATGCAAATGGTGCCAAAAGAGTTCGGTGGTGGCAGAGCGATCGCCCTGAGCGAGGCCATCGTCATGGCGCTATCGGATCGGGGCTATGTGATGGTTCCCAGTCGGAGCGAGGCGGATCTGATCGTTGCCGTGAACGTGGACGGGGACCTCAATGCCGATCTTGACCCGTCCCGGAAGTCCAGCACGATTACGGCCGCCCCGGTGCCCAGTACCCCTTATTATCGCCGCACGCCGGCCGGCCGCCGGCAGGATGCGGCTGACCGGGTCAATGCCGCAGTGGATGCCCGTCGAGCCGACATGCTGCTCGGCGCCGAGATTGAACGGACCGTGATCATCGATATTCGGGACGGTGCAACGGGGAACGACCTCTGGCGGGGACAAATTCGCACGACGATCGAGCTTTCAGAGTTGAGAGACTCCGATGATGAGATTGGTGAGGACGTGGCTGAACTTTTCGAGGACTTCCCCCTATCAGATGGGCGCTGATCGACGCTTCTTTTGATGAATGCCGATCCATGGGATGGGCGCTGGTGGGAAAGGGGAGAACTCCCCCAAAATGGGGATGGTCCGGTGACGGTCCGTCCCATGTTGTGCGGAGCTTTGACGTGACAATGGACTGTAGAATGGGCAGTCCACACACAGAACGAATCGCATCATCGCTTTGGAGACCAGAAGATGAGAATAGCGTTGCCCTGGTGGCTCACGGTCATCATCATCCTTGAAACATTGCCCATGTTCCTTGGTCCGGTCGCGGCGCTTTCCCTGCCTGGCATGATGGGCGGGCCGGGAGCGGAGGAAATCAACCAGGCGGCTTTCATTTACACTGCCAGGAATCTCGCTGTCGGCTTTGCCTTCATTATTGCCTTCGTGCTGAGAAATGGGCCAATGCTCTTTATCTTGATCTTCATCCGGCTCTTCACGGATCTCATTGATCTGCCTACGATCCTGTATTTCGACCTTGTGTCCAATGTCAGCCGTACGGTGTCTATTTTCGTCTTCCTCTACTACATCCCCGCCGTATACGCTTTGTGGTATCTGTGGAAGCAGATGAAGAACAATACCCCTGAAACATCAGCCTGAGGACCAGGACTATGGCCGATTTCGTCGTCTACGGAATGCCGCTCTCTCCCTTCGTGCGGAAGGTGCAAGTTGCTCTGGCCCATGCTGGGACAGACTATGACTTTGAGAGCGTGAATATCATGGCCATGCCGGACTGGTTCGTGGAGATCAGTCCGGCCCGACGCATCCCGGTCCTCCGTGACAAGACGGTGGGTGTGGAGGGCATTCCGGGCACGATCCCGGACTCTTCGGCGATCTGTGTGTATCTGGAAGGTAAATTGGGTATGGGGCTCTACGGAACCTCACCATTTGAGGCCGGCCGGGCCTCCTGGTTTGAAGAATATGCCGACACGGTCCTTGCCATGCCGACCGGCATGGGTCTTTTCCGCCCCATCATGTTCCCGCGCTTTTCAGGCAAAGAGTCGGACATCGAGACCGCAAAAAAGACGTGGGATGAACAAATGCCCCGTTTGTTCGATTATCTGGAAGCGTCTTTGGATGGTGCGGACTATTTCGTTGGGGGTCAGTATTCCCTCGCCGATATTGCAGTCGGATGTCAGATGACGCAGATTGACCTGATTATTGGTCTGCCGGATGCTGCGAAATGGCCGTCGCTTGCGCGGCATACGCAAGCCATGAAAACCCGGCCGGGCTTTGCTGAGAATCTGGCCACGTGCAGTCAGATCATCAGCGGTATCCTTCCGGAGAAGGTTGAATTGGGGTGACGAGTGCACGCCGCAAGCTTCGGCCTTGATCACGCCGGGGCTTGCAATAGGGAAATGTCAGCATAAAGCTCTTTGAGATGGGGCAGACTCTCTTCGGTGGTGTCAGAGGAACAAGAACATGCAACCCAACATCCACGTCTATTGGTCATTTCGCAGCCCCTATTCTTATCTGGTGACCCCGGATCTTCTGCGGCTGCGGGAGGATTTCGATGTCGCCGTGAGACTGCGCCCGGTCCTGCCCATCGCCCTGCGCGCCAAATCCACGCTCTTTGATCCAAGTGATAAAAAGCGCCCGCGTTACATCGTTATGGATGTGCGTCGGCGCGCGGAGTTTCTGGGCCTGCCCTTTGTTTGGCCCAAGCCTGACCCAGTCATTCAGGACCCGGAGACTTACGAAGTCCCCGAAGAGCAACCCCTTATCTGGCGTCTGACGGGCCTCGGCATTGAGGCGGAGCGGCGCGGAAAGGGCCTCGAATTTGCCCATTCGGCTGCCGCAGTCATTTGGGGTGGCACACGGGACTGGGACCAAGGCGATCATCTTTCCCGTGCAGCGACTTTGGCTGGGCTCAATCTTGCCGACATGGAAGCGTCCATCATCACCGAAGACGTGAAAGCAGAGGTCGAAGCGAACCATCACGGCTTGGAGGCGGCAGGCCATTGGGGTGTGCCGACCATGGTCTATGAGGGCGAACCGTTTTTCGGCCAGGACCGGATTGACACCTTGCGGTGGCGTCTTGAGCATGCCGGTCTGCGAAAAAGGTAGGGGCCGGATCAATTTGGGCGTGGTTGAGCACGCAATCGAGCGAGTATTCCGAGCATGGATCTTCAGATCGAAGGCAAAACAGCGATCATGGCCGGTGGAAGCGCAGGCATGGGGCGCGCCACGGCCGAACGGCTGGCGGAGGCAGGTGTTGACCTATACATCTCGGCGCGCCGCGAAGAGAGGCTGAGAAACGCCGCAGCGGAAATCGCCGCCAAATATGGCACGCGCGTTACGCCAATTGTCGCTGACTCGTCGACGCAGGACGGACGGCAAGCCCTGTTCGCAGCCTGTCCGAACCCGGATATTCTTGCGATCACCATTAAGCCCCCGGCTCCGAATGGGGACTTTCTGAAAGTGACGCCTGACATGTGGCGCGAGTCGATTGAAACAACGCTCATTGGCCCAATCGAGATCATGCGCCACTATATTCCGGTGATGAAGGAGAAAGGGTGGGGGCGTATCGTCAATATCGCGACATTCTCTGCCAAGAATCCAATGATTTGGCGTTTGATGTCTGGCCCTGCGCGGTCTGCGCTGATCAATTACACGGCAAGCGTTTCAAGAGAGGTCGCCAAACACGGTGTGACGATCAACAACCTCCTGCCTGGCATGTTCCGCACGGAAGGGGCGAGCGAAATCATGAAAGACTACGCCGACGCATTCGGACTGGACCCCGTTCCGGAAGTCGTTGGCCCGCATTTCATCGCCAATAATCACATCCCGGCAGGTTTTGTTGGGGAGCCGGACGATTTGGCACCATTGGCCGCCTTCTTGTGTAGTCCGCTGGCGCGTTTCATCATTGGCCAGAACATCGTGATTGATGGGGGCCAGCATTATTCCCTGTTCTAAGGGCGCTTGGTCACAACGCATGAATTGCCGATTGAGGAGGCCTGCCCATGAACGAGTCCCAGGTGTGCTTGATCACGGGCGTTGGACCGGGAACGGGACGCGCGCTTGTGGAACGCTTCGCGGGCGCCGGATATCAAGTCGCCATGCTCGCACGCTCACAAGAGCGCCTGATCGAGATCCGGCGTGAGACACCCAACACCCACGTCTATCGATGCGATGTATCAGATGAGGCCGAACTGACAAAGCAGGTGGAGGCCATCAAGGCTGAGTTGGGCGCTCCGAAAATCGTCGTGCACAACGCGGTTGGAGGGGGCTTCGGAACGTTTCTGGATATTGAGCCGCGCAAGCTGCTACAGAATTTCCAGATCAACACGATGGCCCTGCTGCATCTGGCGCAACTGACCGTTCCGGACATGATCGAGGCCGGTGGCGGGGTTATACTCTGTACAGGGAATACATCGGCCTATCGCGGCAAGGCCCAATTTGCAGCCTTCGCGCCGACCAAGGCTGCCCAGCGAATCCTTTTGGAGAGCATCGCGCGGGACGCGGGCCCCAAAGGGGTGCACGCTGCCTATGTCGCGATCGATGCCGTGATCGATCTGCCTTGGACCCGTGAATTCTTTGCCGACAAACCGGACGCGTTCTTTTGTAAGCCAGCAGACATTGCTGAAGAGTGCTTTCATATCGCCCATCAGCGGCGCTCGACCTGGTCCTCGGAGATCGTCATCCGTCCGTTTGGTGAGAATTGGTGATCCGAAAGATGAAATGGACCGGTCCCCGGCCCAGTGGCACGGTCGGCGGCGCGGCGCGGGCCGGAGAGATGCTGAAGAAGAACCACATGCGGGAGGACGGCAATGGGGCATGACACGGCCGGCGAAGTCGCATTGATCGTGGGCGGAGGTCCAGGCATAAGCGCAAGTTGCGCGCGGCTTTTTGCCAGCGAGGGAATGGCCGTCGCCGTGGCGGCACGCCGGCCCGACAAGCCGGTCCTGGTCGATCTGGAGGCGCAATGCGGCGCACGGCGCTATGCCTGCGATGCTGCGGATCCAGGGTCGGTCGCGGCCCTTTTTGACGCCGTGGAGCGCGATCTTGGACCGCCCAGACTGGTGGTCCACAATATTGACGGTCGCGTGCGCGATATATTCCGTAAGGAGATAACCGAGGCTGATCCTGAGCTGGTCCGGCAAACCATGGCCAATTCGGCCCTGAGTGCCTTCAATGTTGGTCAGCAGGCGGCGATCGCTATGCTCGCGCAGGATCCGGACGAAAATGGTTTGCGCGGCTCCATTATTTTCACCAATGCGAGCGCGGCCATCAAGGGCTATCCCAAAAGTGCTGCATTTGCCATGGCATGCCAGGCAAAGTCAGCCCTTGCCCAAAGCATGGCGCGCGAGTTGATGCCCCAGGGCATTCATGTGGCGCAGGTACCCATTGATGCGGCGATCGGCTGGACCCAGGAGGACGGGAACCGCGCCCACTGGCTCGCCGGTCCGACTGTTGACGACAATATGGCAGATCCGGACTATATCGCCCAGACCTATCTTCAGATCCATCGTCAACACCGCTCCACCTGGACCTTTGAAGTCATTCTTCGGCCGTGGGTCGAGAACTGGTAAATGCGCCGCCCCGTGATGACGCATGCACGGCGCATGCGCGGTTGAAGATCGTGTGGCGCCCTGATCTGTCCTCGGAGGAAGGTGTCAGGCCTGCCCAAACAGGGGCTCGCAGCCTGTTCCCGCAAGGAGGACATCGACCCGCATGCGTGCCACATCGTCCAAGGCGCCATAGGCTTGCCGAAGCCAGCGCAGGCACTTCGCTTGGTAGACGAATGGATCCTGCACCCAAAGCTGTCCGTCGACCTTGCATTCCACGCGTTCGGCGCCACGCTGAACCGCATCCGCGTTTCCGAGCATGAAGGGCACGTAGACCCGGCCGATTTCGCACAAAAGCGCATTCAGCGTAGACGGAGGATTGGAAAGATCAATCCAGTCGGACGGGCTGACATCCTCGCCGCTCACATCTTCAAGGCGCTCGGTCCAGGCGTAGGCGCGCGGCGAGACTTCAAGGGCCGTGTGCGCTGGCGTGGGATCAGTGATCACAAGCATCGTCATCTGACCGTAGCAGGCAAAATCTCCCGCACCGGGCCGGTGACCAAGAAGATAGGGCTGGTTTTGAATATGCGCGTCGAAGACCTCCAGGTAGCGGCGCCAGCTCGCTTCGATAATCGGTGCCGTGACCTTGTTCGAACCGACGACACCGATCCGCGAGATCTGCCGTTCCGCAATCATTTTTTCCGCCTGCTCGCCCTGCTCCGGTGTCATTTGCATCATCCGGCCATAGGGCATGTAAGCGCTCGCCTTTTTCGTATCCGGGGCATAGGACCAGCGGTAATGGAACATGCATTTGCTCAGCCACTCGTCGCCATAATCTTCGATCAGCAGATCGACCAGGCGAAGGGCCGGGTCGGTGGGGCGCAGCGGCCGGTCCGGGAAAGAGCGTTCCAGATGGTCGAGGATTGGCGTTGTGTCGGACATTGCCATCGCCGGTCCTCCATCCGTGTCCGGTAGAACCAGATAGGGCACAAGTGGCAATGGCCGATCCGGCAGGGCTTGCGCCTCTTTGCTTCCAATCACCACAAATCGGTAGGGGATGCGGCGAAAGCGAAGCGCTGCGCGCAGCTTGCGTGTGTATGGGGATGCTCCAACGCCAACCAGTCGCAGGTCCGACTCCGCACTCATCATCTGTCCTCTCGCCGCGTCATGTCCGAAGGTCTGCTGGCCATGATAGTGTCATTTGCGAGAAAGGGGGAGTTCGTGGCGCTTTCCGCAAAGGCTGCGAGCTTGCTCAGGCGGGTGTGCCCGGTTCAAGGACGGGGAAGTCCCGGCACGTCCGTCTGCGGACTTCTGATCCGAAAACAACACTAGGGGCGGGTTCCAATAAGGGTCCGCAGGAGCGTGTTGGGGAAGCGGCGG
>CAYUYV010000131.1:0-13780 GCA_964449455.1 uncultured Alphaproteobacteria bacterium | reverse complement strand
AGCACCGAGGATGTGCGCATCGTGATCGAGCCCAAGACCCGGGCCGTCGATCCGGCTCTCGCGATGGAACAACTCTTCCGCCTGTCCGATCTCGAGAGCCGTTTCTCCCTCAATATGAATGTGCTCGACGGCGGTGTTGTGCCTCGGGTGATGAATTTGCGGGAGGTCCTCCAGGCCTATCTCGACCACCGCAAGATCGTCCTGGTCCGGCGGTCAAAATACCGGCTGGCCAAGATCGAGCACCGGCTTGAGATTCTGGACGGCTTCCTGATCGCTTATCTGAACCTCGACCGGGTGATCGAGATCATCCGCTATGGGGATGAGCCGAAACAGGAACTGATGGCTGAGTTTGAGCTCTCCGAAGTCCAGGCCGAGGCCATCCTCAATATGCGCCTTCGCTCCTTGCGCAAGCTCGAAGAAATGGAAATCAAGAAGGAGCATAAGGAGCTGAAACGTCAGGCCAAGGAGCTGAAAGAGCTGTTGAAGTCGGACGATTTGCAATGGGCACGCATTGGCGAGGAGCTGCGCGAAGTCAAAAAGGTCTTCGGGCCCAAAACGCCGCTCGGCGCCCGGCGCACCGGCTTCGACACCGCACCGGAAGTGGAAGACGTGGATCCGGAGGCCTTTATCGAGAAGGAGCCCATTACGGTCGTGTGCTCGGCCATGGGCTGGATCCGCTCCCTCAAAGGCCATCAGCCCTCGGATATTGAGCTTAAATTCAAGGAGGGGGATGGGCCGCGCTTTTTCCTCCATGCCCAGACGACGGACAAGCTGCTCCTGTTCGGAACCAACGGCAAAGTGTTCACGCTGGCCTGTGACAAGCTGCCCGGAGGCCGGGGGCATGGGGACTCCGTCCGCCTGATGGTCGATCTGGGTGAGGATGACATCGCGTCCCTGAAGGTCCATGAGCCTGGCGCACGGGTTCTTTTGGGGGCTGACTCAGGCCATGGGTTCCTGGCAGCCGAGGACGACCTCATTGCGACCAAGAAAAGCGGCAAACAGGTGCTCAATGTTGTGGCGCCCGTGCGGGCCAGCATCATGGCGCCGGTCCGGGGGGATCACGTGGCCGTGCTGGGTGAAAACCGCCGCCTGCTGATCTTTCCCCTGGAGCAAATACCGACCATGGCCCGCGGGCGCGGCGTGATCCTCCAGCGCTTCAACAAGGGCGGGCTGGCGGATGCCTGTGTGTTCGCGTTCGAAAGCGGTCTTGTGGTGCTTGATGGTCAGGGCCGGGAGAAGCGCTTTGCTGATGTCACTGAATGGCTCGGCAATCGCGGTAATGCGGGCTGGGCTCCGCCCAAGGGTTTCCCGAAAGAGGTCTCGTTCCCGTGACCGGGTGGATGGTGCTATTTGTCAGCGCGTCGCGACCGAAGGCAACCAGGTGGCGAGGACCGGGAAACTTGCTGTCAATGCCAGCGCGATAATCTGGATGAGGACGAAGGGTAGGGCGCCCTGATAGATGTCGCTGGTGCGCACCTCTGGTGGCGCCACGCCGCGCAGGTAAAACAGGGCAAAGCCAAAGGGCGGTGTCAGAAATGACGTTTGCAGATTGATCGCCATCATCACGCCGAGCCAGACCGGATCCACATCCATCATCAGGAGGACCGGCGCGACGATCGGCACGACAACGAAGGTGATCTCGATAAAATCCAAAAAGAAGCCGAGGGCGAACATCACGGCCATGACCAGCAGCAAGGCGCCGAATTCATCGCCGGGCATGGCGTTCAGCACATCGCGCACAATGTCATCTCCGCCAAAGCCGCGGAACACGAGGCTGAAAAGGGCCGCGCCGATCAGGATGGCAAAGACCATGGCGCTGATCTCCACCGTGCCCACGAGAACGCCATTCATGCAGTGGCTGCGATAGGTCCGCCACAGGCTCAAGCCAAGCCCAGCCATCACCATCAGGGTCAAGAGCAAAGCGGCAATTTGCCCGATGCGATTGCCGAGATCCACATTTTCGCTGCCGAAACCAAGATCGCTGACGGCGCCGAGGCCGAGCAGGGCCATCAGCGCAATCGTGGCCCCATAAATGGGCGCAGGCCCCAGATGCCGGCCTGTCTCGGGGGCCATGCGCAAGCCTGCAAGTAGGGTGGCACCCATGGCGCCCAGGCTGGCTGCTTCCGTTGCCGTTGCAACACCGGTAAGGATCGAACCCAGCACAGCCAGAATGAGCAGCAACGGCGGCAGGAGGGCGCGAGTCAAACGGCGCATCAGCTCACGCATATCGCTGGCCCGTTCCGCCTCCGGAATGGCCGGCGCCGCGTCGGGGCTGAAGCGGGCAACACCCACCACATAGGCCACATAAAGCAGCACAATGAGCAAGCCTGGGAACAAGGCGCCAGCGAACAAGTCGGCCACGGTCATGGTCTCGGGAGAGAAAATGCCCTGTTCGAGCTGTGCCGTCTGAAAGGCAATGGACAGTTGGTCCCCGAGCAGGATCAGCACGATCGACGGCGGAATGATCTGGCCCAAAGTGCCCGCGGCACAGATGGTTCCCGTGGCCAGTTTCGCATCATAGCCCCGGCGCAACATCACTGGCAGGGACAACAGCCCCATGGTCACGACCGTTGCACCCACAATGCCCGTGGAAGCGGCCAGCAATGCACCGACCACGACAGCGGAAATTCCGATCCCGCCGCGCAGACCCATAAACAGGCTGCCCATGGTGTCGAGCAGCTCCTCGGCGACCTTGGAGCGCTCCAGCATCACCCCCATGAAAACGAAAAGGGGCACGGCCACCAGAACCTCATTGGTCATGGTGCCGAAAATCCGGTTGGGGAATGCGGTGAGAAAGGAAAAATCGAAAATGCCAAGGCCCATGCCCAGCCCGGCAAACGCAAGGCCCGTGCCGGCGAGTGTGAACGCCACCGGAAACCCAGCCATCAGGGCACTGCAAGTGACAACAAAAAGCGCGATGGCCAGAATTTCAGCGAGGGTCATGGCCGCTCCGCGTCCCCTGGCGCCTCTGGCGTGCGCCCGCGCAGGCTGTCCATGGCAAGCACCCAGCCCTGGAGCATGACGGACACAGAGAAGATCAGGATCATCGTCTTAAGGGGATAAACGGGCAGACCGCTCGTTTCCTTCGAGCCCTCAAGCACAGCCCAGGAAGCGCCCACATAGGGCCAGGCCACATAGAACAACAGCGCCATGGACGGCATAAGGAGCAGATAGACCCCGATCAGATTGACCGTGTTCTTCCAGCGCGTCGGCGCTTCGCGATAGAAAATGTCGACCCGCACATGGGCCTCGCGCAAAAGAGCGTAGCCGCTGGCGATCATGAACAGGCTCGCATGGAAATAGAGGATGAGTTCCTGAAGCTCAATGAGCCCGACACGGAACACATAGCGCAGGATCACAACAGCAATCTGCACGAGGACAAGCGCGAGGGCCGCCATAAGTCCCACGACGCCTAGGGCATGATTGAGGCCAGAGATCGTCCGGCCAAGGCCCTCAAGCACCCTGTCCATTGCCTGCGCTGTGGCGGGCTGCACCCGTCCAAGAACAGCCCACACAAGGGGCAGGGCAAAGAAGGACCAGAACAGAACCTGGATCATCCACCAGGTGACGTCATTGTTGAAGATGAGATCAACCACGCCCGTCCTCCGGCCCCTGAGGATCCGTATCGGCGCCCGTGGGCAGGCGCCGGGCCGCGGCGAAGCCTTCCTCGGAAATGCGGTTCCAGGCCATGCCCCGGGCGCGGGCGGCGCGATAGCTTTCGTAGATGCGCCGGGTCAGGTCGTCGCCTTCTGTCAGCTCCCGGTTCACGGCTTGGGAGGTCTCAAGCAGTTTGGCCATGACCGGATCCGGAAACCGGCGCAAGGACACGCCGTGCGTCTCAATAAGGTCCGTGAGCGCCGCAGCATTGCGCGTGTTGTATTCGGCAAACGTGAAATTCGTCTCCGCCGCACAGGCGAGTTCGACAATGCGCTTCTGGGCCGGGGTAAAGGAATTCCAGACTTCCATATTGGTGCCGAGACAGAGCTGGGATCCTGGCTCATGGAATCCCGGCCAGTAATAGTATTTGGCCACGCGGTAGAATCCGAAAGCCAGGTCGTTCCAGGGACCCACCCATTCAGTGGCATCAATGGCGCCCGTCTGCAGGCTCTGGAAGATCTCCGCCCCCGGAAGAGCAACGGCGGCCGCACCCAGCCGGCGCAGGACTTCGCCGCCAAGCCCCGGCATACGGATTTTCAGGCCCCGGAAATCCTCGACACTATTGATTTCCCGGTTGAACCAGCCCCCCATCTGAACGCCCGTATTGGCGCAGGCAAAGGGCTTGATGTTGAATTTCGCGGACAGCTCGTCCCACAATTGCTGGCCGCCGCCATAGTGGATCCAGGCATTTATCTCATTGGCGTTGAGGCCGAAGGGAACGGCAGTGAAAAAGGGAAAGCCCTTGGATTTACCCTGCCAGTAATATTCTGCACCATGATACATATCCGCAGCGCCGGACGAGACGGCGTCGAAAGCCTCAAAGGCGGGAACCAATTCGCCCGCGGCAAAGACCTTGACGGTCAAGGCGCCTTCGGTCGCTTCGGTGATGAATTTTGCCACCCGCTCCGGCGCGGTGCCGAGGCCCGGGAAATTTTTCGGCCAGGTGGTGACGAGCTTGAGGTCACGGCGTTGGCGGACAATGGCCGGCGTGTTCAAGGGGGCCTCTTGGCCATCACTTTCGGCGCGCCATGTGGGGCGTTCGCATCCAACCGCGAATCCGGCACCGGCGAGCGCGGTCCCCTTCAAAAGGGTCCGGCGATCCATGGTCTGTCCTCCCGCGCTTGATCGATCGTCTTGGGGTGGGGCTTGGGGGGTGGTCAGGTCCGGTCCCGGTCCAGTGTGGCCCAGCCGTCCGGGGTCAGCGCCTCAAGGGGCGTGAACTTGACCTTGTATTCCATTTTCTTACAGCCCATCACCCAGTAACCGAGATAGACATAGTTCAGGTTCTGCTCGCAGGCCATGCGCACATGGTCGAGGATCATGAAGGTGCCCAGGCTGCGCCGCGCCTCCTCAACATCGAAAAAGCTGTAGACCATGGACAAGCCGTCCTGCAGCCGGTCCGTCAGGGCCACGCCGACAAGGCCGCCCTTATGCTGCGGTGAGGCGCTCTGGCGGCGATAGGTGACGAGCAGGGTGTCGACGGTGGTTTCTTCCACCATCGCGGCATAATCCATGATGGTCATGTCCGCCATGCCGCCATCCCCGTGGCGCCCGTCGAGATAACGCCGGAGCAGGGAGAACTGCTCACGGGTCGTCATGGGTGGCAGAACCTCGCGCTCCAGGTCTTCATTGGTTTTGAGAATGCGCCGAAAGGTGCGGCCGGGCTCAAACTCCTGGGCCTTGATCCGCACGGAGACACAGGCATTGCAGTGGTCGCAGGCCGGCCGGTAGGCGATGGTCTGGGAGCGACGAAAACCGGCGCTCGACAGGGTGTCGTTCAGGCTGACGGCGTCAGGACCCAGGAGATGGGTGAAAACCTTCTTCTCCATGCGGTCGGGCAGATAGGGGCACGGCGCTGCCGCAGTGATGTAAAGCGGCGGAAGGGTCTTTCCGGGATGCTGTGTCACGCGGGTGCGTCCTATCGGGCTTGGGGCCAACGACCGAGAAGGGCCGTTTGGATCGGGCTCTGCACCGTCACCGGGGCCGCCCGTTCTCCATCTTCAGGCTAGGCCAAAATACCAGGGCGCGACCAGGGAAAACGCAAGCCAGATGATGAATGTGAGAGGAGCACCGGCTTTGACGAAGTCCAGGAAAGAATATTGCCCGGGGCCCATCACCAGAAGATTGGTCTGATATCCCATGGGCGTTGCGAAGGACGCATTCGACGCAAAGAGCGTTGCGAGCAAAAAGGGATAGGGGTCGACCTGGAGCTGATTGCCGGTCGCGATGGCGATTGGTGTAAAGAGGATCGCCGTCGCATTGTTCGACAGGACATTGGTGGTAATCGCTACGACCAGGAAAAAAGCGGACAAAATGACCGCAGGACTGGCGCCATCCAGGGCCACGAGAAGCGACTCGGACAAGGTGACCGCGCCGCCGGTGTGTTGAAGGGCCGTGCCCATGGCAAGCGCAGCGCCGACCATCATGAAAATCCGGCGGTCAACCGCTCGGGCCGCCTGGCGAATCGTCAAACAGCCCGTAATGACCATCGCAAGGGCACCGGCGAGCGCAGCAGTGACAATGGGCACAAAGCCGAGCGCCGAGGACGCCACGACCCCAACAAAGATCAAGCTTGCTTCCAGGGCCTTGTCCAAATTGGGCACATCGGTCGAGGCCCATTCCAGAAGCAGTAAATCCCGATTGCCCCGCAGGGCTTTGATCGATTTGCGCGGACCAATCAGCAGTAGAACATCCCCGGCTTCGAGCCTGATATTCTGTAAGTTGATCCGATACATGCGGCTGCGCCGCTGGATGCCGAGCACAATGCAGCTCGTGATGGCACGAAAGCCGATATAATCGACACTGTAGCCAACCAGACGGGAGCCTGGCGCGACGACGGCCTCGGTAATGACCAGGTCATTGGTGATCTGCGCATCTTCGTCCGGCTGCACCAGGTCGCCGTCACCGCCGCTCCGGGCGATCATGCCTTTCAGATATTGCGGTTTGGAAGACAAGAGGCTGGTCAGGGCCTTGCGCGTGGCCACCACGACCAGAATATCGTTTTCCTCCAAGATCAGATTTTCAAAAGGGGCATTGATCGGCGTCGCGCCCCTCTGGACCAACCGAACCTTGATATCGGGGAGCTGGGTGAAGGCGCCGTTCCCGGCGGCCGCGCCGATGAGCGGATGGTCGCGGGAAAGCTCGATCTCGGCGATAAACTGCTTGCCGTCACCCACCAGCGCATCGGCCAAGGGGCCATTGGTTGGGAGAAGGCGCGGCAGAACGAACAGCACATAGGTCGCTCCAACACCGGCCAGGATCAGCCCAAGGGGCGTGAAATCGAAAAAGCCAATGGGTTTGAGATTCGCATCCAGGGCACCTTCCGCGACCAGAAGATTGGTCGAAGACCCGATCAGCGTGGTCATGCCGCCCAGAACGCACATATAGGTCACGGGCATCATCACCTTGCTTGGCAGAAGCTGAACCCGCGCGGCCAGAGCAGACACGATCGGGATGAACATCACGGCCACCGGCGTGTTGTTCAAAAAGGCGCTGGTCACTGCGATCAACACCATGACCAGCAGCAGCGTGGTCCTGGGCCGCCGACGTCCCACATGCAGAACAACCCGCGTCGGCCGCTCCAGGGCGCCGGCCTGGAAAAGACCCTGGCCCACAATAAGAAGACAGATGATCGCGATGAGGGCCGGGTTTGCAAAGCCGGATAGAAGGCTGTTGGCGTCAAGCGGCTGGCCCATGGACAACGGGAACAGGTGGAAGAAAACGAGAAAGCCGATGATGACACCGGCGGACGTCACCTCCATCGGAACCTGGTCCAGGCTGAAAAAGATGATCGCGACGGCGATGCCGGCCAGCGTGACCCACATCTGCCATGGCGCGTCCGCCATGATCGCCGCGGATGTTATTACCTGATCCAGCCCCATCAAGTCCCATCCCGTAATCCGCCGGACCCCTCGTGTCCCGTCGCGGCTGCGTCAGCCTTATCCCCAGCCCAGTCCCATGCAGTGCAGTCCCATGCAGTGCAGTCCCATGCAGTCCAGCCCAATGCTGTCCAGTCCTGCTCGTGCCTGGCATGGATCATCAACTCGACCCGGCATGTTAGCGGCTAATGGTTGTCGGCGAAGGCTTGAATAACACCGGTCGCGCCTTACGGCTGCCTAAATGGCTCCGGTGCTCCCGGTGACCATGCCCAATCAAAACTTAAGGCCTTCGTGATTGTCTAACGGGTGCAGAACGCCGCCCAAACTTGGAACTCCGTTGGGATCGGATCACGGGCTGAATGGATGATCAATGCCCCGCGAGAACGCGCTCAACATGTCATGGGCTTGGCCCCGGTCAGGCGACGCTGACCGGGTCGCTAGGGACGATCGGCCATGACACTTGAAGACTTGATCCAGTGCCTTGCCGGCCTCACCACCGACGGCCTTATCATCTGTGCGCTTCCGCACGCTGAGACAAGCACGTTTTACGATCAACTGCCTCGCGGCAACAACCGATGCCCCATGCCTGCTGAGTACATGTCTGCTGAGTACATGTCTGCTGACGCGCCCGGTCCGATCATTGTGTGGTCAAACACCGTCGCCGGCGAGATTTTGGGACAGGGGACCGAGCGCCTTCAGGGGCAGGCTCTTTTGCCCCTCATCAGGCCCGATCACCAGATGGGCCTATCTGATGCGCTCAAGGAAAACCCGGACGCAGCCGGCGGAGATTGCCGCGGGGCGACACGCCTTGAGGTCCCCTTTCTCCATGCCGCCCTTGGCGCCGTATGGATCCAAGTCACCATCGGCCACCCTCCAGCCATGCCGGGCATCTGCGTCTTGACCATCGTGGACGTCACCGAGCGCAAGCGCGATGACGAAATTCTCGAAGACGCCATCAAGGAACTCTCCCGCCGGGCTGATGAGGATGCCCGGATGCAGGAGGCGCTCAAGGAGAGCCGATATTATCTCGCCGTGGCAGAGAGTGCTTCAAGGATTGGTCTGTGGGACTGGGATCTGCGTCGCCAGGAAGTCGTCCTTTCCAAACACTGGTTTGCCATGCTGGGCTTTCAGCCCTCGGATTTTCCAGACGCGAGAAACGTATGGGCCCAGCTTGTCCACCCCGAGGACAAAGAGGCCGCCCTTGCGCAGCTCCAGGCCTACCTCGCCGGAACCACGGAAAACTATGAAGCCGAATTCCGTATGCGGTGCGCCGACGGAAGCCACAAATGGGTCCATGCAAGAGGCGAGGTCGTGGAGCGCGATGAAGGCGGTGCGCCCGTGCGCATTGTCGGCACCCATATCGACCAGTCCACGCGACGTTTCCATGAAACACGTTTGCAGAACGCGCTTTTAGAAGCAGAACAGGCCCGCGAGCGCCTGGCCAAGCTGACCAACAACGCGCCCGGCGTCCTTTTTGAGTATGTGATCGGCAAGGACAAAAGAGGTCAGTTTCCGTATCTGTCCAATGGCATTGACGAGCTCCTTGAGATTTCCATGGAGGACGTCTTGGCGGATGGCCAGGTTATGTTCAATGCGGTCCTTGAAGAAGATATGGGGATTATTCTTGCTGAGCTTGGAAAGTCTTACCGGGAGCTGACGCCTTTTCGGGTGGAGTATCGCATCAAGCTCCCCGACGGTGGGATCAAGTGGGTCCATTCCGCATCCCTGCCAGAGCGCCAGCCCGATGGGTCCACCCTGTGGCATGGCTATCTCCACGACATTACGGAGCGCAAGACCATTGAGCTTGCGCTCGCCCAGGCGAAAAATGCCGCCGAGGCCGCGAGCAAGTCGAAATCGCAGTTTCTCGCCAATATGAGCCACGAAATCAGGACACCAATGAACGGTGTCCTGGGCATGGCTGCGGCCCTTGCGAAAACATCCCTTGATAGTGACCAGCAACGCCTTGTCAGCGTGATCCGGGAAGCGGGTGACGCACTGATGACGGTTCTGAACGATATCCTCGATTTCTCGAAAATTGAGGCCAACCGGCTGACCCTGGAAAAGGTTCCCTTCCGGATCAGCGATCTTGTCGCCAAGATCGAGAATGTTCACGCGTTGAAGGCACGAGAAAAAAAGATCGATTTCAATATCCAACGCGATCCGACAATCGAGGACTGCCGCTTGGGTGATCCTGTCCGGATCCTCCAGGTGCTCCACAATCTGACTTCGAACGCGATTAAGTTCACTGAAAAGGGGGCCGTCTCGATCACCATCGGCGCCGACTCCGGTTTGGTCGTCGGTCGTGGGGCTTGCAGCAGCAGTGTTGTCTTCGAGATCCTGGATACGGGGATCGGTATGACCCCGGAGCAATGCGCGTCGGTGTTTTCCGAGTTTGTTCAAGCTGACAACTCAACAACGCGGTGTTATGGCGGGACGGGGCTTGGTCTTGCCATCGTCCGTGGCCTCACGGAAGCCATGGGCGGCCGGATCATCCTTGAAAGTCAGTTCGGTGAGGGAACGGTCTTCCAGGTGCACCTGCCCCTTGAGATCACGGACTTAAGGCCCATCGGGGAGACGGCAGCGGCACAGGGTGTCAGCACCATGGGCACCGGCCCTTCCGCACTGGTGGAAGCGACCCTCGAAAAGCCGCCACGCATCCTGGTGGCTGAAGACAACGCCATGAACCGCATGGTCCTTGAGGCCCTTCTGGCACCCAGCGGCGCCGATCTGACCTTTGCCGAAAACGGTCTGGAGGCGATCGACATGATCGACACAGGTCCCTTTGACCTTGTGCTGATGGATATTCAGATGCCGGTCATGGACGGTGTGACCGCCATGAAGTTCATCCGCGAAGCGCAAAGCGCCGGTCAGACGCCGACCATGTGCATCATTGCACTGACCGCCAATGTTCTCGACTCTCAAGTGCGAAGCTATCGCGATGCCGGCTTCGACACCCATGTGGCCAAGCCCATCAAGCCGGAAGCCCTGTTTGATGTCATCGAAAAGGCGGTCAGTATTCGCCGGACCGCCGAACTGCTCGAACCGCAGGTCGCCCCCAGTCTGTAAGAGTGCGATTGCCGGATCTTGGCCCCTTGACGTCGCTCGCCTCGTGTTCACTGTGACCAGACAGTTCTAACCCATGATGCGATCCATCGGGTGCACGCTCAGACCGCGGCTGCGGTCCGGTGCCCTTGTGCCGCCCGCGTGGAACGCCCACGGCGCGTGAGCGGAACAAGCCAGAGTCGATCCCATCTCAACGCAAACGGCTCTCATGGAGCGGCAGGAGGCAGACCATGACCCCGGATCAGGTTCTTGACGAGTTTCGCGCCGCAGGCGCCCTTCTGGAGGGACATTTCATTCTCTCCTCCGGCCTGCACAGCTCGGTCTTTCTGCAAAAGGCCCTCGTGTTCAAGGATCCGGTGCGCACGGAACGTCTGTGCCGGGCCCTCGCGGCGCGCATCCGCGAGGCCGTCCCCGAGCCGCCGGCCTTGATCGTCTCTCCAGCGGTGGGCGGGATCATTCCGGGCTATGAAACCGCCCGCGCCCTCAATGTCGAGGCCATCTACACGGAGCGGGAGGATGGTGCTTTCCGCCTCCGCCGGGGCTTTGCCATCGCGCCGGGCACGCCTGTGGTTATTGTCGAGGACATTGTCACGACGGGATTGTCTTCGCGTGAATGTATCGAGGCCGTCGCGGGCACAGGGGCTAAGATCCTCGCCGAGGCTTGCCTGGTGGACCGCTCCGGCGGCACCGCAGATGTGGGTGTGCCCCTCATTTCGCTGGCCAGCCTGAGCATTCCCGCCTATGCACCCGATGATCTGCCGCCGGAGCTTGCAGCACTACCAGCCGTTAAGCCGGGGAGCCGGGATCTGAAGGCCTGAGGAGCGATCTTCAGGCCAACAGCATGGTTTTCAGGTCCGGCAGGGCCGGCGCGTGACCAATGCTGAGCAGCACTTCGATCCACAGATCCGCATCCGGAACGCCGCCATGGGCCAGCAGCATACGGGACTTGCGGGCAAACTCCGTCGCGCTCAAGGGAGCCTCCGGATCGCCCTTGGCGTGGGCGCGCACTGCATCAACGCGGGCGCCATCCTTGAGGGACAGTGAGACGGTGCCCCCCCAGGCTCGCGGATAGGCTTCATCAAGCGCCTCGTCATGGATAAGGGACACGCGCGCGCGCAAAGGCGCCAGCTCACTGCGGGCGTTTTCACCGAAGGCATCGAATCCAACCACATCGCGTGCCAGGGCCGCGGCCACGCAATGCTGCATGGAGAATTTAGCCTGATAATCGGTGCGCGGAGAAATCCTGTCGGTCACGTCGATGGCCGCCTGATACGTGCGCACATGGACCATCGTGACGTCGTCAATATCGGCACCCCGGATCTTGATCTGGCCGCGCAGGTCCTGGGCGGCATCCATTGCCGGATGGGTATGGCGGCAGGACGGCCAGGGCTTGACCGAGTTCTCATGGATCTGCCAGCGATGGGCTGGGTTTTCGAGCACCGCTTCGACCCGCCCGTCTGGGCAGGTGGCGGCAAACAGGCCCTTCGGCCCCTCAAGGATGGTGCGCGGTCCGGTAAAGCCCTGGGCGGCAAGGGCTGCTGCCAGCCAGCCGGACTCCGCGGCGCGGCCCGCATGAAGGTGCTTGGTCATGGCGCCGGTTTCCAAGAACTCCCAAAGACCGGAACTTTGTGTGCCCGCATTGCCGAGGGCATGGACGAGGCCGGCGTGGTCCAGATCCATGAGCAGGCCCGCAGCCATTGCTGACCCGAAGGGCCCGATGGTCGCCGTATTGTGCCAGATCTTGTAGTGTTCGGTCCCCGCCGCCATGCCGATCCGGCAGGCTGCCTCATAGCCCCGGATGACGGCATCGAGGAAGGCGCGGCCGCTTTGCCCCGTGGCGCGCGCCGTGGCCCAGGCGGCCGGGACGACGACGCAGCCGGGATGGAGAACCGAGGCCCTGTGCAGATCATCGGTCTCAAGGGTATGGGCGAGGGCGCCCGTCAAGAATGCCTCGCGGCCAGGATCTGCGAATGCATCCGGACGGCCCGGGCTCAAAGTGCGCCACCATGCCCGGACCCGCAAAGCCGGGTCGGTGTGCCGCGCGGCCAAGGCATTGGCCACGGTGTCCAGTACGAAAAGAGCGGCCTGGGCCCGATCCCGATCCGTGATCGGTTTGTCCAGGATCATGGGTACGAGACGTTCCGTCACGGACGATTGTGTTTTGTGCATCAAGGGTCTGATCACTTTCGCAAATCGAAAGGGGACTCAGGCGATAGTGACGCTTCGGCGCGTGGGTGCCAAGGCGGATCCCCCGAATGGGGCATGGGTCTTGGTTGGGGTGCGCGTGTGTGGTCGTCTTTGCAAAATCATCTGCATGATGGGGTTGCCATGTTGCCGTTGCGTATCTTCGGTGCCCATATCCTTGGCGCGCATGTCTTCGCTACCCATGGCCGCCCGGCCGTGCTGTGTGGTTTTGGGCCTTCGGCGCTGATGGTCTTGGCGCTGGCCTTTGCCCTCACGGCCTGTGGGACCCGTCCGCCATCGGCCACCGTCCCGGTCGGACCCATCGCTGATCCCTTCTCCGGCGGTGTCTATAAGGTCGGCAAGCCCTATAAGGTCTCCGGTGTGTGGTATCGGCCCGTCGCGGACTGGGACTATGAAGCCCGAGGCGTCGCCTCCTGGTATGGCACTTTTTTCCATGGGCGGCGCACCGCGAATGGTGAAGTTTTTGATAAGACGCGTCTGACGGCCGCCCATCCCACATTGCCCCTGCCGAGCTTTGTCGAGGTCACCAATCTGGCCAATGGGCGGCGGATCGTGGTCCGGGTCAATGATCGGGGCCCTTTCCGCAAGCAGCGGATTATCGATTTGTCTGAAGCGGCGGCCGACGCCCTCGGCTTTGTGATCCAGGGCCACACGCCTGTGAGCTTGCGGATGCTCGGCCCTGCGCCGGTTGGCTTGGCCGCGGGGACTGATGGTGGCCTGGGCAGCGCCATGGCCGCAGCCGATCAAGACCGGCGTCCAAGGGCCCAGACCCAGCTTGCAGCGGCAGGGTCCGTGCCGTTGCCGATGCCCCGGGATGAACCCGAACAGCCAATCCGTGACCCGAACGCGCTTGCGTCCCAGACCTTGGCTGCGTTGATCGCTGAGCGGACGTCCGGGGCCAGCCCCGAGCCCCATGGCACCCCCGGGCCCCCAAGCCCCCAAGAGGCGGGCAATGACGGCGAAGGGTACGAAGGCGG
>CAYUYV010000130.1:0-13800 GCA_964449455.1 uncultured Alphaproteobacteria bacterium | reverse complement strand
TATCCAAGCGGATGCCAACTTGCGCCTGAAACATCCGTCTGGGCCGCTGCACCAGCGCTCCCACCGCGCTTGCACGCCGGTCAGTCCCGTCCCACCCTGAGGGTGTCATAACGGCGATATCAGGGGAGGGCCTTGCGAATGACTCAGTGGACGAACTGGTCGGGATCCGTGACGGCGGCGCCGGGGACGCGCGTCGCGCCAGCCGATGATGCGGCGCTGCGCGAAGCCGTGACGCAGGGGCCGGCGCCGGTGCGGACCGCGGGCTCGGGCCATTCCTTCACGCCGCTCTGCGCGACGCCCGGCACCCTGTTGCATATGGAGAGCTTTTCCGGGCTTCAGTCCTTCGACGGGGTCAGCCAACAGGCGACCGCCGGCGCCGGTACCCCGCTCCATGCCCTTGGCCAGCCCCTGCACAATGCTGGTCTTGCCCTCATCAACCAAGGCGATATTGACCGCCAGACTTTGGCCGGCGCGGTCTCAACGGGCACCCATGGCACGGGGCTGGGCCTTGGCGGATTTCCAAGCGCCGTGACGGGCCTTGAGCTCATGAGCGCCGATGGCACGCTCATCGCCTGCGATGGCCAAAAGGAGCCGGAGATTTTCGAGGCGGCGCGTCTGTCCCTTGGGGCCATTGGGGTTTTGACGAAAATTTCATTGCAGTGCCGGCGCAGCTACAAGCTTAAGGAGCGGCTCTGGATGATGCCGGCCGAAGAGTGCCTGGCGGATCTCGATCGGCTCTCAAAGGCGAGCCGGCATTTCGAGTTCTGGTGGTTTCCTTATGCGGATGATGTCGTCTGCAAGTCCCTTGAGGAAACCGATGAGCGGGCGCCGGCGCCCCGGGGCGCGACCGGAGCCTCGGCCGAGCGGGATGCCTTGGAAGGCGGCGACGACAGTGGCCGGCGGTTCATGGATATGGGCCGCGCCTTTCCCTTCCTTGCCCCCATGATCAATCGGATGATCACGCGGGCCATTGGCAAATCGACCGAGAAGGGGCGCACGTCCGTGCGTTGGAGTTTCGAGGCCTTTCCAAGCCCGCGCAATCTCGCCTTCAACGAAATGGAATATTCCGTACCCGTTGAGGTGGGGCCGGAGTGTTTGCGCACGCTGGTCGCCGAAATCCGTCGCAAGCGGATCGGTGTGTGCTTCCCCATCGAATATCGCTACATCGCCGCGGATTCGGTCTGGCTCAGCCCCTTTCAGGGGCGCGACAGCGTGTCGATTTCCGTGCACCAGTATTGGAAACAGTCCCCCAAACCCCTGTTCGACCTTGCCGAGAGTGTGTTCCGCTCCGTGGGCGGACGGCCCCATTGGGGCAAGATGCACTCCCTGACTGCCAAGGACTTCGAGGCTCTTTATCCGCACTTCAACGACTTCCGCCGCGTGCGTGCCAACCTCGACCCGCAGGGGCGGTTCCTCAACGATCACCTGCGCACCGTCTTTGGTGCGTAAGCGGACTTATTTCCGTTCCATGACGCCGATGCGGTCGCCGTCTTCGACCGCATCGCCCTCGCCGACCAGGATCTCCACAATGGTGCCGGTGCCTGGCGCCTCGACGGGGATTTCCATTTTCATGGACTCAAGGATCACAACGGGATCGCCCTCGCTCACGGCGGTGCCGGCCGGGGCGGCGATCTGCCAGACCTTGCCCGCCACATCGCTGACAATGTCAATTTTCATGGACGTCTCTTTCCTTGTCTGGCATCCGGCCTTGTCTGGCATCCGGCCTTGTCTGGCATCCGGCCTTGTCTGGCATCCGGCCTTGTGCCGCATCCGGCCCTTATTCTGCGTCAGTCTTCCACACTGTCCAGACGGTCCGTGTCAAAGGCGATGTGGTCGGCCAGCCGCGCCATTTCATCGAAGGGGGCGTCATAGGCCCAGGCCACATTGTCCACTGTTTCCCCATCCACGGTCACGCTCCAATAGCGCGCATCGCCCTTGAAGGGGCAATGGGTTGACCGGTCCGTGGCCGTCAGCCGGTCCATGGCGATATCGGCCTTTGGGATATAGTGGCGTTCGGGATAGGTCCCTTCTTTCAGAATAATGGCGTTCTGGGTGTCCGCGATGACGGTGCCTTTGTGGATCAGGCGCACGCGTGCGGTCCCATCGCTCAGCGTGATGGTGTGGTTGGGGTGGGATTTGAAACCCGGAGCCGGATTGGCGCCCATGGCGTTCTCCTGACGGTTGGCGTGGTCCAGATTCAACACATGGCCCAAACCAGGCCCGGCACAAGATGTGCCGGCTTGCTTGGGGCGCGGAACCGAAACGGGGTCACCTTCCGGCATCGTGGCTCTGTGACCGGCCAGGATAGACTTGGCCTTTCCAAGCCCGGGGACCAGGTGGGCACCAATGAGTGTTGGTAGGATCGGTCTTGGCACTCTTTCTAACCGACGTGGTCGGATCATCTTTATGCACCGAGATAGGACAGGCCCATGGCGAAACAGGATCGAACGGACGGCAATGCGTTGAGGCCGCAGACCCGGCTTGTGCATAAAGGGCGTCCCGGCGCTCAGGAAAGCTGCGGGGCGGTCAATCCGGGCGTCACACGGGCTTCGACCATGCTGTTCGACACGGTCGATGAGTTGCGTCGCCCGCCGGCGGGCAAAATCCCCTATGGACGGCGGGGGACGCCGGGCACCATTGCCCTTGAGGAAGCGGTCCTCGATCTCGAAGGCGGGCCCGAGGGCAGTGAGTGCCGGTTGGTCCCGTCTGGGTTTTCGGCGGTGGCGACGGCGCTCATGGCGGTTACGGGCGCCGGCGGTCACGTTATTGTGGCCGATCATGCCTATGAACCGACGCGGCTCTTCTGCGATGGCTTGCTCAAGCGGTTTGGCGTCGCCACCACCTATGTGGATCCGCGCATCGGCGCCGGACTCACCGCGCATCTGCGCCCGTCGACCCAGGCCATTGTGCTGGAATCCCCTGGCAGTCGGACCTTCGAAGTCATGGATGTGCCGGCCATCGTCGCCGCCGCGCGGGCCCATGGCATCCCGACCCTGATGGACAACACCTGGGCCACGCCCCTCTATTTCAAACCCTTGGCCCATGGCGTGGACATCTCCATCCAGGCGGCGACCAAGTTTCTGGGCGGCCATTCGGATGTCTTGCTGGGCACGATGACCGCAGCGCCAGCCCATGCCGCGGCCCTGGTCAGGACCCACCGTCAGCTCGGCCTGTCCGCCGGGCCGGACGAGGCCTTTCTCACCTTGCGCGGCATGCGGACCTTGGGCCTGCGCATGGCCCGCCACTGGGCCGCCGGTCTTGAGGTCGCCCAATGGCTTGAGGCACGGCCTGAGGTGGCCCGCGTGCTTCACCCGGCCTTGGCCAGCCATCCGGACCATGCCCTGTGGCAGCGGGACTTTGAGGGCGCTTCGGGTGTTTTTGGTGTCGTCCTCAATCAGGGCAGCGAGGCCCAGCGGAACGCCCTCATCGATGGCTTGCACCTGATTGGCATCGGCTATTCCTTCGGTGGTTTTGAGAGCCTGATTGTGCCGTCCGATGCGCGCGATGTGCCCCGCACAGCCGTGCCCTGGCGCCCCGAGGGCCCTGCCTTCCGCATCCATGTCGGCCTTGAGGACCCCGCCGATCTGATCGCCGACTTGGCCGCCGGCTTCGACAGATTCCACAAGGCCGCATAAGCTTGCGCACAAGGACCCGTGAACGGTGAGGGAGAGGACCCGTGAAGACAGTTGGGATGGCCTTGCGCACCGGCCCGTGCGCCGTCTTGATGGCGCTCATTATTGTGGCGCTGGTGATTGTGGCGCAGCGGCCGGCTCTGGCCGGGACGCTGGAGGTGGTGCAGGAGCGCGGGCAGCTCCTGTGCGGCGTGAACACCGGTATCGCTGGCTTTGCCGAAGTGTCCAATGAAGGTGAGTGGCGCGGTTTTGACGTCGATTTCTGCCGGGCGCTCGCCGCCGCTGTGCTGGGCGATCCGGACCAGGTCCGCTTCATCATGACCACGCCCCAGGAACGCTTCACGGCCCTCCAGTCCGGCGAGGTGGACATTCTGGCCCGCAACACGACCTGGACCTTCAGCCGGGACACCAATCTGGGCTTTGATTTCGCCGGCGTGAATTACTATGACGGCCAGGGCTTCATCACCCGTAAGGCGCTCGGCCTCACGGATGCCAAACAGCTCGATGGCGCACGCATCTGTGTACAGACAGGGACCACCACCGAACTCAATCTTGCCGACTGGTTCCGCACACAAGGGCTCAGCTTCGAGACCATCGTGGTGCGGACCTTTGATGAGGTGCGCTCGAACTATCTGGCCGATGCCTGCGATGCCTATACGACCGATGTTTCCGGTCTTGCCGCCCTGCGCGCCACCTTCCCCGATCCGAGCGCCCATGTGATCCTTCCGGATGTGATCTCCAAGGAACCGCTGGGGCCATTGGTACGTGAGGGCGATGACGCCTGGGGCGATGTGGTGCGCTGGACCCTGTTCGCCCTGTTTCTCGGCGAGGAATTGGACATTACCCAGGCGACGGCCGCCGAGCTCGCCAAGACCTCCCCCAACCCGGAAATACGCCGCCTTTTGGGAGCTGAAGGACAGTTTGGCGGCTATCTGGGCCTGTCCGATGATTGGGCCTTTTCCATCCTCTCCAAAGTCGGCCATTACGGGGAATTGTTCGATCGCTCCTTAGGTGACGCCAGTGTCTTGAAGCTCGATCGGGGGCTCAACCGTCTCTGGACGGATGGGGGCCTCCACTACGCGCCGCCCATGCGCTGAGTTCTGGGTCGCCTCGGGGCTATGATCAGCTTTCGGACCATCCGGCGCTTCCTGATCCAGGGGCTTGCTCTCAGCGCGGTCGTGGCCTTGGTCTGGGCTGCCGCCGTGACGGCATCGGGCAATCTTCAGGATCGGGGCATCACCAGCGGTTTTGCGTTCCTGAGCCAGCCTGCCGGCTATGACATCGGCTTCACACTCATCGATTATCAGCTTGAGAGCACCCACGGCCGGGTGTTTCTCATTGGTATGCTGAATACCCTGTTCATCTCGGCCCTTGGCATTGTGCTTGCGACGGGGCTGGGTGTGGTGCTGGGTGTGCTGCGCCTGTCCGGGAATATCCTCATGGCGGGTCTGGTGACGGGCTATGTGGAGATTCTGCGCAATATCCCCCTACCGCTCCAGATTCTGTTCTGGTACGGATTGCTTCAGGCCCTGCCCACTGTTCGTGAGGGCAGCCTCTCCTTGGGCGATGTCATCTTCCTTAACAATCGGGGCCTGGAGATTCCGCGGCCGGAACTATCCGGCGACCTGACCCTGTTTTGGGTTGGTGTTGCCATCGCGATCTTTGGCATGGGGCTTATGTCTATGTGGGCGGCCCGGCGACGCGCCTCTGGTCGGCGTGTCCCGACCCTCTGGCCCTGGCTCCTGCTTGTGATGGTCACTGCACCCACGGTGGGGGGGCTCGTGTCCGATGGAACTGTGTCGTGGGACGTGCCCCAGGCTGGGCGGTTCAATTTCAGTGGCGGGATCTCGATCCTGCCGACTTTTGTGGCCTTGCTCGCCTCCCTGACGCTCTACACAGCGGCCTTCATTGCCGAGATTGTCCGGTCAGGGATCCAATCCGTGCCAAGGGGACAAGGGGAGGCTGCGGCGGCTCTCGGTTTGGCACCGGGCGAGGCGATGGGGCGGATCATCCTGCCCCAAGCCTTGCGGGTGATTGTCCCGCCCCTGACGAGCCAATATCTCAACCTTCTCAAAAATTCCTCGCTGGGCCTTGTGATCGGCTATCCGGATCTGATGGCCACCTTCGGCTCCACGACCATGAGCCAGACCGGCCAGGCCATCGAGACAATCTTTCTTGTCATGGCCTTCTATTTGGTCATCAGCCTGCTGATTTCGGCTGTAATGAATGTCTATAACCGGGCCGTCCGGCTGAAGGAGCGCTGACCCATGGTGACCCCCGCCCGCGCCACCTTCCCGCCGGGACACTATCCGGACCTGCCGCCACCGGTCCGGCCGGGAGACTGGTTGAGTGGATTGCGCAGCGGCCTGTTCGGGTCCTTGTGGAGCGCACTGCTGACCCTCAGTGCCCTGGCGTTTCTCGCCTGGACCGTGCCCGGCCTGATCGACTGGGCCGTGCTGGAGGCGGACTGGAAGGGTGAGACCCGCCTGGACTGCACCGGCGAAGGGGCCTGTTGGGCGGTGATCACAGCCCGCTGGCGCTTGTTCCTTTATAATTTTTACCCGGATGAACAGGCATGGCGATTGGGACTCGCGGCCCTGCTTCTGCCGGTGGCGGTGGCACCGCTGCTCTATGATGTTTCGGCGCGGGCGCAGTGGCTTGTTTTCACGGCTCTCTATCCGCTTTTGGCCTTCTGGCTCGTCTATGGCGGGCCTGGGCTTGAGGTGGTCTCGCCGGCCCTGTGGGGCGGGCTGATGCTCACCCTGGTGCTCGGCGTTGCGGGTATCGCTGCGTCTTTGCCCATCGGTATTTTACTTGCCCTGGGGCGCCGGTCTGATCTCCCGGTCATCCGGGGTCTGTCGGTCGTCTTTATCGAGACGGTGCGCGGTGTGCCCCTGGTGACGATCCTGTTCTTTGCCTCGGTGATGCTGCCCCTGTTCCTCCCCGAAGGGTGGACCACGGACAAGCTGGCCCGGGCCATGTTGGTCATCACCCTGTTTGCCTCCGCTTATATGGCTGAGGTGATCCGGGGCGGGCTGCAATCGGTGCCGCGGGGGCAAGGGGAAGCGGCCTTGGCCCTTGGTCTCAGCGAGGCCTCGGTCACCCTGTTCATCGTGCTGCCCCAGGCCTTGCGCGTGGCCATTCCGGGCATCGTCAACACTTTTATTGGCCTCTTCAAAGACACAAGCCTCGTCTTTTTCGCCATTGGCCTTTTTGAGATTGTCGGTGTGGGCGAGTCGACCCTGACCAATCAGGACTGGATTGGCCTCAAGGCCGAAGTCTATTTGTTCGTGGGCGCTGTGTTCTGGCTGTTCTGTTTTGCCATGTCCCGGCTGTCCCTGTCTTTGGAGCGTCGCCAGGGGGCAAGGAGCAAGGACTCATGAGTGATATCGGCGCCGATACCGTTGCCACCCGGACCGAGAGTGATCCCGTGATCCGGATTGAGGGGCTGCACAAATGGTTCGGTCGCTTCCATGCCCTCAAGGCCATCGATCTTGATGTTTCGGAAGGCGAGAAGATCGTGGTCTGCGGGCCGTCCGGCTCCGGCAAATCCACGCTCATCCGTTGCATCAACCGGCTTGAGGCCTATCAGAAAGGCCGCATCCTGTTTGACGGGCAGGAGGTCAGTGATGATCCGGGGGCGGTGCGCCGCCTGCGCGGGCAGGTGGGCATGGTGTTCCAGAACTTCAATCTGTTTCCCCATCTCAGCGTGCTCGACAACTGTACTCTCGCGCCGATACAGGTGCGGAAGATGCGCCGTGAAGAGGCCCAGGACCTCGCCTACAGCCTCCTGGCCCGCGTGAAAATTCCCGAACAGGCAAACAAGTTTCCGGGCCAACTGTCTGGCGGCCAACAGCAGCGGGTGGCGATTGCCCGGGCTCTGTGCATGGAGCCGCGCGTGATGCTGTTCGACGAGCCCACCTCCGCGCTTGATCCGGAAATGATCAAGGAAGTCCTTGATGTGATGACCGATCTGGCGAGTTCGGGCATGACCATGATCGTGGTAACCCATGAGATGGGCTTTGCCCGCCGGGTCGCTGACCGCATGGTTTTCATGGATGGCGGCGAAATCATCGAGGAGGCGCGCCCCAGCCGCTTTTTCAGCATGCCCCGCCACCCCCGCACCCGTCACTTCCTCAGCCAGATCCTGAATGATTGAGTGTCAATGATCCGGGGTATGATTTGAATGGTCATTGGGGGCGGCGTGGAGGGTGCACAAACCCGAATAGTCCATGCCGTCCGTAGGGTTCGGGCGATGCGCTGTTTCGCTGGGCCTTTAACGGCGCAGGCCGTGCGGTCTCTTCCTTTGGTGCCCATGTGGCGGAGGGGTAGGGGCAGGAAGGAGCCAGATCCGCCTTCCCGTTTGCCTGCTAAGTTTCCTCATCCGTCCCCTGTCTATTTTGCCTATTGTGGGGGCTTGGGGACTGGTTGGTATCAAATTATGGGCATGCTTTCGCGCGGATCCGGTTTTCCTGTAGGACTTAGAGCCCTTTCAAAGAATTCCGGGTCATTGAAAGGGCTCTAACTCCTTGATTTATCGCGTTTTCGAACCGCAAAACCGCCCAAGGTCGCTATCACCGCCGTCATGCGACCTCGCCAAAGCCCTCCTGAGGGACGGACGCAGATGGGCCGCATACGGCCAATAAAATCGCATTTGCTCCGGACCGGCCTTAAGGCGGATCCCGCCTCAGGGCCTTCCCAAGCACGCTCTCAAGTGGGCAGAGCCTGTCAAGGGCGCCAAAGGCGCCGCGAAGCGGTTCCACCCTTGACAGGCTCTCCCCGCTTCGCAAAACCAAAAACAATGCTTCATCACAACGGATATTTTAGGCTCTGCGGAGCACATATTGCCCCACATCCGTTGCGCCGGAGCGGAAACCGGCCTCGCAATAGGCGTAGTAATAGAGCCACATGCGTTTGAAACGCTCGTCAAAGCCCTGGGCTTCGATTGTGGGCCAGGCCTCCAGGAATTTGCGCCGCCATTGGGCCAGGGTGCGGGCGTAGTCGGCGCCGAAGAGGTTTTTGTCCGTGCATGCAAGGCCCGCACGGGTGATCTGCCGGTCCAGAACGCAGGGGCAGGGCAGCATGCCGCCGGGGAAGATATATTTCTGGATGAAGTCCTGGGATGTGCGGTAGTCGGCATAAAGATCATCGCGAATGCTGATGATTTGCAGGCCAGCGCGGCCCTCTTCTGTCAACAAGTCCCGTATGCGGCCGAAAAAGGTCGGCCAATAGCGCTCGCCCACGGCCTCGAACATCTCGATGGAGGCGATGCGGTCGAACTGACCCGTCAGGTCCCGATAGTCCTTATATGCGATCGTGACCCGGTCGGCGAGGCCGGCTTCGAGCACGCGGGCTTGGGCATAGTCATGCTGGGCCTTGGAGATGGTCACGCCTGTGACCCGGGCGCCTGTGGTGCGGGCCGCATGGATCGCAAATCCGCCCCAGCCGCAGCCGATTTCGAGCACATGATGCGCCTGTGTTACGCCGAGCCGGGTCAAAAGCGCTGTGTATTTTGTCTCCTGGGCCCGGGCGAGATCTTGGGCCGGGTGATCGAACAGGGCCGAGGAATAGGTCATCGTCCGATCAAGCCAGGCCTCGTAAAAATCATTACCCAGATCATAGTGAGCTTCGATATTTTTGCGCGACTGGCGTTTGGTGTTCCGATTGAGACTGTGGGCCGCGCGCTGGGCCAGGCGCGCAAGGGGGCGCGCATCGATAAACGCCCGCATATGGATCCCATTGCGGCTGATGAGATCAAGGAGTGCCGTCAAATCGGGGGTGTCCCACTGGCCGTCAAGATAGGCGTCTGACACCCCAATATTGCCGCCCGTGAGCAACCGGCCTGCCATGGCCTGATCATGGATCCGGATCGCGGCGACTGCCTGGGTCTGTTCCGGGCCGGAAAAGCGCAGTACATCGCCCGTCGGCAGACCAATGATCAGCGTGCCCCATTCCAGGCTCAGCGCGATGCGCAGCGCCGCCTTCATGGAAAAGCTTAAGCCCCGTAGGGTCTTGAGCTGCGCCGGCGTGGTCCGGGGCAGAATGTCAGGATCAATGCAAGCGAGGTTGAACAGGTCGGAGGGTAATGGGGCGTTGTCCACTGAATTCTCGACAGGTTTGGCCATGGGCGCCGTGGCCGCCCCATCGCCGCGCGCATCCTTCACCATGGTCGACATGCCGAGTTCCTTTCCTTCACGACCTCTGTTGCGCACAAACCGGCCCTGGATCCTGGCGCCTGAGTCTTTCCAGACGGACCGAATTTGGCAAGTCAGCGAGCTGCCGCTGGCCTTTGCCGGGCAATACAGCGTCCATTCGTCTCAGGGATCGACCAGTCATCAATAGGCGGATAACCATGGGTTATGGGAAATCGCTTGGGCCCCTTGCGGTGTGAGTGGGGTCCGGTATCGCCGCCGTTGCTGCGGTATCGGGCAAGGGGGGCTCCGGGGCGAGCGGCACACCCTTGAGCCACAGGCGCAGGGCTTCCCAGTGGATTGCGCTGATGATTTTGAGGGTCATAAGGGGAAAACGCCAGAGCAGCCGGCGCAGGGCTGCATCGGTGAACGCTTGGCGTGTTCCCTTGAGCCGCGCAATCAGAACGGGCGTGCCGTCTTCGGTCTGGCGGATGGACACGGCGAGGCGGTCATCGGGCGGGTGCAGACGGAAATCGTAAGCACACGTCATGCCGATAAAGGGGGAGACATGGAACACCTTGTCGGCGCGATGGCGAAAGGGCGGAGGCTGATCCTCCGGTATCGGCGCCACATAGGCGTGGGACTGGCCAAAGGTGTTTGACACCTGATGGAGCACCGCACCCAGGCGCCCGTCCGGGGTATGACAAAAATAAACGGCCAGCGGATTGAACACATAGCCAAAGAGGCGTGGAAAACACAGCAGACGGATCGGCCCACCCGGCGGCGCGATGCCGTGCTCGGACAGCCGCGCCTCGACCCAGGGGCGCAATGCAGACCCATCGCGAAACCCATGATCCCGGTCGAAAAAACCGGCCAGCCAGCCCCGATTGTGTCGGAACAGGCGGGATGCGGCAGCGACCTCACCCACCCGGTCTATATCGATCACCAGGCTGAATACCTGGTAGCGGAAGACGTGGCGCACCGGCTTCAGGCGGGCGTGCATCACGTCGCAGGCGTAAAGCGCCGCAGCGGGTTCGTGATGCTCAGGGGGCGTCATCGGGCCATGCTCTCCCGGTCCGGGGCCGCGTTCATGGCGTCGGCCGCGGCGAACCCGGCCCGCAGGCCATCCTCATGGAAGCCGAAACTGCACCAGGCGCCTGCGAACCACACATTCCGTTTGCCCTGAATGGTCTGAAGCGCGTCCTGGGCATCGATCGCCGCCCGGTCATATTGCGGATGATGGTACTCGAAACGCGCGAAAACAGCCTCCTCTCGAGGCGGTTTGGCCGGATTCAGCGTGACGAACAGGGGGCGTGAGGGATCGAGATTTTGGAGCGCATTCATCCAATAGGACACGCAGATCGGCGCGTCGGGTTCGGATTCAAGCACGCTCCAGGCGGCCCAAGCCTTGCGGCGTTTGGGCATCAGGCCCGCGTCCCGATGCAGCCACGCCGTGTTGGGGGCATAGCCGATCGCACCCAGAATGGCCCGTTCCTGCGGGTCCGCGTCATCAAGAAGCGCCAGCGCTTCGTCGCTGTGACAGGCCAACAGCACCCGGTCATAGGTTTCGACGCCGCCCTGGTCATCGTGCAGCTCCACACCCTCGGCCGTGCGCTTCAGGGTGGCGGCACCACAGCCGATGCGGATCCGCTCCCGAAAGGGCGCCGTCAGGCGCTCCACATAGACGCGGGAGCCGCCCGTCACCGTGTTCCAAAGGGGGCGCTCAAAGCCGAGCAGACGGTGATTGTTGAAAAAGTGGATGAAGCTCTGGGCCGGGAAATCGAGCACGCGCGCTTTGGGCATGGACCAGATCGCGGCCCCCATGGGCTGGACAAACCCTGTGCGGAAGGTCTCACCAACCTTGAGGTTTGAGAGATACTCTCCCAGGGAGCGGCGGCCGATGGTTCCGGCGGCAAGGTCGGTGCGGGCGGCCTTGAAGAAGGTGTTGATGTCAATCAGCATACGTAGAAAGCGTGGGCTGAGCGCATTCATCCTCTGGGTAAAGAGCGTGTCGAGGGAATGGCCACACCACTCGAATGCGCCGCCGCCCAAGGAAACACCAAAGCTCATATCGGTCGTCTCAACGGGGACCTGGAGCTCGGAAAAGAGGCCCGTGAGCAGCGGGTAGTTGCGCCCATTGAAGACAATAAAGCCCGTATCGACGGCAATTGGCACACCATCATAGTCGATTTCGACCGTGTTCGAATGGCCGCCGATCCGGTCCTGCTTTTCATAGAGGGTCAGATCGTGGTGTGCATGGAGCCGATGGGCCGCGCCCAGTCCGGCGATGCCTGTTCCCACAATGGCGATCTTCATGGGTCTGGGGTCCGCACAATCGGGGCCGCCCGGGCGGGGTCAGGCAGCCTTGCCTTTGATGGTCTGGAATGCCGCGAGAGCCCGCTCACGACCTTCCTTATGGTCGATGATCGGGTGGGGATAGTCCACCCCCAGGGTCACCCCTGCGTCTTTGAGGACATGGGCCGGCGCCTTCCAGGGCTCGTGGATGTGCTTGGCGGGCATGGTGGCAAGCTCCGGCACAAAACGGCGCACATAAGCCCCGTCCGGGTCATAGCGGTTGCCCTGGAGCCCGGGATTGAACACCCGGAAATAGGGGGCGGCATCGGCTCCGCAGCCCGCGATCCACTGCCAGCCTGCACTGTTGCTGGCCGGATCCGCATCGACCAGCGTGTCCCAGAACCAATCCTCGCCCTCCTGCCAGGGGATGAGCAGGTGCTTGACCAGCAGCGAGCCGACAATCATCCGCACCCGGTTGTGCATCCAACCGATTTCATAGAGCTGGCGCATGCCCGCATCGACAATGGGATAGCCTGTCTGGCCCTTCTGCCACGCCTTGAGGGCCTTTTTGTCGGTCTTCCACGGAAAGTCCTTAAATTCGGGCCGCAAGGACTGCCAGGGCAGATCCGGATTGTAATAGAGCAGGGAGTAGGAGAATTCGCGCCAGCCGATTTCGGCCAGGAACTTCTCCGCCTCGCCAGCTTTGACCGTGCCGGACTCAATACGCTGGGTGACAACCTGCCAAATGGTGCGTGGACTGATCTCACCATGGGCCAGATGGGGAGACAGCATGGATGTACCCGGACGGTCCGGGCGGTCGCGGTCTTGCGCATAGGCATCCGCGGGCCCGTCAAGGAAGGATTTCAGCCGTTCGAGAGCTGCTTTCTCGCCCGGGGTCCAGTTCGCCCGCAGGCCGCCAGACCAGTCAGGCTTGGTGGGCAGAAGGGCCCAGTCCGCCAAGTGCTCGCTCGCGATGCCATCGGGCGCACGGGGCAGCTTGCGGGGGCGGGGCAGGGGTTCTGGCATCGCTCCACCATTCACAGAAGCGCGCCAATAGGCCGTGAACACCTTGTAGGGACCACCGGACCCGGTCGCGACTTCCCAAGGCTCGCGCAGAAGCGCTCCGTTGAAGCTCTCAACCGTCAGACCACGGTCTTTCAGGGCCGTTTTGATCTGCGTGTCCCGCGTGATCGCCGCCTTCTCATAATCCCTGGTCCAGAAGACGCGCGTGGCACCGGTCTCCTCAACCAGCGCTTCCAGGCATGCCAGCGCGTCGCCGCTGCGCAGAACCAATCGCTGGCCCAGTGTTTCGAGATCTTCCCCGAGGGCCGCGAGCGAGCCGTGCAGCCACCATTTGCGGGCGCCGCCGGCGACGCGGGGGCCTTGATCACCCGTTTCACGAATGTAGAGGCAGATCAAAGGGGTGCCAGCGTCCACCGCGGCGCGCAGGGCCGGATGGTCAGCGAGGCGCAGATCCCGGCGGAACCAGACGATTGTTGGGCCTTTGGTCGACTCTGAAACCATGAAACAGCATACCTCCATCGGGAGCGACGGCACGGGCTAAGACCTCAGACATGCTCTGCGGCCCGGTACCGCAAGGAGAGCTACGCCGCGGCGTTGTCCGCGGATCACGTCGATCCGACACGGACAAATAGGGGCTGTGACATGCATCGGATGATCTGGGCAAACTAGTGTCGTGGATCAGAAGTCCGCATGAGAAGTCCCGGCACGTCCGTCTGCGG
>CAYUYV010000129.1:0-13864 GCA_964449455.1 uncultured Alphaproteobacteria bacterium | reverse complement strand
GCACTGGCTGGCAGTGCGAGGGCCAGTGTGGTTGAGGCCAGTGTGATTGAGGCCAGTGTGATTGAGGCCAAGCCGGTCAGAGCGAGGCGGAAGGGGCTGTGCATGGGTCTCTCCCGATTGTTCTCCGTTGCTCAAGTATCCGTATGCTGAGCAGCCTAGAGCCCTTCCAAAGAAGTCCGGGTCCTTGAAAGGGCTCTAATTCTTTGATTTATCGCGTTTTCGAACCGCAAAACCGCACACACTTTTGCTGAAAACGCTCTAGACATGGCGGTTCGATTGCTTGCATGACGATTTCGAAGGCGGGGCGCCCGGGCTCAGACCTTATGGGAGCGCATCTCCTCGAAGGATGCGCGGAGTTTTTCACCCCAGCCTTCGGCGAGGGCCCAGAAATCCGCATTGTCCGGCTCGATGCGCCGCAATTGCTCAAAGTTGAAACTGTCCTTGGGGATGACGGCCACATCAAGGGGCATGCCCACCGATAGATTCGATCGCATGGTTGAAGCCATGGACAACAGGCTCAAGGTCACACCGTCCTGAAGGGACATGTCGATGGACAAAACCTGGTCGATGATCGGTTTGCCATATTTGGTCTCACCGATCTGAAAGAACGGCGTGTCCTCCGTTGCCTCGATAAAATTGCCCGCGGAATAAACCATGAACAGGCGCGGCACTCCGCCCTGGCGCTGGCCTGCGACGACGATGGAGGCGAGGGCACTCTCATTCATCGCGGCGAGGCCTGGGGCGTAGCGGGTCTGGATATCCCGCATGGTGTTGGCCACGATCTGCACCGCTTCGAACATGGTCTCGGCAGACAGAAGGGTTGGCACCCCCTCCTGGGGATGGTCGATGCGTTCCTGGAGCTGGCTGATGACGGCCTGGGTGATGGCCAGATTGCCGCTCGTCATCAGGGCAATGGCCCGTTCACCGGGCACGGACCATGTGAACATCTTGCGGAATGTCGAGATGCTGTCGATGCCGGCATTGGTCCGTGTGTCGGCAAGGAGAACAAGGCCACTGTTTAGATTGAGGGCGACGCAATAGGTCACGGGTTGGTTCTCTCAAGGCAGAATGGACAAGGTGGAGTCAAAACCAGGCCGCGGGCTGCTTTATCAGGCAGGCATTACGCCTCCGTGCCCGCGCGGCTGATCATGGCACTGCCACCAAAGCCATATGCGTCCCCGATCAGGGCGGACAGCCTACTGTTATTGGCCATGAAATCCGCCAGGAATTCATGCAAGCCGCTCGCGAACACCGTATCGATCGTTTCCCGGTTCAGACTCTCCAACATGGTCTGCATTTCTTTGTGACAGGCATGTTCCTTATCGTAATACAGTTTGAGGCGGTCCAGGTGGCTCGCAATGGCATCATAACAATGGGCGAGTGAGCGTGGACTGGTGCGGTTGAGGGTCAGGAATTCCACAACGCCCCATGCGCTCACCGCGCCGTCATAGGTGCGGTGATAGCCACGCAAGGAGCTGGCGGCGCGCAGGATCGAGATCCACTGATATTTGTCGACAATCCCGCCGACCCCGGACCATTCCGGCAGCAATACGTGATATTTCACGTCGAGGAGGCGGGCCGTGCTGTCGGCCCGTTCTAGGAAAGTCCCGAGACGCAGGAAGTCATAGCCGTCGTCCCGCTGCGTGGCGCTGTCCACGAAGCCGCGGAACAGGGCGCCGCGTGCACGGACCCAGTCGATGAAGTCGGCCAGGGCGCCGCCCTGGAGGAAGGCCATGTCCTGCTGCTGCACATGGATCCAGCCATCATTGATGGCTTCCCACATGTCGGAGGTGAGGGCCGTGCGCACGGCCCGGGCGTTGCGACGGGCCTGGGCAAAGCAGGAATAGACGCTGGACGGATTGTCCGGCTCCAGAAGAAGATAGCGGGCAACGCTGGTCTGTGTGGCCCTTTCGAACAAATGCGGATAGAGCGCCCCGACGCCGGCGCTGATCACGACGGAGGCCCATTCATGGGCCCGTACCTCGTTGCTGGCGGGCAGGGCCGCCATGCGGTTGCCCATGTCCACAAGGCGGGCATTGTTCTCGGCGCGCTCCAGATAGCGGGCGAGCCAGAAGAGGTTTTCTGCGGTCCGGCTGAGCATGGCGATCCTGTCTTTCGGTCCCTCAAAGGGCGGCCTTGTCTGAAGCGCTGCGGCCTGATGGGGGGCTTATTCTCCGTGGAGGACCCAAGTGTCTTTGACCCCGCCGCCCTGGCTGGAATTGACCACGAGGGACCCGGCCCGCAGCGCAACGCGCGTCAGCCCGCCCGGGATGACTTCGGTGCGCGCGCCGGTCAGAACGAAGGGGCGAAAGTCCACATGGCGCGGCGCGATGCCTTCTTCAACGAGGCAGGGACAGGTTGACAGGGACAGGGTCGGCTGCGCGATGTAATTGGCCGGTTTCGCCTCGATCCGCTTGCGGAATTCCTCCTGTTCGACACGGGTCGATTTCGGGCCGATGAGCATGCCATAGCCGCCCGATCCGTGCACTTCCTTGACCACAAGGTCCGGCAGGTGGTCGAGCACATAGCGCAGATCTTCCGGATTGCGGCAGCGCCAGGTCGGCACATTGGGCAAGATCGGTTCCTCGCCCAGGTAGAAACGGACCATATCCGGCACATAGGTGTACATGGCCTTGTCGTCCGCCACCCCGGTACCTGGTGCGTTGACCAGCGTCACATTGCCGGCCCGATAGGCATCCATGAGGCCGCGCACGCCGAGCACGGAGTCGGGCCGGAAATGGCCCGGATCGAGATAGTTATCATCGATACGGCGGTAGATCACATCCACCCGCTGGGGGCCCTTGGTCGTGCGCATATAGGCAATATCGTCCTGGACGAAGAGGTCCGGCCCCTCAACAAGCTCGACACCCATCTCATCGGCCAGGAAGGAATGTTCGTAATAGGCACTGTTCATGTAGCCGGGGGTCAGGACCACGGAACGCGGCTCGCCCTCGCAGGATTGGGGTGCCATATCGCTGAGGACCCGGCGCAGAAGACTTGGATAGTTGTCGACCGGCCGGACATGGGCCTGACTGATCAGCGCCGGGAACATGCGAGACATGATCTCACGATTTTCGAGCACATAGGAGATGCCCGATGGCGTGCGGCAATTGTCTTCCAGAATGTAGTATTCATCCGCGCCGACACGCACCACATCAACGCCGATGATGTGGCTGAACACCCCCCGCGGCGGGCGAATATTCAGCATAACTTTTTCGAAAGCCGCGTTGCCGAAGGAAATGTCCTCGGGCACGACACCGGCCCTCACAATCTCCGCGTCCGCGTAGATATCGCTTAAGAAAGCGTTGAGGGCGCGGGAGCGCTGGATGACGCCTCGTTCAATATGGGCCCATTCGCTTGCTCCGAAGACGCGGGGGATAAGGTCGAATGGGATCAGACGCTCCGGATCCCCGTCTTCGCCGTACACGGCGAAGGTGATGCCGATTTTGCGGAACAGGGTTTCCGCTTCGGCACGTCGCACATAGAGCGTTTCAAATCCGGTTTCATCTATCCAGCGTTGTACGAGGGCATAAAGATCACGCACCTGTTCGCCGTCAAACATCTCGTTAAAGATATCGCTTGACACAACAACCCACCTCCCCAGGCCACCCTACGCAACATTAAAGCGCGGCTCTACCCCTGACTGAAAGGTTTTACCCTGGGTTTAAAACTCACCATGGGATGGATGCCCCGTCCAGTCCTGCCTTTTGCATTTGCGAAGGATGCGGCCCCATAATGTGCGCTGTTCGGGGCCGCCCGGCCGGCTGAGCGGGCGGTGACAGGGATTTTTGGCATTTTGGAAGGGGGCGTTTCATGACAATCGACGCGGCAATTACCCATCTGACCACCTACCATTATGACCGCCCTGTGGGCATGGCGCCCCAGATCATCCGCCTGCGTCCGGCGCCCCACTGCCGCACGCCCGTCCTGAGCTATTCCCAGACCATTTCCCCTGCGGATCATTTCTTGAACTGGCAGCAGGATCCGTTCGGCAACTGGCTGGCGCGCGTCGTCTTTCCGGACCGGGTCGACCATTTCTCCGTGACCATCGATCTTGTCGCGCGCATGGACGCGATCAACCCCTTTGATTTCTTCCTCGAAGAAGCCGCGGAGACGGTCCCCTTCTCCTATTCGGCCGGCCTGGCGCGGGATCTTGCGCCTTATCTTGAATGCACCGAGGGCGGCCCGCTTTTTGATAAATTCGTTCGTTCGGTCGACCTGGAGCCCCAGCGCACCGTGGAATTTCTGGTCATGCTGAACCAGCAGGTGCAGCAGGCGGTGGGCTATGTCATCCGCATGGAACCGGGCATTCAGACTCCGGAGGAAACCCTGGACAAGGCCACCGGCTCCTGCCGGGACAGTGCCTGGCTGCTTGTGCAGGTGCTGCGCCGCCTGGGCTATGCCGCGCGCTTTGTTTCGGGCTATCTGATCCAGCTTGCCCCGGATGTCGCGCCCATTGAGGGTCCGGCCGGCCCGACGGCGGATTTCACCGACCTTCATGCCTGGGCCGAAGTCTATGCCCCTGGCGCTGGCTGGATCGGGCTCGATGCCACATCAGGCCTTTTCGCAGGCGAGGGCCATATTCCCCTTGCCGCGACGCCCTTTCCCCAAAGCGCGGCACCCATTACGGGGGCCCATGACAAGGCCGAAGTCAGCTTCGATTTCGCCATGGAGGTGCGCCGCGTCCATGAAACCCCGCGCATCACGTTGCCCTACACCGATGATCAGTGGGCGCAGATCAATGATACGGGCCATGTCATCGATCGGGTGCTGCAGAAGGAAGATGTGCGCCTGACCGTCGGGGGAGAGCCCACTTTCGTGTCAGCGACCGACCGGGACGGGGCGGAATGGAACATTGAGGCTGTCGGTCCCACCAAGCGCGCCTTCGCCGACCGCCTGATCCGCCGCTTGCGGGACCGCTTCGCACCCAAGGGCCTTCTCCACTATGGCCAGGGCAAATGGTATCCGGGCGAACAATTGCCCCGCTGGGCCTTTGCGGTCTATTGGCGCCGGGATGGCGAGTCCCTGTGGGAGGACGACAGCCTGATCGCCCGGGAAGATGCGCAGGGCACGGCGACAGCCGCGGATGCCGAGGCCTTCATGGTCACGCTATGCGAGGCCCTGGAGGTTGATCCGGACCATGCCCAGCCGGCCTTTGAGGATCCGGGCGCCTTTCTGCTCAAGGAACATCAGCTTCCCCTCAATGTCACGACGGGCGACAACCGTCTGGAGGATCCCCAGGAACGGGCCCGTCTTGCCCGGGTGTTCGACCAGGGGCTCGGCACGCCGGCCAGTTTCATCCTGCCCATCCAGCCGGCCCAGGCCCGTGCACCCCGGGATCGGCGGCGTCTGGGCAGCCGGCGGCGGCGTTTTGTGTGGCAGTCGGAGCGGTGGCGCACCCGCCGTCAGGCCCTGTTTCTGATCCCCGGCGACAGCCCGGCCGGCCTGCGCCTGCCGCTCCAGTCCCTGACCATTTTGCCCACGGATGATGTGCCCTTTGTGCATCCCCTCGATCCCTTTGCCGCGCGGGGCGCCCTGCCCAGCCGTCCGCCTCGGCTTCAAGATCAAATCAATGGCGCCAATCGTGGGCGGCCCCGGCCTGGACCCTTCACCGGCCAGACCGTGGGCGTCGATCCGATTTGGGGGCCCGGCGCACCGACGGTGCGCACGGCCCTGGCGGTGGAGCCGCGCAATGGGACGATCTGCGTGTTCATGCCGCCGGTTCCGTCTGCGGAGGAATATGTCGATCTGATCCAGGCAATCGAGGAAACGGCGATCCATCTGGGCATGCCCGTCCATATCGAGGGCTATATTCCGCCGCCGGACCAGCGGCTTGACGTCATCAAGGTGACCCCGGACCCGGGCGTCGTGGAGGTCAATATCCATCCCTCCCGATCCTGGGAGGAACAGGTGGCCATCACGGATATTCTGTATGAAGAAGCGAGGCAATGTGGCCTTGATACCTCGAAATTCGAGGTCGATGGCCGGCCGACGGGGTCTGGCGGCGGCAACCACATCGTTGTGGGGGGTGCGACGCCCGTGGACAGCCCCTTCCTGCGCCGTCCCGATCTGCTCGCCTCCCTGATCCGCTATTGGCAGAACCACCCGTCCTTGAGCTATTTCTTCTCCGGCCAGTTCATCGGCGCGACCAGTCAGGCACCGCGGGTGGATGAGGCCCGGCATGAGACCCTGTCGGAATTGGAGCTTGCCTTCCGTCAGATCCCGGATCCCGCAACGGCCGCCGGCGGCGAGTGCCCGCCCTGGCTGGTGGACCGGTTGTTCCGCCATCTGCTCGTTGATGTTTCTGGCAACACGCACCGCTCCGAAATCTGCATCGATAAGCTTTACTCGCCAGACGGACCGACGGGACGGCTTGGCCTTGTGGAGTTCCGGGCCTTCGAGATGCCGCCCCATGCCCGCATGAGCCTTGTGCAGCAGCTTCTGCTCCGGGCGCTGATTGCCCGTTTCTGGCGCCAGCCCTTCACCGCGCCGCTCATCCGGTTCGGTACCGCCCTGCAGGACAAGTTCATGCTTCCCTATTTTCTGTGGAAGGACCTTGTCGATGTCTTGAGCGACACCAGCGCCGCCCTTGGCGTGACGCTGGATCCGGCCTGGTTCAACGTTCATTACGAATGGCGCTTTCCCCAATACGGCACGGTGAGCCATGGCGGGGTCGAGGTCTCCCTTCGCGCCGCGCTTGAACCCTGGCCGGTGCTAGGCGAAGAGGGGGGCGTCGGCGGCACGGTGCGCTTCGTCGACTCCTCACTGGAGCGTCTCCAAGTGAACATCAAGGGCAATGCGGGCGGGCGCTACCGGGTGACCTGCAACGGCATCGCCCTGCCCCTGACGGCGACGGACCATCCAGACACGTCCATTGCCGGCGTGCGCTTCCGCACCTGGTGGCCGGCCTCGAGCCTGCATCCCACCATTGCGCCCCATGGGCCGCTCGTCTTCGATGTGGTGGACACCTGGAACGGCCGCTCCATTGGTGGGTGTACTTATTATACGGAGCATCCGGGCGGACTGAACCCCGATTTCCGGCCCATCAATGCCCTGGAGGCGGAAGGGCGGATGCTCGCGCGCTTCTCGCCCTTCGGTCACACACCGGGCCCCATGCCGATCCGCGAGCCCCATATTGGCATCGACAATCCCTACACCCTCGACCTGCGCTGGCATTCGTGAGTGGGGGAGGACATGGAAAAAAGCGGTCTTGGCGCATCGTCCTTTGAGACGGCTTTTTTCCTGACCCGGACGGCTTTGCCCGAGGATTGCGATGAACTCGGCCATGTGAACAATGCGGTCTATGTCCAGTGGATCCAGGACATCGCCACAAGCCACTGGTTTATGGTCGCGCAAGGACCCATGCGGGACGATCATGTCTGGGTCTGTCTGCGCCACGAGATCGATTATCGCGAGCCCATCCTGCCGGGTGATCCGGTGGAGACGCGCACCTGGCTCGGCCGCCGCGCCGGGCCGCGTTTTGATCGCTACACGGATATTCGAAAGCCGGGATCCACCAAAGGCTCCGTCAAGGCCCTCACAACTTGGGTCATGCTCGTGAAGGCCACGGGCCGTCCGTGCCGGGTCGGCGACGACGTCCTTGAAGCCTTCGGCCTCGTTCCGGCTGACCACGAATAATGCGCCTTCAGACAGAAGCGAGCCTGCGGAATAGCGCCTGGCTTTCAGGCCGGGTCGCCAGGAATTATTGACATGCCAAACCCTGCCGCTTGGAGGCACCATGCAGGTCTCGAATTGGGGCAACAGTCTTGCCGTCTGACGGCCGGCACGATGCATGCCACGAAAAGGTGAGGGAATGACCGGATCCGAGGCCCATGGGTGAGTTCGACTGGATCGCGCAGTATTTCAGGCCACTGACGGAGGGGGTGAGCGAGGCGTTGGGCCTCGCTGATGATGCGGCGCTGATTGAAAGCGGTGCCGGGCATGGCTGGGCCGTGACGGTGGATGCCGTCGTCGCGGGAAAGCATTTTCTGCCCAATGATCCCCTTGATCTGGTCGCACGCAAGCTTGTGCGTGTGAATCTGTCGGATCTGGCGGCCATGGGTGCAGATCCGGCCTTCGCCTTTCTCACCACGGCCTGGCCCACGGGCACGCGGGACGAGGATGTGGCTGCCTTCGCGCGGGGGCTGGGGCAGGATCTGAAGGCCTTCTGCTTGGCCCTTGCCGGTGGAGATACAGTGTCCACCGATGGTCCGTTCACGGCATCCCTGACGGCCCTGGGCCGGGTGGCGCCCGCTGAGGCGATCCGCCGATCGGGCGCGAAAATCGGGGATGGTGTCTGGATATCGGGCACAATCGGTGACGGGGCCTTTGGCCTTGCCGCCGCAAAAGGGGATCTGGGCGCCCTCGATGCGCAGACCGTCGCTGCACTGGCGGGCCGCTATCGGCTGCCGCGCCCGCGCCTTGCCCTGGGCGCCGCGCTCAAGGGCCTCGCAACGGCCGGCCTCGATGTCTCCGACGGTCTGATCCAGGATCTCGGCCATATCGCCGCCGCCTCGGGTGTCGCGTTGGACATCAGCCTTGCCGCCGTGCCCCTGTCCAAAGCCGCCCAAGCCGTGATCGGGGTCAGCGAGGCTGACCTCACGCACGCTGTGACCGGCGGTGATGATTACGAGCTTGCCTTCACCATGCCTGATACGGCGGAGGCCAGGGCCCGGCTGGCCTTGGCCTCCGCAAGAACCGCCACGCCCGTCACCCATATCGGCGACGTCGTTGCCCCTGATCCATTGCTGCCTGCAGTGCGCCCCCGGGACGCGCGAGGAAACCTGGTGGCTCTGGAAAGGGAGGGCTATCGGCATTTCTGACCCCGCTTTCCATTCTCGGAAAACCCACCTTAACGGCGTGTGATGCACCATGGCGCCTGGGGGCCGCGCGCGCGAACAGGGATCAGGGGTGATCATCATGGTCAGGACAAAGGCAAGAACCGGCAGGACGGATGCCGGGGTTCAGCACGAAACCACGGACTCGTGGGGCAGACCGGCCCCTGCAGGGCGCAGCGTTCCGGACTGGCGTACCGGGTTGCTCTTCGCCGCAACGGCATTGTGGCTCGTCCTCTCGCTGCCGCCGCTTGCTTTGGCGGGAGGTGGCGGGGGGGCCAAACCGGCAAAGGCTGGCAAAGACAATCCCGGATTGTTGGAAGAAACAGTGGCCATGCCGCTTCTGGTGGTGCCCGTGACGCGCAATGGCCGGTTGTGGGGTCAGGCCTTTGTCTCCATCGAGCTTGTGGCACCGGAGGAGATCTGGCAGGTCCGCTCCCAGGTCCATGCCCTGCAGGACACGATGGTGCGCACGGTACACGCCAATCCGCTGGATCTTGCGGTCGGCGATCCGCCACGCGTGGGCGATGCCGCCTTTGAAGCCGTCGAACCGCTCCTGCCGGTGCTGGAACAGTCCATGAATCAGACCCTGGGCGCTAAACTGATCGACCGCCTCATTATACCCAAAGTATTCCTGCGTCCGCTCTGATGCGTACACTCGCTCTGAGTGTGGGGCGTCCCGCGATAGGGCAGCCAAAAGTGGTTTAAGGCTGCCCATTCCCTCCTTTTGCACGAAAGTGCCGCGTCCCCGTTGCCTTGCGCCGCCGGTTTTGGCACCGTGCGCTGCCTTCACACGGAATTTGGGCAGGGGGAGGATCCCAGCCACCCAGGCTGGTAAAGCCCAAGACGCAACCATCCAGAAGGATAGGTCAAAAAAGGAAAGGGATGATGGACATTCTACCTCTCATCATCGGCTCTGGTCTGCTTGCGGTGGGCTATGGGCTCTTCATGGTGCGTTCGGTCATGGCAGAAAGCCCGGGCACGGAGCGCATGCAAGAAATCGCTGCTGCCATTCAGGAAGGCGCTGCCGCCTATCTTAGCCGGCAATACACAACGATTGCGATCATCGGTGTCGTGATCTTTGCGCTGATCTGGTTCCTGTTCGGTGTTTGGGTCGCCGTCGGCTTTTTGGTTGGCGCAACCCTGTCGGGCCTTGCGGGCTATGTGGGCATGATTGTCTCGGTGCGGGCCAATGTGCGCACGACGGAAGCCTCGCGCCATGGCCTCGATAAGGGTCTGTCCGTGGCCTTCCGGGCCGGCGCCGTCACGGGCCTGTTGGTCGTCGGTCTCGGGTTGCTCGGTGTTGCGGGCTATTACGCGATTCTCACCAGCACCATCGGCTTCACAAGTGCGGACGGCCTGTCGGTCAACCGCACGCTGATTGATGCCCTGGTCGCCCTGGGTCTTGGCGCATCGCTCATTTCCATTTTCGCCCGTCTCGGTGGTGGCATCTTCACCAAGGGCGCCGATGTGGGTGGCGACATGGTGGGTAAGGTCGAAGCCGGCATCCCGGAAGATGATCCGCGCAACGCCGCCACCATCGCGGACAATGTGGGTGACAATGTCGGTGACTGCGCCGGCATGGCCGCCGACCTGTTCGAGACCTATGCCGTGACCATCGTGGCCACCATGGTGCTGGGCTCGATCTTCTTTGCCGGCTCTGCGGACAGCATCGAAACCATCCGGACCATGATGCTCTATCCGCTGGCCATTGGCGGCGTGTGCATCGTGACTTCGATCATCGGCACCTTCTTTGTGCGTCTGGGCTCCAGCCAGAGTGTCATGGGCGCGCTCTATAAGGGTTTCATCGCCACGGCGGTGTTGTCTGCGGTCGCGATTTTCTTCGTGACGTATTTCATGATCGGCACGGGCACTACCTTTGTGGTCACCATCCGGGACTTCGCCGGCGGCACGACCCAGCAGGAAATCGTCGGCATTGATCTGTGGTATTGCGGCATGATCGGCCTCATCGTCACGGGCCTGATCGTCTGGATCACCGAATATTACACGGGTACCGATTTCCGCCCCGTGCGTTCGGTCGCCAAGGCCTCTGAAAGCGGCCACGGCACCAATGTGATCCAGGGCCTTGCCGTGTCCATGGAAGCCACCGCCCTGCCGGCCCTTGTGATCGTGGGCGGTATTGTTGCGACGTTCATGATTGCCGGTCTTTACGGCATTGCAATTGCGGTGACCACGATGCTGGCCCTGGCCGGAATGGTCGTTGCTCTCGATGCCTTCGGTCCGGTGACGGACAATGCGGGCGGTATTGCTGAGATGGCCGATCTTGAGGCCTCCGTGCGCGACACCACGGACACGCTGGACGCCGTCGGCAACACCACCAAGGCGGTGACCAAGGGCTATGCCATCGGTTCTGCGGGTCTGGGTGCCCTGGTGCTGTTCGCGGCCTATTCGGAGGACTTGAAGTTCTTCGCGGCCAATCCGGACAAATATCCCTTCTTCCAGGGCGTCGTGCCGGACTTCTCCCTCTCCAACCCCTGGGTGGTTGTGGGTCTGTTCGTGGGGGGACTGCTGCCCTTCCTGTTCGGCTCCATGAGCATGATGGCCGTGGGCCGCTCCGCCCAGGCCGTGGTGGAAGAAGTGCGCCGTCAGTTCCGGGAAATTCCGGGCATCATGGAAGGCAAGAACAAGCCGGACTACTCCAAGGCTGTTGACCTGCTGACCAAGGCCGCGATCCGGGAGATGATCGTGCCCTCCCTTCTGCCGGTGCTCTCGCCCATTGTGCTTTATTTCGTGGTGGGTGCCATTACGGGCGACAAGGGCGCGGCCCTGTCTGCTGTTGGCGCGATGTTGTTCGGTGTGATCCTGACCGGCCTGTTCGTTGCCATCTCCATGACGGCAGGCGGCGGTGCCTGGGACAACGCCAAGAAATACATCGAAGACGGCAATCACGGCGGTAAGGGCTCTGACGCCCACAAGGCGGCCGTGACGGGCGACACCGTCGGTGACCCTTATAAGGACACCGCCGGCCCGGCCGTGAACCCGATGATCAAGATCACGAATATCGTGGCCTTGTTGCTGATCGCGGCCTTCGCCCATATGGGCTGAGGCGGCGCCACGCCGGGATCCGGTCTTGCTTTGACCAACCGGCAACACTTTTGAGCTCATTTGGGGGGCTTCGCCGGGAATGCCGGTGAAGCCCCTTGCCTTATGGCGCGCATGGATACAGGGTCCCGCGCACCGGCGTGTTGGGGATGAACGGCCGGTAACATACCTTTCGGATAGGGTGTTGTAGTGCTATGTTATTGCACTGCAGTAAGATTATGCTGCGATTGCACTGTTCCAGGCGGGGCGGAACGCATTGGGGTTAACAGTTTTTGCGATGGAGGGTTGAAATGGATTTGGACAAGATTGCAACGGGGGTGAACCCACCCGATGACTGTAATGTCGTGGTGGAGGTGCCGCTGGGCGGCGAGCCAATCAAATATGAAATCGACAAGCCCTCGGGTGCCATGTTCGTCGATCGCTTCCTCTACACGTCCATGCGCTATCCTTGCAATTACGGTTTCATCCCGCACACCCTGTCCGAGGACGGCGATCCTATGGATGTGATGGTGGTGGGCTCCCGGGCCCTGGTGCCGGGCGCCGTGGTGCGCGTGCGCCCCGTCGGTGTGCTGATGATGGAAGACGAGAAGGGTACGGACGAGAAGGTGCTCGCCGTCCCCCACAACAAGCTCACCCGCTATTACGACAAGATCAGTTGCTACAAGGACCTCCCCGACATTCTGGTTGAGCGGATCGTCCATTTCTTCCAGCATTACAAGGACCTGGAGCCCAATAAATGGGTCAAGATCCAGGGTATCGAAGATCTGGAAAAGGCTCGTGAGGTGATCATGGAGTCCGTGGAGCGCGCCCAAACCAAGGTCGCCGCGGAATAAGTTCGATGCCGGCCCCTTGGCCTTGCGGCAGGGGGCCGGTCGAAGCGGCGAAGCGTTCGGTTTCGCCGATCAGCGGCCCGCCGAAGCGGAAACAGTCTGCAAAATGTGCCGGCGAGCCGTCGCAGTGGCCGTAGTGGGCAATTTAGTCCGGACCCGTCCCGAAAATCTTGATATGGGCCGCATGAAGCGGCGCCGCTCTGGGGCCAGATCTCCTCGATCACGGGGCCCCGGTCGATAAAGTCCGCAAGCGGACTGCGATGGTGCAGGTCAAGTGCCAGCGGGGCGCGCAAGATCTCCTTGTCACGGGTGCGGTAGCAGTCGAAAGAGGCCCGGATGGCCTCGGCATGGCCCATGGTGGGGGGCCTCCTGCGGTGCTTTCCAGTCGCGAGGCACAGCGCGTCAGCGATGTCTCAAATTACCATGACGCGATTTGATCATTTGCAGACAGGCATGATGAGAGATCTTTCATTCAAGACAAAATGACGATCTTTGCCGTTGAGCGAGCGATACAGGCTATGACCGAAGCCTTTATTCAACTTGAAGGCAAATCCGTACTCATCGATGGCCGAAAGACCCCAAGCCGACGGCCCGAGCGGCTGTTCCCGGAGTAAGCGTTCGATGAAATTCGCACCCTGGGCAATGGACTTCGTCGCGACTACGGGGCCATAGGTCCAAAATTGGTTTGGGGAACCGCCATGACAGTTGCCCCCGGGCTGCGAGACCGTGCCGAGAGTCTCCTCACCGCCCAAAGGTCTCTGCACGGCCACAAGCCCTGAGCTCAAGTGCTGCCCTTGGCTCCAATCACCGCCTTGCGTTAAAGAAGACAGCTGTGCCGTTCGCGGAATGCGCCGCCGGCCCCTCCACAACGCAAGACATGCTTTCACTTGTTGGGATCCGCCCATGCCCGCCGTCGCCGAGATACCCGCCGCAAAGCCGCTCTTTTCCTACCGCCCCTATTGGGCGCACCGGTTCGGCACGGCGCCGTTCCTGCCCATGTCCCGGGCCGAAATGGACGCGCTCGGATGGGACTCCTGCGATGTGATCCTGGTCACGGGGGACGCCTATGTGGATCACCCCAGCTTCGGCATGGCCATTGTCGGCCGTCTTCTGGAGTCGCAGGGGTTTCGCGTCGGG
>CAYUYV010000128.1:9746-14585 GCA_964449455.1 uncultured Alphaproteobacteria bacterium | reverse complement strand
ATTCGCGACGGAGCCTGCCGATCATTCGGGCGAATGCCTGACCCGCCACACGAGCGAGCCAGACCACCAAAAAGAAGGCGTCGTCCATGTCTGCCTTGCGCTCCATTCGGCTTAAGCCCTTCGTCCCATGGCGGATGATCCTGGGCGTGATCACCATCGCTGCGGCGAGTGTTGTGGCCGGCTGCGGGGATACGCCGGACTCCCGGCAGGCCCGGAAGAGCGGGCTGCCCATGCTGGCCTTGGGCGATTCCATTTTCGCTTTTCACCGTAAGACTGGTCGGTCCATCCCGGATGTCTTGGCCCGGCGATTGAACCGGCCAGTCTTCAATGCCTCCGTGGGCGGTGCATATCTGTCTCATCCCAATATCATCCTGCGCGGGACCGAGAATGACATCCGCGCTCAGTTCGCCGGCGGAACATGGGACTGGATTCTATTCGAAGGCGGTGCCAATGATCTGGGGGCCGAATGCCGCTGCGAGGATTGCAGCGCCGTGCTTGACGGGTTGATCGGTCCGCAGGCACGCAGCGGTGATATCCCCCGCTTCCTGTCCCAGTTGCGCAAGACCGGTGCCCGGATCATGGTGATGGGGTACTACCCGCCAGGACGGGCGGGAAACAATTTCTTCAAGGCGTGTACGGACGACCTTGAGATCCTCAATCACCGTCTCGCCCAATTCGCCGGACGGCATGAACGGGTCTATTTCGTCTCCGCCGGAGACGTGGTTTCCCCCCAAGATCCAACCCATTATCAACGGGACATGGTCCACCCCGCGCCCCAAACGGCCCGGCGGATCGGCGACTATCTGGCCCGCGCCATCGAAGAGGCCGAGGGGCGCTAACCGCCCGTCTGGGCCCCAAACAGGGCCATGCCGAGCCGGTGGGTCACCGACCGGGCCAGGATGGTCAGCAAGCCACCGCACAGAACGCCGAGGCTGTTGGCGAGGAAATCACCCCAATCGGCAATCCGGCCCGAAATGGGCTGAAGGAGTTCGATCACACCGCCGAGCGCAACGATGCCAAGCGCCACGGCAACACCCCACCGCCAGCGGCGCACGCCAATCACCGATGCAAAGGTCCAGGCCCCATAGGCCAGAAGATGCATCAGCTTGTCCGAGGGGCCGATGTCCACGCTGGGCTTCAACGACAAATACAGGATTACCAGCCCCAAAACGAAAAAGCTCAGGCGCGAGACGATCCGGACCAGGAGAACAAGGAATGACGGATAGGCTGGCAGCCGACCAGCAGGTCCTCGACCAGAGCCGGCAGGTCCGCAATCAGAGTATGGGAGGGCGGTGTCAGTCACGGTCTCTCCTTGAAAGATAGGCCGCAGCGCCGTGGGCCGCGCGATGGGCGGTCGCAAAACAGGCTTGTAGCAGATATCCGCCCGTCGGCGCCTCCCAATCCACCATCTCGCCGGCCAGGAACACGCCCGGGCGGTTTTTGAGCATCAGAGTCTCATCCAGGGCCTCCCACGCAACACCGCCGGCGGTCGAAATGGCCCGGTCAAGGCCGGCCGTTCCGGTCACGGGAATCGGTAGCGCCTTGAGAAAACCGGCAAGCGCCGCAGGATCAGCCGGTGCCGATGGGCCCGCAATCTCCCGCACCAAGGGCGCGGCAACGGGCGGCAGGCCAGCCTTGCGCAGACGGTTCGAGAGGGACTGGCCCGCCGCCCCTTTGGCAAGGCGTGCGGCAAGGGCGTCCTCGGGCCGGTCAGGACACAGATCAAGCCTTAGGACACACGGCGCCCCCCGCTCCAGAATGTCTCGCAAGGGGCGTGCGATGGTGTAGACCGCGCCGCCTTCCAGACCCTGACGGGTCAAGGTGGCATGGCCCCGGACGCCGTGGTCACCGATCCGCAGGCCCACGGTCTTCAACGGCGTGCCGGCAAAGCGGGCCGCAAAGCCCTCCCCCCAAGGGACGGTGAAACCGCAATTCGCCGGGCGCAAAGGGTTCACCGGCACGCCAGCATCGCTAAGAACACCAATCCAGGCCCCATCGCTGCCCAGCCGCGGCCAACTTGCGCCGCCGAGCGCCAGTATGAGGGCATCGGGCGCCTTGACCTCGACAACGTCCAGCGACCCTGTGTCTTCAAAACGCAGATCCCCCGCAGCGGTCCAGCCGAGCCAGCGCTTGCGGGTTTCAAACCGCACACCCAGACCATCAAGCCGGCGCAGCCAGGCGCGCAAAAGGGGCGATGCCTTGAACGCACTGGGAAAAACGCGGCCGCTCGTCCCGGTGAAAGGCTCCTGCCCCAGACCGGTGCACCAGTCCTGAAGCGCTTGGGGCGAAAACGCTGTCACAAGGGGCCCAAGCCGGGCGGCCTGCGCCCCATAACGGGTCGTGAAACGCTCCAGGGGCTCGCTATGGGTCAGGTTGAGCCCGCCGCGACCCGCGAGGAGGAATTTGCGGCCCGGTGTGGGCATGCGCTCATACACCGCGGCGCGAAAGCCCTGTTTCGCCAGGCATTCCGCGGCAAAGAGCCCCGACGGTCCGCCTCCGACCACAATGACCCGAGGGCGCGCGTGATCCGTGCCCCTGTGCCGGTCACCGGTGTTTGAGCCAGACTGGTCGGTCACGGGCAGGGCCCCTTTCTGGATCAATGACGGCCCCCGGCCCGCGCGATAGACAGGCGGTGCAACGAGCACTGAAGCCAACGCCCCCATTTTGCCTTGGGGCCGAATTACTCTGCGTCACGCCTAGACGATTTGACCGGTTCCTTTCATTTAAAGGGGCCTGTCCCGATACTGGCCCCTTTAAATGAAAGGAACCGGTCAAATGCCCCGTTACCGTGTTCTGTTCTCCAGGCCCAATCAGGCCTTTGTCGATCTGATCATTGAGGCGGACAATGAATCAGAAGCCCGCCGGCTTGCCTGCGAGATGTCCTGGCATGATGAGGCGGCAGCGCCCGGAACCGCCCTCGACACCACCTTGCCCGTCAGCATAGCGCTTTACGAGCAACCCGCGCCGCCGGTCGATGCACTTCCCTCAGTGATGGGCCCATCCGATGATGGCGCCAGTGCAGATGATAAGACCCCTACGGATGAGGCCGGCGACGACGTCCCGCGGCCCCAAGAGGCGGACGAGGATGGCAAGGTGGTCTCCCTTGAGGCCTTTCGCCGGCGGCGCGCCACCCCATAAACGGCCCCAGCACCGGCCCCCTTTTGCGTTCGATCAGCCGCAACTTGCCGGTGCCCGCGGCGCCGTTTGCCCAGTGAACCGTTTGATATCCTTGCGGTCGAAGACGGTATCTTCCGGCACAGGCACCGTGATGGTCATGGCGTGGCGGTCTTCCCCATTTATCAGCACCCGGAGGTGATAGCGCCCACCCGCAGGACTGCCAAGCGTGATCTGCATGGAGATGAGCCCCTCCCCATTCAGCAGAACACGGGGTTCATCCACGGAGCGGCGGGGCAGACAATCTGTGATGTCCTTCATCTCAATGGCGTGGTCGGTCTTGATCAAATTGACCCCCAAGGCCTTGGGTGGGTCAATCCCGGCCATTTTCTTGACCACCGGCACCACGGCCGCCACCACATCACTCCGGTTCAGGGCGGACCCGGCATTGGCACTCTGCGACTCCATGCGCAACAAATCCTTGATCAGAAATGGCTGGCGCCGATAGACGACCTGGGCACGCGGCAAATCCAGCGTCACCGATTTCGAAAAGCGTTCATCGTGCAGGTCCGAATAGGCAAGGCGCGCCTCGATCGCCTTCACCCGGTGCACATCCGTGAGCTGGGCAAGACGTGCGGCGGTGCGAATTTCCTCCACTTGCAGACCGGACTGGCAATCACAAGGCAGCTCCATCTTTTCAATCCTGGCCCGGTCCGGCCACGGGAAGCGGTGCCATGCACATCGCTCCCCGGGGCGGGCTCGGGCGCCGGATCCGTCCTGGACCGGCACCGGACAGGTCAGGATCATGGCCCCCTTGGACGGAGCGGGATCGGCATCGGTGAAGCGACGATAGACAGGATCGGTCAGTGCCCCATCCTTTTCCGTCGCCCAGGTGAATGCGTCGTCCTCACCCTCAATGCGCAAGGCCCAGTCGCGCCGAAATGAGAAGGCCCTGCCCTCGGATTGCCGGCCGGGCCGCTTGGTGTCGAAATGGAAGATCTCGGCGGTGTAGGGGGTGAATGTGAGGCCGCGATCCGATGTCAGATCGAGGCTGACATTCAGGGCTGGACCGATTCCTGTCTGTTGCATTCGAACGCTGTTTGCGCCGCCGAGCGCCAGCTCAAGATCCGTATCCACCGTGACCCGATCCCAATCGAACCCATCGGGCCCTTCACGGGTGACCACGGTCCCAATGGAGTTGATCAGCAGACCCTTTGATTGGGCCGGGTTCTTCAGCACCACATTGATGCGCACATCCTCAGGCCGGCCCTCGGACAGCGCCTTCCATTGGGACTCATGGCCGAAATAGGCTTTGGAGAATTCCGTGTAATAGAGGGCCCCATAGGCATCATTCAGGCCCCAGATCGCCGTCTCGCTCGCGCCCGGGACACCGTCCGGCGCATAATGGTCAAAGGGTTCGACGATTTCCGTCGCGGTCCAGATGACCTGATCCGTGCGCTCTTCGTGAAACAACAGGATGCCCGTCAGCAGGAGCGGCGCCGCATAGGCCACATAGATCAGCGTCCGGACCCAGACCGCCTTGTCCGTGTGCAAAATGACCTTCTCGAAAGCTGTCCCTATGACGCCCATGGCCCCTGCCCTTGTGTGTGCCTCCCTGACCACTGCCATAGCGTTGCCTGGCAGCCTCATGAGACTGTTTCACAGGTGGGAATACAATGCACGGGCGAAGCTTAACCGCCAAAGTCATGGCCCCGAACCGCCGGA
>CAYUYV010000128.1:2734-9646 GCA_964449455.1 uncultured Alphaproteobacteria bacterium | reverse complement strand
CGCCAGAACGCCAGAACGCCAGAACGCGCCGATCAGGCAGCCGTTTGGGACATGGTTTCAAGACGTGCCTTGAAGTTCCGGCCCAGGATTGCCGTGCTTTGGCGATCTTGTTTGTGGATTGCCAACAGATACCAACAAGGCGGATGGGCATCCCAAGCCTCTGGCGTATAGGGCTGGCCGTTGAGAAAAAACAGGTCGTAATTCTGGCTTTTGAAGAAGCCGAAAAACATATCTTGCGTGAAGCCAAACTGGTTGGCTGCCCTTTGATGCCCAAATTCGAAGGCAATTGCGGGATGGGATGCTTTCATCAAGGCCGCTGCGCCTCGGATCACATTGAAGTCCGCCCCTTCCGCATCGATCTTTATGAAGGAAACATCGCGCCGCGTGCCGAGGATCTGATCAAGGGTGAGAGTTCTTAGCGACAGGATCTCGGTTTTGCCTTCAAGCTCCCGCCCGAGGCCGTCGCCCTTTAACCCACTCAGACCCGGCGCATCATTGACAATCTGAAACTCTGCCTCTTCCTCCCGATCCGACAATGCGACGCACAGGGGCACAACATGGGTCATACCGCCCGAAAAGATGCGTTTGACAAGACCCGCATAAAGACGGGGCAAGGGTTCAAAGGCAAAAACCTGTCCTTTCGGCCCGACCTGCCTTGCCAGATCCCACAAATGGATCCCGGCATGGGCGCCCACATCGACGGCCACCTGCCCAGGCTTGAGCGTCGCGCGATAATAATCCGAAATCAAACCTTCATAGGTCTGCCCAAGACGATCGGTATCATGACCACAATCGGCCAGCAGACGCGAGAAATCCTTGTACAGATGAGAAGGTGCCGTCCGCTGCGCGGCGGCTGGTTTCAAGATTGCGGTCGAAGGGCCGGTCATGCCGCGTGGACTTTTTTTTTATGATCGCGCACTTTCTGCAGAAGGGCATTGTAGGCGCCCCAGTCCGCGGTCTTGGCGACGATCTGTCGAATGTCATCGCGCCGAGGCACCATTTTTGCGTTCAGTTCCCCGAATTTCGCGAAAATGGCCTCGACCTCTGGCCCCTTTGCCGCATCCAATCCGATGGCGGAGAACATCTGACCCAAGGCGCCATAGTCGGAGAAGATATCCTCATACTCCACAAGCACCAGCTTGTCCGCCCCCCGCATATCAACCAGCTCCAGCGTCCGCCGGACGCTTTCATTCCAATCCTTAATCGCCTCGCGGTGGTCGTTGCTGGAACTCCAGAGCGTATCTGATCCGTCCTCGGAGCGCACCTGGTAGCTTTCTGCCACCGAAAATGGATTGCGCAGGATATAGATCAGATGGGCATTCTTGAATTCCCCAAAGATCTTCCCGTAGTGCCGGAACAGGTTGGGGAATTTGTCGCCGACCACGATGGCCTGATCATAGCGTTCAGCAAGGGCTGGGAGCTTCGCAATATGCTCCATGCTGGGTCCAAAATGGAAGCCGCCATGACCATGGGTGTCGCCAGGCTCAATCGAACAAAAACGATCCCGGAGCAGATAGTCCCAAGTCAATTTGTCATGGTTGATCAGATTGAAGTAGCGCTCGCTGCCCATGAGAATGAGAGGATGGGTGTTCAGCAGTTTCGCGAGAGCCGAGGTGCCTGATCTTGCAACGCCGCCGATAAACACGATTTTCTTCTGTACACCAGTCAATTGTGCGCTCCTTTTTCTGCGGATACGCCTAATGGAGTGGGCGGCCCGCCGAGAATCGATTTCACCTCAATTCATCCGTCAAGGAAGCAAAGCCATCCTGTGAAGACGCCAAGTGAGATGACGGCTGTCGCCTGAGGGCTGAAAAGCCTGATCGGCGGAGAACTCCACCATATAGGCCTTTTCCTCCGTATCGGGCAGGTCAAAGACGAGCATGCGCTGGCCTTTATATTCCACCTGCCCTTCAAACACGACATGATCGTTAATTTGGATTTTTGCGTTTGTTCCCTGATCAATCAACTCATCAATCAAGGCGGCATCAAACGCAATCTTATGGTAAACCTTGCCCTTTGGTACCCTGAATTCAAAGCTAGCGCGATTCCCAGTCAACCAGGAATATCCTTCTTCGGACAAGTCAACATTCTCTACAGCATAGGCACGGCAATTGCCTTCTTTCCCGAAGAGGATTTGCGCATTTTGTCCGTCTTCCAAGGGCTTAGAGCCAAGCTTCCATTCCTCGCCGAGCACGGCCACCTGCGCAGCTCCCTTATGGAATATCACGGACTGGACGTTCACGGACAAAGGTCGCGGGTCGCCTTCAACCTTTACACAGTGGTCGGAGTGGATGGACAGGCGGACAAAACGCGGATCAATGTGAAGATCCCGAGGCACCCGGATAGAGAGGTTGTTGTATTCTTGAGTTGGCTTACCCTGATAGACCACGGTCTTGTTCACACGGATGGTGACAGTGGCCTGATTGAGGAGGGCCTTCTGGAGGGCCAATTCGACTGTCAACACGGCGAGGCGGCCTTCTTCCGCCGGCAACTGTACGAACAGGCAGGCCTCGGCGTCCGTGATCCATGTGTGGGTATCTTCAGGATAGCTCCAGCCACCCGTCAAGAAATCGGCAATGTCAGACGCCGTCGTGAACGCAATTGCGCTGCCGTATTGCACGGGATAGGCAAAGGACTCGACATGGGCGGTCTCAAGGGACGCCGGGAGCAGCTCGCAATGGACAAAGCGGGGCGGGGCAGCAGGCTTTGGCTCCGCAAATTTCAAACTGAAATGGTCCCGTAAAGATTGTCTGAGCCGCGACAGATAAGTCTTCTCACTGAAATGGGTCTCGTAGAAGCGAAGGCCAGCAGCGCCGCGCTTTTCGCGGGCCTCGCGGGACGACAAAAGGGTGATGATGTCCTCGGCCATATCCTTGGCACCAGAATGGACCGGGAAATAGTCTCGGGCCGGAGCCGCCAACTCATAAAGAGCCCTCTCATTGATCGAAAAGGCCTGGCCAAAGGCCAGGGTCTCGATGACCTTGGTTGGAAAGCCGGTGCCTTCATCCACATAAAGAACAACGACCTTCGCCGCGAAAACAAAGTCGCGAACATCCCTAACCATGCCAAGCAATGTGATGGCATCCCGCACCCTGGCTTCCTGGAGCGCTTCCAGGGATGAGATGTGGTCACAGATATTGCCCGCAATGAAGATCTTGAGGCCCCTGTCCATCAAATGGGGGATGAAAACATCCGTCAGGAAATTTTCCAGGGAAATATTGTTTGCAGGATGATTTGTGCCGAAAAACAGCAGATCTATTGTGGTGCTGCCGTTTTCGAAAAACTCAAACAGCAGATTGGAGGCCCCGGCCCCGTTTCGCTGCACCAACTGATCAAAGCGGGCAACGCCGTCAGGAAAGGGATGGGTGCGCTGGTGAGGCACGACAAAGGGCCTCAGTATGAGGCCTTTCAGTGTGGAAACATGCTGGTGATAAAGATCGTCGAGGCTCTTTGAGATATGGAGCGCCAAATCAGCCCGGTTCGCCGTCGCCATTTCATGGTGCAGATCAATTTGAACGAGAGCCTGTTCCTGCGCCTCGCTGGTAATGCTCTCCCCACGCAGCTTGCGGCGGATATAGTTCTGATGGGAATGGTTGTCATGGGTTTCGACAAGGAGGGGCACCGTGCCCCCCTTCGTAAACCGCTCTGCCAGCCCGACCGTGAAACTGTAATTCGTGACAACAAGATCATAGTTCACATGGGCCAAGACTTGGTCGATCAACGGCGTCGTGCCGCAGACATGGGCGTAGAACTCCGTGAACACCGAGTGCAGGAAGAACTCGTGCAGCTCACTATAGTTGAACACGTCGTGGAAACGCCGGTCCGCCGCACCATCGCCCACACGCACAGTGAGCGGGATCATGTCCTGGAATTCTCGCGGACGCTTGATATGCGTTGCAAGCAGTGTCTTCTTCACGCCGTCGAAAAATTCTGCACGCTGCGTATACCAGGGGATCCCGATGGCGATGATCGTATAACCAAGCTTACGAAGCGCTTCGGCCTGGGCACGCTGAACAAAACCGAGACCGCCCACATATTCCGCCATGCACACATAGACACAGAAGCGCCGTTTCGGGACAGATCGGGGATTGATCTTGCGGGGTGTCTGAGCCTCAAGAAGCTTTGTGAAGAAACGATCCGACCCAAAGACTCTCAGGCTCTGCCCCGGTTTGCGCCGAGCAAAAGCCCCTGACTGAATATCTCCAACGCAACGGGCAAGGGCCTCGGCAAAGGCCTCCTCTCCATAGGATTGGGCGCTGTAGAGGTGCTCACCTTCAAATGTGACGCCGATATCGATATCGGGTGACACAATCAATGCTTTGCCGGCCGCAAGACTTTCAAAGGCAACGCCAGACCCACGAGTATGATAGAGCTTGGGTTCATAGGGCAGAAGAACGATGTCAGCGCCACTTACCAGGCCTTCATAATCCTCTGAAGACAGAGTATCATAGGTCTCAATCGTTCCATGGGTCCGCACCAAGTCCTGAAGCTTCAGCTTGGCGTCACGGATAGAGTCCTTTTCATTGAACTTGTTTGTCGAGGTTTGAATGGTAAAGCGAACCTGCGCAAACTCTTCTGGAGGCAGACGGTTTGCAAGGGCCTCGATAATACCAGGAACCAGGGTAAAGCCTTTTTCCCACCGTGCCTCGCCGAGAAAGGCGACCGTCACAGTCTCCTTGCGGACCAAACGGTTTTCGAACAAGCCCATAGGAATCGGTCCCATGAAAACGGGAAAGTCGAATCCGTGCTGCGCATAGGCTTCCCGCAGGCGTTTTGTCTCCACATGAAAAAAGATCTTTGTATTGAGCAGTTTTTCAGCCTGGAGTTTCTTGAGAATATCGACCAGGGAGGCACCCTCAACCCGCTGCCCGATCATTTTTTCCGGAGTGAGATAAATGAGGCCATAGAGGGTTGGTGCGTCAGTCAGATCCCTCAGCCGGAAGAAATTCAGCCACGCAACGGCCACACTGTGCGACAAGGTGTGAACATAGAACATGTCGCGGGGACCGAATTTGTAAATCCGGTCCAGCTCCAGCAACCGCAGCAACTGATAGTCCCAAGGCGCGTAGTCATCACTGTGGTGATAAGTCAGCGGTGTTTTCACGGCGCCGTTGGATAGCGTACGCACTGCATAGGCCTGGGCCTCGAAATAGGGAATGATCTGGATACGCGGCTCATCGCCATGGGGTTTGGGCCCATAGTCGAAATGGGTATTGGCGATGATTGTCGGCGTCATGCCATGGGCAAGACCACTCTTCGCGACCCGCACGGATGTTTCATAGTTGTGACCAATCGGGCTGACAAGATCCGGGTCGAGAATAAAAAGACGATCGAACCGTTCCATCATGGCGCCTCACTGGGAGTAACTGCCGAGCAGCCGACATCGTGGGAAAGCGAGCCCACCGCGTGCAAGGCGATGGACCATAGGAACATCATGCCCGGCACGTATACGGACTCACGACATATCTCTTTGCGCACGGCAAGATGGGCAAGCGGCCTTGCCAATTGGTTAAGAGATGGTGCCGGTTGGTGCGACCTGCCTGCAGGCAACGGTGTAAAGAAGGCCGCTCCTGAATGACCCCGTTTCATTTGGTCGAGACCGGCGGCTGACTACCGTGTCAGATGCACAGAAGATCAGTACAAAAATGGAAAATGGCAGGCACCCGACCGCTCTGGTGCACCTCCCACCAGCGCGGCCACATGCAAAAACGGGGGTCAAAGTGGGGAGAGGGCACGGTCCGGCCAAAGAGCAGATGCAGCCAAGCCAACCGTGATGAGCCCGAAAAAGGTGGTCAGTGCAGGCCTCTTCTTCGCCTCACCCGTCAGCAGCAGGACCAGTGTTGCGCCGCCGTTGGAGACGAGCCCCATCGCAACAATCCCCCAGGGCATGACACCTTCGAGGATCGACAGGATGCCGGACGCATAGCCCGCAAGCAAAGCCAGTATCGCAACGCCGTAGAGCCGATAGAGCACCATGGGCGTGCCGACAAAGCCGGACAGGCGATCCAAAAGGTCCTTCCGGAATAGGAGGAATGGCGCGCTGACCCAAACGAAGGTCACCAAGATTTTGATAACAAAGAGACCGCCAAGGGGTGTCATCGCATGCTCCCAACATGAGGATTACTCATATTTGAAATATGAGTAATCCTCATGTTATGTCAAGCCATGACTCGACGAAACGGACCGCATCAGCCGAACGGCCTTGAATGGCGCGAGCCCACCCAGGCGCGCAGCCGGGCCCGCGTTGCCACCATCCTGGACTCGGCGCGGGACCTCGCCCTTGAAGACGGGCATCTGGATTTCAAGATCACGCAAGTCGCCGAACGGGCCGGCGTACCCATCGGCTCCCTATACCAATTCTTCCCGACTCGGACGGCCCTGCTGGCACGTCTTTTTGCGCGGGAAATGGAGCCCATTGACGCCCTTGTGCAACACGGGCTGGACCAGGTGACATGTGTTGAAGACATTCTGCATGGGATCGGCCCTCTCATGAAAGCAAGCTTTGCCCATGTAAAAGCCGAACCGGGCCTCCTGGTCATCTGGTCCGCGCCGGCACTCGATCCAGCGTTGCAGGCTGCGGACTTTAAGAACTCACAAGTCAATGCACGGAGAATAACAGAGCGTGTTCTCTCGCTCGTGGAAACCCCTGTTGACGAGGCGGCCGTTTGGGAAACGTCCCTTTTGGTTTGCCATCTTTGGGGGCATGCCATCCGCCTTGCCGTGCTGCTTGAGCAGAGCCATCCGGATAACACCATTCTTGATCACTACAGCAGCATGATTGAAGGGCATTTGCAGACAATTTTAACCTGAAACCGAGCGGACCAAGACCAATAGAGCGCCTTCATTTAAGTGACATCCCATCCTTACAAAGATTAAAATCTCACGAAAGCAGCCCGCCCAAGATGGCGGCCC
>CAYUYV010000128.1:0-2634 GCA_964449455.1 uncultured Alphaproteobacteria bacterium | reverse complement strand
TGGCGGCCCGTCTACGGAAGACCACACGCGACCTGTCTTGGACGTAAGTTCATCCTAATCCTTTGGTGCGGTACCACACGTGAGTGGGGAATGCGGCACTCTTTTGAAGAGATCAGCCATTGTGATCACACCCGACCGGGCGTGACGCCAACCTCTTTGACGGTGGGGCGGGCGGTCATCTGAATACGACGCTTTTCGCAAGGGTGTCGTTCGGCGGTGCCCAGCATTGAACAAGAGACACGGCCGGCCCACGGCACGGGATCAGATGGTGGAGAAGCCAATGAGCGGCGCGTTTATCGAAGACGACGGAATTGTCATCATCGAGGCGGAGTCCGCCGATACCTTGCCAAATGGTTGGGAGACGGCACAAACCTATCGTCGGTCAAGCAGCCCGAATATCCAAAACCCAGATGCGGCATCCGGCGACGATTTCATCGTCTGGCAAGGCGACCAACACCTGCGGCAGCCTGGCATTGGCGCGATCACCTATGAGGTTCAGATCACCAATACAGGCCTTTATGAGCTGGATTGGTACAATCAGGTCGGCAGGGGCACCAGCACGACGGACCATAATGACACCTGGGTGAAGATCGACGCTGACGCCTTTTATGCCGTGCAAGGGAACAGCATCGTCCGCCCAAGGGGCGCGGGCCCGGAAAACGACTATCCGGACAATGCGACCCTGCCAAATGGTAACAGCGCGGACGGATGGTTCAAGGTCTATTCGTCCGGTGCCAACAATTGGAGATGGTCGGCACGGACCAGCGATCACGATGCGCACAATATTGTCGCCCGTTTTGATGAGCCTGGTGTCTATACGATCCAATTGGCCGCCCGCTCATCCTCCCATGTGATCGACCGCATCGTCCTTGTGAATGAGGACGTCTTTGATGGCAGCCCCCGTGATCTCAGTCTGCCTGAGTCTGATCGCGTTGGGGCGGCGGACTCGCCTGAACCCGGTCCCGATCCGATGCCCGACCCCATGCCGGATCCGGATCCCATGCCCGAGCCTGAGCCCATGCCCGATCCCAATGCGGACCCCAGGGCCCGGAATGATGCGTTCACGTCCGATGTGACCCTTGAGGAAGTGGTTGGCAATGTGCTGGCCAACAACGCCAATGGTGCGGACACGGATGCTGATGGCGATCGGCTGAGGGTGACGGCGGTTAATGGACAGGCGGCGAATGTGGGCAACCAGTTTGCGCTTACCTCCGGTGCGCTCGTGACAGTCGAGGCCGACGGATCATTTCGCTTCCTCCATGATCCGGCCTTCAACGATTTGTCGCCGACGGACAGGCTGGTGGACATGTTCACCTATACCGTTTCCGATGGTCAGGGCGGCACCGACACGGCCACAGTATCCGTGACCGTGGACGGACTGCCCGCCGGCGGACTTCTGGGCACGTCAGGCAACGACACTATCAATGGCGATGCGGGCCGTGACACCATTGCCGGCCTGTCCGGTCATGATCTCATCCAGGCATCCGGTGCAAGGGATCTGGTGTTTGGCGGCCGCGGTCATGACACGATCCTGGGCGGCGACGGTTTTGACACGCTGGATGGTGGTTCGGGCCGGGACAGTCTGGACGGGGGCGGTGAAGACGACACGATCAAGGGTGGTCGCGGCAATGACACGATCCAGATCTCGAATGGTCTTGGTCGCGATAGCATTGACGGCGGGTCGGGCAATGATGTTCTGAAGGCCTCCCGCAGCAATCTGACCATGGGCCTTGCGGGGATCGTCAATGTGGAAACCATTGATGCGATGGGCTTTGCCAATGTGCGTATTTCCGGGACCCATGGGTCCGACCTGCTCGATTTCAGCGGTACCACTGTGAACGGCATCTCCCACATCTCCGGTCAAACGGGCTCTGACACGATTATCGGCTCTAGCGGCGCCGACAAGATCCGCGGTGAAGGCGGTTTCGACAGTCTTGTCGGAGGCGGCGGCAGTGACACGCTGGAAGGCGCAAACGCCAACGACACGATCCTGGGCGGCAGCGGCAATGACGTCATCATTTACTCCGGCCCCAACACCGGCCAGGACGTGGTGGACGGCGGCGGCGGCACGGACACCATCCTGGCCGAGGCCAATAATACGGTCATTGGACTGATTTCCGTTGAACGGGTTGAAGTCATTTCCGGCAACGGATTTTCCAATGTGCGCATCCATGGCGACCAAGGATCGACGCTTCTGGACTTTTCGGATGTGACGCTGACGGATATTGAGTCCATTGACGGCTCGGACGGCCGGGATACGCTGATCGGCTCCACGGGAGATGATGACCTGCGCGGCGGCAACGGGGCCGATACGCTTTCGGGCGGTGCCGGCGATGACACCTTGACCGGCGGTCGCGGCGCGGACCTGTTCGTGATCGCCGACGGATTTGCGGACGAGACCATCGTGGATTTCGATTCCGTTCAAGACGCCCTGGATCTCACCGGTGTCAGTGGAGTGACGGACTTCTCCGATCTCGACACCACCGGAGACGGCATGGTCACGAGGTCCGATGCGCTGGCAACAAGGGTGGCAGGCGACCTGCGCCTCAGCTTTGGCTCCGTATCCGTCACACTTGACGGCATCACCACCCTTGAGGCCGACGATTTCGTGATCTGACACCACCGCCATCTCGT
>CAYUYV010000127.1:1873-14782 GCA_964449455.1 uncultured Alphaproteobacteria bacterium | reverse complement strand
CCCCTCTATGCTGCCCATTTCTCTTCCGCGTCCCTTTCCTCGCCGGCGCCCCTGGCCTCCCCCGAGCCCCTTGGCTCCCCCGAGCCCCTTCGCACCCCCGAGCCCCATCGCACCCATGAGCCGGACAATGACGCAGAAGGTTACGATGTCGACAGTGATGCCATTGACCGGATCGTGTTGGCCAAAGGTCAAGCCCAGCCACCGGCCCCAATTGTGCCGACAACCGACGCCACGGTCCGTATACCACTGGATGAGGTGGAGGGGCTGGGGCCCGAAGCGGCAATGGCGGCCGGACCGATCTACCTTCAGGTCGGCGCCTTCCGCACCGCGTCGCGGGCCCGCCGCGTTGCCGACGGGATTGCCGAAGTGGGCGGACCACGTCTTGCCGCCCTGGCCATGCCTTCGATATCACAGGTGGTGACGGGGACAGATCCGCTCTATCGCGTTCGGGTTGGTCCCTTCGACACGCTGCAAACGCTCGGCATGGCCGATGCCATCCTACGTTATTTGGGCTATGGCAGTCCGACCCTGGTTGAAGGGCCCTAGCAAGCCCACCCAAAAGACACGAATGGGAGATCCGCATGACTGGCCTTCAGGACGCCCAACCCGTGATCGCCGGCCGACCTGCGCCGCGCCCCGTCGCCTGGCTGCTTGCCCTGTGCTGGGCGCTTGTGGCTGTGCTGACAAGCGGGCCCGCTTCCGCGGAGATGGTCGATACGCCCGCGGAATATGCCATCCTGATGGATGTGGACACGGGGCAGGTCCTGTATTCGAAAAATCCGGATACGCTGATGGCGCCAGCATCCATGAGTAAGCTCATGACGCTGACCATGCTTTTCGAGCGCCTGAAGGAGGGCCGGATCGGCCTTGATGACCCAATCTTGGTCAGTGAAACCGCCTGGCGCAAAGGCGGGGCGGCATCGGGCTCCTCCACCATGTTTGCCAAGGTCAATTCCGAAGTGCCCGTGCGTGACATCCTGCGCGGCATTATTGTTCAGTCCGGGAATGACGCTTGTATCGCGGTGGCCGAGGCAATCGGGGGCACGGAAGAAAACTTCGCCCAGATGATGACCACCCGGGCGCGCGAGCTTGGGCTCGAGCGATCCGTCTTCGCCAATTCCACGGGCTGGCCCGATCCAAACCACCGCATGACGGCCCGTGAATTGGCCCTGCTGGCGCGTTATATGATCACCGCCTTTCCGGACTTTTTGCCCATTTTTGCCGAGCAGAGCTTCACCTGGAACGGTATTACCCAGAACAACCGCAACCCGCTGATTTACTCCTTCCGGGGCGCCGATGGTCTCAAGACGGGGCATACTGAGGAATCGGGATATGGGCTCGTGGGGACGGCCCGGCAGGATGGCCGGCGGGTCATCATGGTCGTGAACGGCCTGTCATCGGACCGGGTCCGGGCGCGCGAAACGAAGCGGCTGATGTCCATCGCCTTTGCCAGTTTCACGCAGGAGCGTCTCTTCGCGGCCGGCGATCCGGTCGGAAATATCGACGTGTTCCATGGGCGCAGTCCCCAGGTTCAAGCCGTCACCGATCGCAACATTACGGCCTTTATTCACCGGTCGGTGCGCCGAGACATCAAGATCCGTCTGGCTTACCAGTCGCCCTTGAAGGCGCCCATCGCCAAAGGCACTCAGATCGGCACCATGACCGTGGAAGCACCAGGCCTGGAGCCGGTGCGCGCGCCCGTTTACGCCGGTGCAGATGTTCCGGAACTGGGTATTTTCGGCAAGGCTCTTCTCGGCCTCGACCATCTGATTTTCTCCAGCAAACCGGCCCCGAAGCCGGCGGCCGAGGCCCAGCCGAATGGAGGCTGAGGGAGAAGCTCGCGGCGGCATCTTCATCACCTTTGAAGGGGGAGAAGGTGCCGGTAAGACCACCCAGATCCGCCGCCTCGCAGACCGTCTTGGTGCCGAGGGTCTTCCGGTGACCGTGACTCGGGAGCCAGGCGGCAGCCCTGGCGCCGATGCGATCCGTGGCCTGCTGGTGAGCGGTGAGGCGGAACGGTGGCTGCCCCTCAGCGAGTTGTTTTTGTTTGCCGCCGCGCGGGCCGACCATGTGGCCCGGGTGATTGGTCCCGTGCTTGAGGCCGGCGGCATCGTGTTATGCGACCGTTTTTCGGACTCGACTTTGATCTATCAAGGTCACGGGCACGGCCTGGACCGCACCATGGTCGCTAACGTGAATCGGGCAGCAACGGGTGGGCTGACACCGGATCTCACCCTGATTTTCGACGTGCCGGTCGATATTGGCCTTGCCCGTGCCGCAGCGCGCAGTGGTGCCGCCGCCGAAGATCGGTTCGAGCGCATGGGGTCGGCCTTCCACGAACGCTTGCGCGAAGGCTTTCTCGCTGTGGCGGCCGCCGAGCCGGATCGTTGTCGCCTTATTGACGCTTGCGCCGAACCGGAGGCGGTCGCTGAACAGGTCTGGGCCCTGGTTTCAACGGCGCTGGCATCGCGCCGCGCAGGATCAGAGGGCGGAGCATCATTAGGCGGAGGACCTGGGGGCAGAAGATCTGGGGGCGGAAGATCTGGAGGCGCGGGATCATGGGGCGGGGGCGGCCATGACGTCGCGCTCTGAGCTGCAAGGGGACAGCGCGGGTCCGGATCAGACGGCCGGATGCAGCCATCCCCGGGAAACGCAAACCCTCCATGGTCATGGGGCGGCTGAAAACCTCCTCGCCACCGCATTGACCCAAGCCACGCTGGCCCATGGTTGGCTGATTGGCGGGCCTTCGGGCATCGGCAAGGCAACACTGGCCTATCGGCTGGCCAAGGCGGTGCTCGTGCCCGAAGCGCGCCTGTCACCTGATACTCTTGAGTCTGACCATCAGCATCCGGGCATTCGCCGCATCCTGTCCGGCGGTCATGGGGATCTTGTGGTCATTCACCGCCCCGTGGATGAGACGACGGGCAAGGCGAAAGCGACCATTCCCGTGGAAGCCGTGCGCCGTCTGCAGAGTTTTTTCGGCCATCATGCGAGTGAGGGGGGCTGGCGGGTCGCGATCATTGATGGGGCCAATGATCTGACCCAGAGCGCGGCCAATGCCCTGCTGAAGACCCTTGAAGAGCCGCCGCCGCGAGCCTTGATCATCCTGGTGGCGGCCGCGCCGGCGCGCCTCTTGCCCACCATTCGCTCGCGCTGTCGGCGGCTGATCCTTAAGCCCCTTAGCCCGGCGGCCCTGTCTCAGGTGCTCACCGAGCAGGACATCACGGTACCGGCAGCGAAGGCCGATCTTGTGGCACGCCTCGCAGAGGGCAGTGCGGGCCGGGCCGCGACCCTGCTCCAGGGCAACGGGCTAGCGCTGTTTGAGGATCTGTCCGCGCTGCTCGAACAGTTGCCGCGCCTTGATGTCCCGCGCCTTCACGCATTCGCGGATGCCGCATCGCGCCGCGGGGACGAGGCAACCTTCGAGACTGTGCGCGGCCTTCTGGAAGGCTGGGCCATGCGGCTCATCCGCGCGGCGGCCACCGGCACGGCCGAGGCTGACCTTTTGCCGGGCGACGCGGAGCGCCTGGTGGCCCTTGCCAGCACCCGCCCCCTTGATGCCTGGCTGGAGGCATGGGACAAGATCGCGGACTCCATGGCGGCGGGTGTGGGCCTCAATCTGGATCGCAAACACCTGCTGCTGAGCGCGTTTTTCACTCTGCAAGCGGCGGCCCGAAAGCCATGACCCCCATGCTGGTCGACAGTCATTGCCATCTGGACTTTCCGGATCTGGCCGAGGATCGGGCCGGCGTGCTGGCGCGTGCGGCCACGGCCGGTGTCGGGACGATGGTGACAATCTCGACCCATGTGACCCGTGCGGACCAGGTGCGCGCCGTGGCCGAGGCCCATGACCCTGTCTTCTGCACCATGGGAATCCACCCCCACCATGTGGCCGAGGAGCCGGACATCAGCGTGGCCGATCTTGTGGCGCTGACGGAGCATCCCAAAGTGGTGGGCCTTGGCGAAAGCGGGCTCGATTATTACTACGAACGCAGCCCCAGGGACATTCAGGCAGATCGGTTTCGCACCCATATCGCCGCTGCGCGTGAGACGGGCCTGCCCCTTGTGGTCCATACACGGGACGCGGATGAAGACACGGCCGCCATTCTGGAGCAGGAAATGGCAAAGGGTGCCTTCACCGGCCTGCTCCATTGTTTTAGCTCAGGGGCCGAGCTGGCTCGCCGGGCGGTTGATATCGGCTTTTATGTCTCGTTTTCCGGCATACTGACCTTCAACCGTGCCGCCGATCTCAGGGCCATTGCGGCCGATCTGCCGGCGGACCGTCTGCTGGTCGAAACGGACGCGCCTTATCTCGCGCCCGTGCCCCATCGAGGCAAACGCAATGAGCCGGCCTTCGTCGCCCATACAGCGGCCGTTCTGGCTGAAACGCGGGGCATGAGCGCGGAAGACATGGCCCATCAGACGACGGAAAATTTCTTTCGACTGTTCACCAGGGCGGCCCGGCCCGCCACAGCCGCGGCGTGAGCGCGACCATGGGGGGACGCATCCTGACAGTCACCCTCCTGGGGACAGGATCCTCAAGCGGCGTGCCCAAATTGGGCGGCGATTGGGGCGAGTGCGATCCGAAAGAGCCGCGCAATCGTCGGCGCCGTTGTTCGGCGCTGGTGGAACTTGGACCCGCCGGTGGTCCCTTCACGACCGTCCTGATCGACACAGCGCCGGACCTGCGGGAGCAGCTTCTTGATACCGGGACAACCCATCTCGATGCGGTGCTTTACACCCACGATCATGCGGATCAGACCCACGGCATCGACGATTTGCGGCATATGGCGGGTAAAATGCGCCGGCGCATTCCGGTCTATCTGGACAATACGACCTTCCGCACCATGAGGGAACGCTTTGCCTATTGTTTTGAGACACCGCAGGGCAGTTTTTATCCGCCCATTCTCGATGCTCATATCATTCCGGCACCGCTCCACCCTTTCGTGATCGATGGACCGGGCGGGCCGATCGAGATTCTGCCCGTGGATCAGGACCATGGCTTGATCCGGTCTCTGGGGTTCCGCTTTGGCCCCGTGGCCTATTCGGCGGATGTGGTCGATTTCCCGCGGGAAAGCCTTGAAGCCCTGCGCGGCGTTGAGTGCTTTATCTGTGATGCCCTGCGTTGGCGCCCCCACACCACTCACTCTCATGTGGACAAGACCCTGGGCTGGTTCCGCGATCTTGGTGTCGCGCATGGTGTGCTGACGAATCTGCACATCGATCTCGATTATCGGACCTTGTGCGAGTATGTGCCGGACCATGTGACCGTCGGGTATGACGGATATACCGTGTCCATCGAAGTGCCCTGACGTCCTTCAAGCCGCATCCTGCGCCGCGTTATCGCCGCCGAGGCAGGCTCACAGCGAGCACAATGCCCCCGATAAACATGATCGCCGTGACCAGGAAACAGTCCTGGAAGGCCATCATGCTGGCATTCGTGGCGACAACGCTGCTGATACCATTGAAGGCGAACTGGAAGGCCTGAAGGGGCGAGAGGGGCACGCCGAGCATTTCCAGGCGGAGCATTTCGTGGGCATACAGAAATTGGGGATTGGCCTCGTTGGTCGCCGCCGCCAGGGCCTGGCCGTGGAACAGGGTGCGCCGCTGGAGCAGAAGGGCCAGCATGATCACCCCGAGCGCTCCGCCAAACTGCATGAAGAAACTCGCCGCACCCGCGCCCGCCCCAATGAGATCGGGGGGCAGATCGCGGATCGCGGTTCTGTTGCCCGTGGGCATCACAAGGCTGATCCCGATGCGGCTGATGATGAGCCACCAGGCCAGGGTCCAGAATGAGGTGTCGAGGGTGATGCTGGCCATGAGCCAGGCGGAAAACCCGAAAGTGGCCATACCCGCCAGGATCAGCCAGCGCGGGTCCACCCGGTCCGACAGCATACCGGCCAGCGGAAAGCCGATGAGCATGGCCACACCCGCGGGCACCATCAGCACGCCGGACTGGGTTGGCGAATAGCCCTGAAGGCCCTGCACGAACAAAGGGATCAGAAAGGTTGAGCCATAGATCGCGAAGCCCTGGAGCATCACGACCGCACCGCCGGTCACAAAGGTCCGGTTTGTAAAGAGGCGGAGATTCAGCACCGGGAAGGTCTGGCCCATTTCCCATGAGATGAAGGCAACGGCCATGATTCCGGCTGCGACCAGGCGCAGAACAGTCTCGGTATCGCTCCAGCCCGTGCGATTGCCATTGGCCAGGGCCGCCAGCATGGTGAAGGTGGCGGCCACGAGCAGCGCCAGCCCCACGGCGTCAAAGGGCGGCCGTTTGCCTTGGACATCCCGGCGCGGCAGCACCAGAACCGCCACAGGTAGGGAAATCAGCGCCAGCGGCGCGGTGACCAGAAAGACGAACCGCCAGTCAAAAATGTCCATGGCAATGCCGCCGATCAGCGGCCCCAGCGCCGGCGCCATCACCACGCCAAGGGAGAACACCCCAAAGGCCGCGCCCCGCCGATGCTCCGCGAAGGTCTGAAAGATCATCATCAAGGGCAGGGGTTGGACAAACCCCGCGGCGATGCCCTGCATGATCCGTGCGGCCACCAGCATTTCAAGGGAGTCGGCTGCGGCACCCAGGAACGAGCCTGCGGCGAAAATGACCATTGCCGCGGCGAAACTGTTCCGCACCCCAATGGCTGAGACGGCCCAGGCATTGGCCAGCATGGCCGCCATGGAGGCCGCCAGGAAGCCCGTTGAAAGCCATTGGGCTTCATCCTGACCAAGACCAAATGCGCCAATAATGGAGGGCAGGGCCACATTGATGATGGTCGCCGCCAGCATGGTTGCAAAGGCCCCTGTCAGCATGGTTGCCAGCAGGATGATCGGGTAGGCCGTCCCGAATTCGGCGAACCGGGCGCGCACGCCGGGGCCTGCATTTTCCGGAATCGCTGTTTCGATTGCGGCGGACGGCGCGCCCGCGGTCAAGGGGCGCTCCCTGCGGCAATGGCGATGGTCACCATGGTCCCCGGTCGCAGGGTCAGGTCATGCTCGGCCAGGCTGATCTTGATGGGGACGCGCTGGGTGATCTTGGTGAAGACTCCGCTTGCGTTCGGGCTGGGCAGGAGGGCGAATTCACCCGTCGCCACATCCCGTATGCGGATCACCTTTCCCGCAAGGGGCTGGCCCGGGAAGGCATCGACGTCGACACGCACTGCTGCGCCAAGGCGCACGCGTGCGATCCGGGTTTCCTTGATATTGGCCTCCACCCACACGGAGTCGGGATCATGGACGAGGGCCGCCCTAAAGCCAGGCAGGGCCTGTTCGCCCAGATCGAGGAAGATCTCGTCCACGACTCCGTCAATGGGGCTGCGGATGGCATGGCGCTCCACGACGATTTTCTGACTCTCTATCTGGCTTTCCATTTGCTCCTGGCGTCGGCTCAGCATGGTAATCCGGTGGCTGATGACTTCCGCTTCAAGAAGATTGGCCTCGGCCTCCACAATGCGCGCCTCAAAGGCGGTCATCCGGGCTTTGGCATCCTCCTGGTCGCGCACGGCCTCCACGAGCCGGGTTTCGGCTTCATCGCGGTTTTCTTCCGACATAACGCCGCGCTGGCGCAAGGATCGGGCCCGCTCGGCCTGGCGCTCGGCCTGTTGGCGCCGGGCATCGGCGGCTTTGAGGTCGGCCTCCGCGCGGAGCAGTTCGGCGCGCCGTTCATTGAGCCGGCTTTGGGCGACAGCGACCGTCTGGTCCCGCAGGGTGCGAGTCATGAGGGTTTCCGCCTTGAGGGCTTCAAGACCCGCGGTCAGTTCTTCCAGGCGAAAGCGCGCTTCCCGGTCGTCAAGCTGAAGCAGGATCGTGCCAGAGGGGATGCGCTCGCCAATCTCCACGGGCACCTCGGCCACTTTGCCGCGCAGCTCGGCGGAAACGCCGACCATGGTCGCTTTAATCCGGGCATCGGTGGCATAGATCCAGCGGTTTCGCTCCTGGAACCAGAGGAAGGCGGCAAGCACGCTTGCCGTGAGCACAAGGCCAAGGGCGACGCGACCGCCGCGGCGACGGATGGCGTCGAGAATGCCGGTCATGGTGTCTGCCTCCCTGTGCTTTTTTCGTGTTTGCCCCACAGTATCGCGCCCGCTCCCTGTTTCTCAAATGGGTCAGGCGCTTGCTCGAGAGCGCGGGCGGGCTAGGCTATGGCGGGACCAGAAAGGCAAGAGGAAACGATCCATGGCGCAAGACACACCACCGGCCCTGTCGGCCACCATCCTGCTGCTGCGTGACGGGGCCCAGGGCCTCGAAGTGTTTATGGTGGTGCGCAACTATCAGATCGATTTTGCGTCCGGGGCCCTCGTTTTTCCGGGTGGTAAAGTTGATGAGGGGGACCGCGCGCCGTCGATCCGCGCCCGGTGTCAGGGCGATGCCGGGCTCGACGAAGAGGCCCTGGCCTTGCGGGTTTGTGCCGTACGCGAAGTGTTCGAGGAATGTGGCGTGCTGTTGGCGGATCAGGGCGCGCTCTCAGGTGTGCCGGCGGTCCTTGAGGATGCGGAGGCAGTGCGCTCGGCGGTCCATGGCGGGCAACTGGATATGGAAGGCCTGCTCGGCGGTCACGATCTGGGTCTCAATCTGACGGCGCTTGTGCCCTTTGCCCATTGGATCACGCCGGACATGATGCCCCGGCGCTATGACACCCATTTCTTCCTTGCCCGGGTGCCGGAGGCCCAGGCGGCGCGCCATGATGGGGATGAATCGGTGGACTCGGTCTGGATCAATCCGGCGAAGGCGCTGGCGGAGGCCGAGGAAGGGAAGTGGACCATCATCTTCCCGACCCGGATGAATCTCATGAAACTCGCCCGGAGCAGCACGGTGGATGAGGCCCTGACGCGTGCCGCGGCCGAGCTTGTCGTCACGGTCAAGCCCTGGGTGGAAAACACCTCAGACGGAGCATTTTTGCGCATCCCTGACGATGCTGGCTATGAGGTCACGTCAGAGCCGCTGGAAAAGCTGTGAGCGTGCAAACGGGGGCATACGTTGTGAGGAACGGGGGCCTTGTGTCAGGATCGGCTGCGCCGGTCACGGCCACGAAATCCGGCGGTCTCGTGCCGCCGATCCCGGCCCAAATCGCTGTCCGTCTTGATCAGTGGGCCTTGGCGCGAGAGGGCTGCCGTCATCTTTTTGAACAGCAGGTCCGCTGATACGGGCTTGCTCAAAACCTGATCAACGCCGGCATCCAGAGCTTTTGAAATCAGGTTCTTAGTGGTGTGTCCGGTAAGGAGGATGAGAGGCGTTTCGGGATAGGGCGACGTCTGTGAATGCCGGACTCGCCGGATGAATTGAAGTCCGTTCACTTTGGGCATTTCCCAGTCGACAATGATCAGGTCTGGGGCATGCTGACAATAGGCGTCCCAGCCATAGGCTGCATGGCTCTCATCCAGAAACGTGATGTTTGGAAAGCTCAACAGCATGGCTTTGATAATGCCGCGCAAATGACGGTCATCATCGATGAGTAGCACGGTCAGCTTTTTTGACAGCAGGTCCATGGACGACACCGGTTTTTTTCCCCGCCATCACCCTAAGTCATTTAGCTTTACAACGTTTTAAGGATCGGGGCGGCCCGGAAGATCCTTGCGAGCGGCCCAGGCGAACAACGGTGTGGCAAGCGCAATGATACTCAAGATGCGGATCAGGTGGAGCGCGGCGATAAAGGCCGGATCCTGGTCCATGGACAGGGCAATCAGAGACATTTCCGTAAGGCCGCCAGGTGCGAAGGCCAGGAACAGAACAACCGCGCCCTGTGGCACAAAGGGCGCCAGGGCGGCGGCGAATACGGCGGCAAGAAATACCATAGCGGCGGCCGAGGCGATGCCGACCATGATCACTGCCGTGAAGTCCCCGAGGCGATAGCCGGAAAACCGCGCGCCGATGGAAGCGCCGACAACAATCTGCGCTCCCGCGATGCACTCCGCCGGTGGCGGCGTGCTGCTGAGCCCCAGGGTATGGATCGCGGCACTCAGGAGGAATGGGCCGAAAAAGGCTGGGGCTGGCAGATGCACGAGGCGTCCCAGAAGGACGCCGAACGCGGCGCAGGCTGTCAGGATGGCGGCTTCGTCGAGGGGGAAACTCAGGATCGAGACCGTCTGGGGCGGCAGGGAGGGTACCTCAAGGCCCTGCACGAAGCGGAAATAGATCGGCACCACGCTGACGACAAAGATGATGCGCACCACATGGATGAGGCTGATCACCGGAGGCTTGCCGCCATAATGCTCGCCCATCAGGGTCATTTCGCTCAGCCCACCGGGCACGCTCGCAAAATAGGCCGTCACCGGATCAAGCTGGGCGAAGCGCCGAAAGATCAAAAAGGCCGAGACGGAGCATATGGTGCCAAGGACGACGAGAACCGCGATCGCAGGAAGCCAGCCGGACATTTGGGACACAAGGTCTCGGGTAAAGGCCGAGCCCAGAAACACCCCAAGGATCGCGATCATGGCCGAGCGCAGGCGCGGTTCAACGGCGAGCTGGGCCCCGAGAAGACACAAGGTCATGGTAAGGGTCATCGCGCCCAGCATCCAAGCCAGCGGCATGGACAAAAGGGCGAAAAGCCCGCCGCCAACCGCCCCGGCGGCAATTGTCGCACTGTAAAGCGGCCGAACCGTCGGGCCGGAATCGTCTTGGGTGTCAGTGATAGAACTGCTCCATCAGGATGCGTTCATCCAGATTGTGGCCCTTGTCGAAGAGTATTGTAATGCCCACGGAACGGTCCTCAGCCACGACCACCGACTGCACATGACGGATTTCGGTGGCATCGGCTACGGCGCTCACGGGCCGTTTCTCGGGCTCCAGGACATCAAAGCGGACAAGGGCCTTGTGGGGGAGAATGGCCCCGCGCCAGCGCCGGGGGCGGAACGCTGAAATGGGCGTCAGCGCCAAAAGGCGTGCCTCGATGGGCAGAATGGGTCCGTGAGCTGACAGATTATAGGCGGTGCTGCCCGCCGGCGTCGAGACAAGCACGCCATCGCAGATCAGCTCAGACATCCGTTCCTTGCCATCAATGGAGATCCGGATTTTAGCGGTTTGCCGCGTCTCCCGCAGCAGCGACACTTCATTGATGGCCAGGGCCTCATGGACCGTGCCGTCTTTGTCCATTGCCGTCATGCATAAAGGATGGATCACCGCAGGATCCGCCTCGGCAAGCCTGCGGGGCAGGTCGGACTCGGTCGGGCCAAAGGTCTCATTCATCAAGAAACCGATGGTGCCCCGATGGATGCCGAAAACCGGAAGACCGGACACTAGGGTGTCGTGCAGGGTTTCGAGCATGAAGCCATCACCCCCGATGGCCACGATCACTTGAGCCTCCTCAAGGGGCGCATCGCCATAGCGCCCCACAAGGTCCCGATAAGCGGCCTGGGCCACCGGTGTCCGGCTCGCACGGAATGCGATGCGCTGAAAGGCGGTATCCGGCGGGGAGGCGGGCCAGGTGGGATATTCGCGGGGTGCGGTTTGCGGCACATCCGACGGCTCGGCAGAGCCGGTTTCGGAATGCCCCAGAAGGGTCGGGCGTGGATCCGGGGGGCGCTTGGACGTCATGGGGTGGTCCCGTCATTACGGCCCGGAAGGGCACCTTTCTTGTGCTTACACGCCGCCGGCAGCATAGTCGCCAGGGTTATGCAGCGGTGACTGACACGGCTCGGCGGTCGTAGTCCCTAAGGCAATGCCGTGACCGCCATTCTAACGGGCCGACATGCCCCAAGGCATAGACCGCAAGATGGACGGCAGGAAGGATTCGATTTTGGACATGCTCTTCAAGGCTTTGGCCGGTGTGCGCCGGTCCGGCATAGTGGCTGGCCTCGTGCTCACAGCCATGACGATCGCCCTCGCACCGGGGGCTGCTGCCCAAAGCGCAGGATCAGCAACGCGCGCAGACAGTGCCGAGCCCGTTGGACCGATTTGCCCCATTGATCGCCCTGTGATGTTTGCCGGCTTTGATTGGGAAAGCGCCCGCTTTCACAACGCCGTTGCCCGTTTTGTGATCGAAACCGCGTTCGGCTGTGAGACGGACGATCTGCCCGGCTCCACCATCCCGCTGCTCGCTGGACTGCGGCGGGGCGATGTGGATGTGGCGATGGAGGTCTGGATCGACCGGGCGACCAAGATTTGGGAAGACGGGGTCAAGCGCGGTCAGGTGTCGAGTATTGGCGTGAACATGCCCGATGCCACCCAGTCCTGGTATGTGCCCCGTTACATGATCGAGGGGGATCCTGAGCGCGGCATTGAGCCTGCAGCTCCCGATCTCAAAAGCGTGTTCGACCTGCCGAAATATGCGGCTTTGTTCAAGGACCCGGAGCGCCCGCGCCTTGGCCGGTTTTACAATTGCAGCTTGGGATGGCTGTGCGAAATCAACAATTCAAAGAAGCTGACAGCGTACGGCCTGCAAGCCTCCTTCAGCAATTTCCGGGTCGGGACCGGCGCAGCTCTCGCGGCCGCCATCGCGTCGCATTATGCCAAGGGCGAGCCGTTCGTGGCCTATTACTGGGATCCGAGCTGGGTGACGGCGCGCTACGACCTCGTTGCCCTTGAAGAGCCTCCCTATGAGCAGGACGCCTGGGATGCGTTCGCGGCGGCAAGGCGGCCGGAGACAGCGCTTGCCTATCCGGTTGTGGAGCAGCATATCGGCGTCAACACCCGCTTTCGAAACGATGCGGGGTCTCTCGCGACGTTTCTCGCCGCCTATGGCACCACCAATGCCTTGATGCGCGAAGTGCTGCTTTTCATGTATGAAAACAATGAGGTGAGGGGCAAGGCCCTTGCGCGGTGGTTCCTGGAGAACCATCGCGACATCTGGCAAGGATGGCTCACCCCCAACCAGATCGCCCTTATCGAGGCCCAGCTGACACCGGAGTCGACCGCTTCCACGGCCCAGCCTTGAACGGCCCAGCCTTGAACGTCGCAGCCTTGAACGTCGCAGCC
>CAYUYV010000127.1:0-1773 GCA_964449455.1 uncultured Alphaproteobacteria bacterium | reverse complement strand
CAGCCTTGAACGTCGCAGCCTTGAACGTCGCAGCCATGCAGCGGGTGGCCAGGGCTGCGACAGATTTGACAGCCCGGCGGCGCTGCCCCCACTCTTGACACGAAAAAGAGGTTTGAAAGACCCCCGGGTCATCCTCCAAACACAACACGCACGGGAAGCGCAGTCATGGTGAGTGAAGTCAATACGGCTGATATGGCCCAGACCATGTCAGCCGGTGAATGGGCGATGCGGGTCGATTTGGCGGCCACCTACCGGCTTGTCGCGCACTATGGCTGGGATGATATGGTTTTCACGCACATCTCGGCCCGGATCCCGGACGAGGATGGCCATTTCCTTATCAATCCGTTCGGTCTCCTGTTTGATGAGATCACGGCCTCTTCGCTGATCAAGGTCAATCGGGACGGCGATGTGGTGGGCGAGTCAGCCTATTCGGTGAACAAGGCTGGCTTTGTGATCCATGGCGCCATCCACGAGGCGCGCCATGATGTGGGCTGCGTGATCCATTTGCATACGGATGATGGCGTTGCGGTGTCGGCCCAGGAACATGGTCTGCTTCCCATGTCCCAGCATGCCATGTCTCTCTACGGACAGATTGGCTATCACGATTATGAGGGCGTGGCTCTGGATCTCGACGAGCGGGAGCGCCTCGTGCGCGACCTTGGCGATAAGCCGACCATGATCCTGCGCAATCACGGCACTTTGGCCGTCGGTGAAAGCTGCGCCGACGCTTTCATGGCGATCTACTATCTGGAGCGGGCCTGCGCCATGCAGGTGCGGGCTCTTGCCGGAGGAACGGCCTGGACCCATCCGGGTGAGGGGGTGCCGGAGCGTACTGCCAGCCAATCGGTGCCTCTGTTTTCAGGCCCAGCCGGTGATTTGGCCTGGCCGGCGCTGCTGCGCCGCCTGGATCGCATCGATCCCGGCTTTCGCGACTGAAACGCGACCGGGATCCGAGGCCGTTATGCGGCTGCGGATTTCGGATCCCGCGCCTGACACGATATGTCCAGCACGCCCCCTTCCGATGACGAGAAAGTCCCGTCCGACGGGCCAGCCCGCCGGCCAGCCACATCCGGGACGGTCCGCAGCGGCAAGCGTCGCCAGGACAGCCGTCGGCGTCTGATGGCTGCTGCCCGCACCCTCTTCGTTGAGCGCGGCTACCACAAGACCCGGCCCCAGGATGTGGCGCGTGCCGCCGATGTGGGACACGGAACATTCTATCTGCATTTTCCGGACAAAAAGGCCTGTTTCTTTGCCTTTGTCGAGGAGGCCTGCGGTGAGGTGGACGCCGAGATCAAGGCGCGCATTGAGGGGCTGACAGAGCTTGAGGACAGGATCGGTGCGGTCATCGATTCGGTGATCGATTACCACCGGGACAAACCGGGTGTGCTTGCCGCGGCGATGAGTGATCCCGGCATCATTGATACAGATACGGATGAAAAGACGTCCAAGCTCATGGTCTATTGGGCCAATAAGTGGGCCGAGGACCTTGAGATTCATGCCCGCTCGGGCAAGATCTGGGCGGATTACGATCTTGAGGTTGTGGGCTTTGCCATCATGGGCATGATGCAGCAGACCGCCAAGGCCCTTGCCGACAACGAAGCCGGGCGCCGGCGCATGGGAGTCACCTTGCGTAAGATGATTGTCCGGGCCCTGATCCCAAGCACGCCTCCTTCAGAGCCCGGCACAGGCGATCACTGACCGTGGCACGAGAGCCCTTTCAAAGAATTCCGGGGCAGTGAAAGGGCTCTAACTCTTTGATTTATCGCGTTTTCG
>CAYUYV010000126.1:11151-14812 GCA_964449455.1 uncultured Alphaproteobacteria bacterium | reverse complement strand
CGCAGACGGACGTGCCGGGACTTCTCATGCGGACTTCTGATCCACGACACTAGGCGCAAGCTCACCTGTGTGGTCCAACTCACTGCCGAGGCGGCCTATGGCGGCGGAGATCTGGAGATGAACGCCGACGGCGTGGTCCGTGCCGCCCCCCGCGACGCCGGGTCCGTCATGCTGTTTCCGAGCTTCGTGCTGCACCGCGTCGCTCCGGTCACCCGGGGCCGCCGCTTCTCCCTCACCACCTGGATCCACGGTCCTGCCTTCCGCTGACTGTCCGAGGTCGATCCCCGAGGACCCGTCGTCGCAGCGGGCTTTTGCACCGCATCAATCCATTGCTGGCCCCGCGCCCTGCCCTAGCTCAGTGGTTTGAAACCGTCGTGATACACGACCCGACCGAATGGAGAGGTGTGATGGAGTGGAACCTGGTCCTGGCCGATCTTTTTCTGGCAGCCCTTTTTGGAGGCATGGTGTTTTTCTCCGCCGTCGTGGCGCCCACCGTGTTCAAGGTGTTGGAACCGCCCCTGGCCGGCGCTTTCTTGCGCACCCTGTTTCCGCTCTATTATGCCTATGTCGCAGTCACGGCCGCCGCGGCGGCGGCGATGCTTTTGAAGCGGCCCCTGGAGGCCTTCGTTCTTGCCACGATTGCGGTGACCACAGTGATGGTGCGGCAGGGCCTGGTGCCCCAAATCAATGCCTGGCGCGACGCGGCCACGGCCGGCGATTCCCGTGCGGAGGGCCTGTTCAACATCGCCCACCAATTCACCGTGCTCCTGAACGTTGCGCAAATCCTGGGCGTGGTGACGGTCATCTGGCGGCTCTGACGCTTGAGTCCCACCCTGCCAGGCGCTTGTCACTCAAGCGTCAGAGCCAAAAGCTCCACTCGACACAGTCATTTTCTCGTGGTTCGTGGAGCCGAGAGATTTGCAAATGAACGTGCCGCAAGGGGTATGCAAATGTCTTGGCCAAACCATTAGAGCCCTTTCACAGAAGTCCGGGTCATTGAAAGGGCTCTAACTCTCTGATTTATCGCGTTTTCAAACCGCAAAACCGCACACACTTTTGCTGAAAACGCCCTAAAATGGCGTCCATGGTCAGAAACACGGCGTCAGGGAGGGCTCCATGCCGGATATTGCGAACGACCCACGGCTTGATCCACGCATCAAAGGCATGCTGGCAGCCTTTCCGCTGCAAAAGGCACCGGAATACACCACACGGGACGAATTGGTCGCCGCGGAGAACACGGCGCAAGCCCTGGAGACTCTGGCGGCGACCCGGCAAGCCCTTGGCGCCTCGGACAATGAGATATTCGCGCCCTCGGGCAATCTCGATATCTCCGTGCACGAATTTACATCCCAGCCCGATGGCAACACCATCAAGATCCAGTTCATCCGGCCGAAAGGCGAGGCCGTTCTTCCGTGCGTGTATTACATCCACGGCGGGGGCATGATGACCTTTTCCTGCCTCGACGGGCTCTATCGCGCCTGGGGCAAGGTGATCGCCAACACCGGTGTGGCCGTGGCCATGGTGGACTTTCGCAATTGCCTCCAGCCGTCTTCAGCGCCACAGATCGCACCATTCCCGGCGGGCCTGAATGACTGCGTGTCCGGCGTAAAGTGGATCGCAGCCAATGCCGCGGCCTTGAAGATCGACCCGGCCAAGATCGTCGTGGCCGGCGAGAGTGGTGGGGGCAACCTGACCCTGGCGACGGGCATGACGCTGAAACAAGACGGGGATCTGGGGCTCATCAAGGGCCTTTACGCCATGTGCCCCTATATCGCCGGCCAGTGGCCCCAGGACCATCTGCCCTCTTCCACCGAGAACAACGGCATTCTTCTGGACCTGCACACCAATCGCGGGGCCATGGCCTATGGCATGGAGCATTTGGTTGCCAAGAACCCGCTGGCCTGGCCCCATTTCGCAAGCGAGAGCGACGTGGCGGGTCTCGTGCCCACCATGATCAGTGTCAATGAATGCGATCCCCTGCGCGACGAAGGCATCGATTTCTACCGCCTGCTCCTGCGCGCGGGCGTGCCCGCCCAATGCCGCAACGTCATGGGCACGAGCCACGGCATTGAAATCTTCGTCGCCGTGTGTCCGGAGATCAGCCGGCAGACCGCCGCAAGCATCGCCGCATTCACACGGGAAGTGACGGGATAATCCGTGTACCGGCCCTTTGGGACGATGGGCACGGGAGACCTCGCGGGAGGGGCACGCCTCTTTCAAGCCTCCTCGCGTGCTCCGACGCGGGGAAAGGAAGCCAGGGGGGCTGGTGAGCCAAAGGGCGCAGCGGCAACCCGGCGCGCCGTCAGCAGACGGTCGTAGACCGCCAAGGTGCTCGCTTTCATGGTGGAGAGGGCATATGGGACACGGACATGGGCGCGTCCCCGCTCGCCCATCGCATCCCACGCCGCCTTGTCGAGCCCCAGCGCTGCCGCCATCGCCTGAGCGAGGTCCAAGGCATTTCCGGGTTCCACACGCCAGCCTGTCGCCTGTCCCCGTCCGTCACCGCCATCAACAAGCACGGTTTCGGCCGCGCCGCCATGGTCGCTGGCAATGACCGGCCGTCCCATGGCCTGGGCTTCCACAGGGACCCGCCCGAACGCTTCAGGCTGAATGGATGGGCACATCACAAGATCGCTCGCCAGATACGCGGCGGGCATGTCCCTGCAATGGCCGTGGAAGATGACCCTCTTCTGAAGGCCGCGTTCAGCCACGGACTGTTTCAGATCACGGACATAGCCATCCCGACCCTGATCATCACCGGCAATCACCGCGGTCCAGTCGGCGGCGCGTTGGCCCTCCATGGCTTTCAACCGGGCCAGCGCATCCAGAAATACAGCGTGCCCCTTCCAGGCCGTCAAACGGCCCGGCATCAGAATGACCCTCCGGCTTGAGGCGCCTTGAGGGCCCGCCATGGCTTGGACATTCCAGGCCCTGCGGAGCTTTTCCACCCGGGCCGAATTGACCCCATGCGGATCAAACCAGGTCATGTCGATACCGCGCGGAATGACATCAATCTCAGGGAGCGGCACGCCGTGGGACTTCGCAATATGCCCCGCGATAAAATGGGAATTGGCGATCACCGCATCACCGCGCACCATCACGGAATTGTAGAACATCTTCAGCCGGGACTGCCCCGAATAGGTCCCGTGATAGGTGGTCAAGAAGGGCTTGCCAGCGATGCGGGCGGCCGCGAGGGCGCTCCAGGCTGGTGCGCGTGAGCGTGCGTGGACCAAGTCCACTTGATACATGTCGATGAGCTGAACCAGGCGCAGAATATTGGCAAGGGTGCCATAGGGGTTCTTTGTGTGCATGGGCTGGTGGATCATCGTGCCGCCCACCTCGCGCAGGTCCTGTTCCCGAAAGCCGCCATTGCACGCGACAAGTGCGGTGCCACCGGCGTCCTGGACCGCCGATGCAATGTCGATGGCGGTTTGAGGCGCACCGCCGGCCCCAAGCTCCGGGAGCACCTGGAGGATAACGGGACCGCTGCCTTTTCCGCTTGGGGAAGACGTGCCTTTTGTCCGCTGAGAACTGTCCGCCATGGTTGCACCCAACTCTCTTGTGATTGAGCCTGCCAATCCCAATGGGCCACGCCCCACGGGCGACGCCGCCGCGACACGTCACATGGGCCCGATGGACCGGCCCCCCAAATGGACCGGCC
>CAYUYV010000126.1:0-11051 GCA_964449455.1 uncultured Alphaproteobacteria bacterium | reverse complement strand
GATCGGGCTGATCAGGATCATGCCCAAACCCCCAGTGAAGCCCGACCCGCCCGCGCCACTCCCGCGGAGCGCCCGCCGCGCGAGAGCGAAGCCATCCGGAGCAGGCTCCGTCCCGATGGACGGGGCTTTCGGCTCGCCAAGACAATGGCGTCACGTCGGCCCGACCGCGCGGGACAAATCAAAAGCCGAAAAACCTCCGCTTACGGCCCTCTTTTCCGGTCGGCTTCTTTCCCGGACCTTTCGGTGCAACCGAGGGCCGATCCGAAGCTGTGCCTGTGGCAGATGCTTTGATGTCCCGCCGCACTGCAGGTTGCTCCTTGGCGATCTCTCCGGCGATCTCGGCGCGGGACTCTTCCCCATAGAGAGCAGCCACGGCTTCGGCGACCAGGTTCCGGCCTGCGTAGCGGCTCACATGGCGCTGGCCGCCTTTGGGTGGGACGGAGCGGTGGGCATGGTCAAGCTGGTTCACATGCAAAATGGCCGTGCGCGGGATGCGCTGGCCTGTGGCCTTCCGTGCCGACACGGCTTGCTCCGTGCCCTTCACCTCGCCGAGGACTTTCAAACCATTGTCGCGCTTTACACCGTCACGCATCGTCAACACTCCTCAGTCCTTGCTGTTCTTGATCCAGCGGAAGCTCTCATTGGTCATGAGGGCCACGTCGATGTCGCCGCCAACAGTGGCGAGGTCCAGGCTGACATGGTGCTGGAAGGCATTCAGCTTCACGAACATCTCAGCCGTTGTGGCGAGATCCTTTTCCGGCAGGCTTTCGATGGCGAGCAGGATCGGGTGGGTGTGCTGAGCATATTGGAAATTATCGAGCCGTGAGAGGAACTCATTGATGAGATCCACGATCTCATCGTCGGAGTAGCTCTGGGAGAAGCGCTGGCGCTGGGTGCGCGTCATCTGGGGCAATTGCGCGATGGTGCGGTCCCGGATGGCGACGGCCAAATCGATGATCTGATCGGTCACATAATCCTGCAGGTCCTCGTCCATGCCGGTGAGGAAGGTGTGCAGCATACGGTCATCAGCGAAAGGCGCGATGATCACCGGATCATCCGAGCTGATCGACTTCACGTTGGAGAGGCGTTTGCGCAGCTTGCCATTGACGGCAAAGCCCACGAGATAGGCCACCATTTGCGGTGTGATCTGACGCTCACCATAACCCGTGAAGACGAGCCCGGAGGGTTCGAAAAAGTCCGGGAAGAAATCCTTGGTCACGGCGAGCGCCGCCATTTCACGCAGACGGCGGATGGTTTCCTTGTCCGGTTCACCTTCGGCGAAATACTGATCGATCAGGAGCTGGACATCGGCCGCGTATTTGCGCTGCAGGTCCCGTGCGAAGGTGCCGTCGAAACCGGGCAGGTCGGCGCGCGGTTCGTCATTCGGCGTGGTCATGATGTCTTCGTAGACGAGATCCGTGGCAAGGCGCATCACGTCGCGCATTGTAGTCGGACCGCTATCGCTGGGCTCTTCATTCTCCCGGCGGACGATCTCGTTCACATTGGTCCGCACCCAGTCGAACAAAGCCTCGACATAATCAAGATAGGAGCGGGTCTGGACAGCGTCCGTGAAGAAATCCTTGTAGTCGTCCAGGAAGGACAGGAAATGCTCCGCGCAGTCCTCAACCGTCGCAAACAGCTTGTTGCCATATTGCTGGCGGTAGCTGACGAAAATCGGGCCCCAGGCCATGTTCATGATGTCCGCGGACCGGTGGGTCATCACGCTGATGGGCAAGCGATTGTTGAGCTGGAAAATCTTGCGCACGCCGAGACGGTTGCGCTGGCGGTCGTCCCAGGTGGTCTTCATGGCACTGTCCGCCGCGACGGCCGCTGCCCGATTGTTCATCACCACCACTAGTGAAGTCATGGGTCTCCCCGCATCGTGAGGTTGTGGGCGCCAAAGCCCTTTTTCTCTTTCACCATCGTAGTCCAAACCACCCGCGGCTCAACAGGCTTTCCATGTCGCGAAAGGCGGAGCGCCTCTAAGCCACGCCAGCGGGGTCCCCCTTGGCCTCGTCTGCATGGAACTGGGCCTGGAACGCTTCAAACCGCCCTGCCGCGATCGCCGCCCGCATGCGCGTCATAAGATCCTGATAATACGCGATATTGTGCCAGGAGATCAGCATGGAGGCGAGGATCTCATTGGCCTTCACAAGATGGTGCAGATAGGCACGGGAATAGATGCTGGAGGCCGGACATGGGCTTTCCGGGTCAAGGGGCCGCGGATCTTCGGCATGGTGGGCATTGCGCAGATTGACCGTCCCAAAGCGGGTAAAGGCCTGTCCATTCCGCCCGGAGCGGGTGGGCAGCACGCAATCGAACATGTCGATGCCCCGCGCCACAGCGCCCACGAGATCGGCGGGCTTGCCCACTCCCATCAGATAGCGCGGCCTTTCTTCCGGCAGATGGGGCACCGTGGCCTCAAGGGTTTGGAACATCAGCTCCTGGCCCTCGCCCACCGCAAGACCGCCCACCGCATAGCCATCAAAACCGATCTCCTGGAGCGCCTTTGCCGAGCGGGCCCGCAGCTCCGGATAGATGCCGCCCTGGACAATACCGAACAGGGCCTGGCCTTCGCGCGCACCAAAAGCCTCCCGGCAGCGGGCCGCCCAGCGCATGGACAGGTCCATGGACTGCTCCGCCACCTCCGGGGTGGCCGGAAAGGGGGTGCATTCGTCAAGCACCATGACGATGTCCGCACCCAGCAGGCATTGGATCTCGATACTGCGTTCAGGGGTCAGATGAACCTTACTGCCGTCGATATGGGACTGAAAGGTCACCCCGTCCTCGGTCAGCTTGCGCAGATTGCTCAGGGACATGACCTGGTAGCCGCCACTGTCGGTCAGGACCGGATGGGGCCATTGCATGAAACGGTGCAGCCCGCCGAGCCGCGCCACCCGCTCCGCCCCCGGACGGAGCATCAGGTGGTAGGTGTTGCCGAGCACGATGTCGGCGCCCGTGCCGCGCACAGTCTCCGGCAACATCGCCTTCACCGTGCCCGCCGTGCCAACGGGCATAAAGGCCGGCGTACGGATGATGCCCCGGGCAAGTCTGATCTCGCCCGTGCGCGCCGCCCCCTCTCGCGCCTCAACAATAAAGGTCAGTGCCCGGCTCATGACGGCGCCCGATCCGCCTCGGCCCGGAACAGGAGAGACGAGTCGCCATAGCTGTAGAATCGGTAGCGGGACGCGATGGCATGGGCATAGGCCGTGTGCATGGTCTCAAGTCCGCTAAAGGCGCTGACCAGCATGAACAGGGTTGATTTTGGCAGGTGAAAATTGGTCATCAGAGCGTCGGCCACCCGGAAACGATAGCCGGGCGTGATGAAAATGTCGGTCTCGGCGGAAAATGGCGCCAGGGTCCCGTCTTCCCGCGCAGCGCTCTCCACAAGGCGCAGGCTGGTGGTGCCGACACAGACGATCCGGCCGCCCCTGGCGCGGGCTTCGTTGACAAGGTCGGCCGTTTCCGGTGTCACCTCGCCCCATTCCGCATGCATGCGATGATCGGCCGTGTCCTCGGCCTTGACGGGCAAAAACGTGCCGGCCCCAACATGAAGCGTCACAATGGCCTGGCCGATGCCGGCCTTGTCCAACCGGTCGAGCAGCTCGGGTGTGAAATGGAGCCCGGCCGTGGGCGCTGCCACGGAGCCCTGCCGTTTGCTGTAGACCGTCTGATAATCTTCAGCATCCTGCGCATCGACCGTGCGACGGCGCGCGATGTAGGGCGGCAAGGGCGTAATGCCCGCCTGGTCGACGGCCGCGTCGAGGGCCTCGCCCTCCTCGTCGAATGCCAGCACCACATCGCCCTCTTCGGCCTTTTCCTTCACCTGCGCGCCAAGGCCGCCGGGCAAGGTCAGCCGATCCCCTTCACGCAGCTTTTTGCCGGGCCGCGCAAAGGCGCGCCACACATTGGGGCCAAGGCGCTTATGCAAGGTGAGATCGATCTTGGGCGCGCCCACTTGCGGCTGGTCACCAACAATCCCCGCGCCCGCCTCACCTGGACGCGGCGCGCGCAGGGCCGTGAGCTGAGCATTGAGGACGCGCGTGTCATTGATGACCAGAACATCGCCAGACCGCAGCAGATCCGGCAGATCCCGGACCGTGTGGTCCGTCAGGCCAGCCGGACCGGATGGGTCCGGCTTGACCTGGAGCAGACGGGCACTGTCCCGCGGGACAGCAGGGCGCAGGGCGATCAGATCCTCCGGCAGATCGAAATCAAAAGCGTCGATCTTCATGGATCCGCGATCCCCGCCCTGGCCTCAGGAGGCGTCCGGCGCGTCAGCGGCCACACGGATGCTGACGATCTTGTCCGGATTGTCGACGGGCTCGCCGCGCTTGATGCGGTCCACATGCTCCATGCCCTCGACGACCTCGCCCCAGACCGTGTACTGACCGTCCAGGAAGCGGGCTTCGTCGAAGCAGATGAAGAACTGACTGTCAGCAGAATCCTTGGACTGGGCGCGGGCCATGGAGACCGTGCCGCGGACATGGGGCGCGTCGGAAAACTCGGCCGGCAGCTTCTGGCCGGACCCGCCGGTGCCCGTGCCGGTGGGATCGCCCGTCTGGGCCATGAAACCATCGATCACCCGATGGAAGACGATGCCGTCGTAAAAGCCGTCGCGAACCAGGCTCTTGATCCGGTCTACATGGGTTTTGGCAAGGTCAGGACGGGTCTTGATGGTAACGCGGCCCCATTCGAGGTCGAGATAGAGAACGTCTTCAAGGTTGAGGTCGCTCATGGGGACGGCTCCTTTCGGGGCTTTTCGATTGGGACAGGAGAAGAGACAGGGGAGCGCCAGGTCACAGGCCGGACGCGCCAGACTCGTTCGCAGCATTATCGTCTTCGCCGGCGGCATCCAAGACCGACGGATCATTCAAAACCGGCGAAATGATATCGAGGTCCTTGGGGATCTCATTCACCGCTGACATAGCGCGGATTTCATCTTCCGGCATCCCCATGGCGCGCAAGACATCCGCCAGAATTGCCACACGCAACATCTGATCTGGCACCAGGGGAGGCTCACCGCGGGCGAGTTTGTCCACCGATTCCATGCCGAAAATCACCTTGCCGAACACGGTGTACTGGCCATCCAGATGGGGCGCTGCTGTGAACATGATGAAGAACTGACTGTTGGCGCTGTCGAGATCGCTGGCACGCGCCATGGATACTGTGCCACGCGTATGGGGCAGATTGTTGAACTCGGGCTGGAGATTGGGCAAAGGCGAGCCGCCGCGGCCGGTGCCTGTCGGATCGCCCGTTTGGGCCATGAACTCATCGATCACCCGGTGGAAGGCGTGGCCATTATAAAAGCCCCGCTCCGCGAGCATCTTGACCCGTTCCACATGCTTTGGAGCCTTGTCGGGGAAAAGCTCAATGAGCACCGGTCCGTGAGTGAGGTCGATGAGCAGCGCATTGTTCGGGTCGAGCCCCGGGGGAAGCTGGATTTGCGGCCGCCCTTGCTGGGCATGGCCGACGCCCAGGCTCAGGAACAAAGCGAGCATGCCGGCCAGGACCAGGCTTGCAACACCGCGCAGGGCTGACCGCTGGGAAATTGCCCATTGGTCCATAGGGATCCGCATCACGGTCAGTATGGTCCGGTGTCTCAAGGTCTTGCCCTCCTCCAGGCGGTCCGTTGCCCCGTGTCCCGTCAGATCCGTTCGGGCTCTTCGCTGTAGCGGCGATTGAGCTCAAGCGCGACAGCGGGGGATGTGAATTGGGTCACATCGCCGCCAAGCCGGGCGATCTCCTTCACAAGGCGCGACGCGACAGCCTGGTGGGCAGGGTCTGCCATGAGGAATACGGTTTCAATATTGGGATTCAACCGCTGATTCATGGCGACCATCTGGAACTCATACTCGAAATCGGACACAGCCCTGAGACCGCGCACGATAATCGATGCACCAATTTGTTCAGCGAATGTCATCAGCAGGGAATCGAATGGCACGACGGAAATGGTCGCGGTTTCGGGCGTGACAAACATCCCGGCCTCTCGGCTGACCATTTCAACGCGTTCCTCAAGGGAAAAGAGTGGCCCCTTGCCCCGATTGATGGCGACGCCGATCACGAGGTGATCCACCAGCTTCACGGCCCGTTTGATGATATCGAGATGTCCGTTGGTGACGGGATCGAAGGTCCCTGGATACAAACCCACCCGAGCCATTCTCTCCTGCTCCTTCTCGGTGCCCCACGCCTTATGCAACCGGCGTTCAACTGAACGACCATCCCTCTCGATGAGCCGCCCTGCATTTCCACCCTCGCCTGCCGCCCGGACTTTTTGCGTCCATAAGAAGCCCTTGGCGTTCCTGAAACACCATTTAGAGCACGGCCTTGGCCCCTCGGCCAGAGCGTCGCGGGCCATGGGAAAGACAGAGTGATCGCAGCCCGTGCGGGCACCACCCCGTCGCGATCCAAAGACTGGTGGGAGGCGAAAAAAACAACCGACAAATTGGCAAAGCAATTCGCCATGGGACCTGCGCGTACGCGGTCCCATCACACTGATTATATGGAGGATAATAATTCGCCTGCGGATGAAGGACGGATCAGGCGGTCTGGCCGGGCTGTTCCACACGGTAGGCGAGATTCAAGGACTCGGCGATCGCGTCAAGGTCCGGATCCCAGGTCCACAGAACGGTGTCTTCCGTCATATCCACCGAGGCGAGAAGATGGAGACCAACCGGCCCGACCACATCCGGCGCGATGGCATAGCGGTCCACGAAAGACCGGACCCTGACCTCATCCACGCCCGGCGCCCGAGGCAGGCCGCGCAGCAGATGCACGATGACGTCCCGCTGGGCCATGAGTCCCCACGCCACTTCGCCGATAACCAGCGGATGACACAGCACCTGTTCCTGCCACAACAGCCCCGCAAGAGTGCCGTCATAGGCGCGGAAATGGTCTACCCAGACCGATGTGTCGACCAAGACCCTCATGATCAAAGCCCCCCAATAAGCCCATGAGCGTCCTCACGCTGGCGCCTGATGGGTTCAATATTCGGTTCCGTTCCACCAAGATCAGCCAGTCGCCGCGCGCTTTCCCGGGCCACGAACTCCCCCAGCACCCGTTCGATCATCGCTGCCTGGCCACCCGAATCCGTCAGGCGCAGGGCCTTGTCCAGAAGATCAGCGTCAAGGCTGACACTCACAACCCGCCGCCCCTCACCGGAGCCTGAACGCCCACCCGTCGAGCCGGACACGGTGGATCTGCCCCCCAGCAGGCGCGCTGCGAACGCCCGCGCATCCTCAATCCGCATTCCCAAACTCCGTGCAACTTCGAGAACCCGAGCCATCGAATACTCCATTCTCATCCTCCCAGGTCCGCCCCATGCAAAGTCCGTGGCGCATCAATCTGCGCTTCTGACGGTGCGGCGTCCCGCCGCGTCCTGCGCCCCAACCCAAACTCCAATCCCTGTCGACGGGTGGGCTTCACGGTCCTCGGCTTGTATGGTCCCTGATCAAAGAGGTGCAAATTGGGGACGCCAGTCTGGCTTGACGCTCGTAAGGCGACACGAACATGGAACATTTGCGCGCCCGGGTGGCGTCTTTCGTAGAACACCCCACCTTTCAGAATGCAATCATCGTGTTGATTCTGGGCAATGCCGTGGTGCTTGCCCTGCAAACCATACCCTCAGCCCAAGCGGCAGCCGGCCCGCTCCTCAACACTCTCGATACCATCACTTTGTGGTTGTTCGCAGGAGAAATCTCTCTGCGCATCCTGGCACGGGGTCGCGGCTTCTTTCGTGATCCCTGGTCCGTGTTCGATTTCACCGTGGTCGTCATTTCCCTCAGTGCCCTGAGCGGTATCGCGGCCTTGAGGGCGTTCCGGGTCTTTCGAATCCTGCGCCTGCTCAATGCCTTTCCCAAGCTGCGTTTCGTCATTTCAGGCCTTTTGGGCGCGCTGCCTGGGGTGACCTCCGTCGCCGTCATCCTGCTGATCATTCTCTTTGTTGCCGCCGTGATCGCCACGAAGCTGTTCGGCGTGATCGCGCCACAGTATTTTGGCGATCTTTTCACCTCGATGTTCACCTTGTTCCAGATCATGACCCTCGAAGGCTGGCCGGATATTGCGGACATGGTTCTGGCGGAAAATCCCTATGCCTGGATCTTTTTCGTCATCTTCATTCTGGTTGCGACCCTCACCATGCTGAATCTCTTTGTGGCCATTATCGTGGGTGCCATGGAGAGCGAGGCGCAGCGCGCGGTGGCCACCAAGGCGAGCCAGGACGATATGCTGGCCGAACTCCAGGCGATCCGTATCCAGCTCAACCGCCTGGAAGCAACGCGCTCGGCTGAGATCGCAACGACCACCTCTGCGCATGGCGCACCAGGCGCCGCCGACAGTCGGAGCGAGAAAACCGCTTCCTGATGGGTCAATCGCCCCAGCGCCCTGAGGCTGAGAGCGATTTCCCACACCGAAACGCCCGAGATTTCGCAAAGACGGGGAGCGAGGGCCAATCAGCACGCACAGATTGAAACCGCAGTGTCCAACACAATCGCTTAACACCTTTGGTTTATCAGTCTTTGTGTCAGTCCAGGTCCAGGGTTGAGGTCCTTGCTGATCGGGCAAGACGAACAAACCAGTGATGGACACAATGAATGGTACACGTCCTTTTCTGAGCAGACTGCTCTCGGCGGTCTTGATGCTGACCATCCTCAGTGGACTGGCTGGCGGCACTGCAGCACTGGGATGGCTTTTTGCGCCGCTTGGGGTCGCGCTTTGCGTCGGGGGGTGGACCCTGTCGCGGCTTCAAATGCCCCATCGGCGAGCGGAAAGGCCCGATGAGGCAAAGCCCGCAGAACCACAAGACGGCCCTGAACCGCCCCTGGACACCGCCCCAGCGGATGTGGATGCCGCGGAGAGCCCTCAAAGGATGGATCCCCCCCCTGCTCCCCCTGCTCCCTGTGCTCCCTGTGCTCCTGAAACGCCCGATGCGGCCTGTGCACCCCAGGATGAAAAGGCAACACACACGCAGGCACTGGCCGAATTGGCCAAACTGGGCGAGGCAGTCACCGACGGGAATTTCGCGGCCCGGAGCCTCAGTCAGAATGCAGCGGAGACCAGCGAGCACGCCAAGGACGTCGCAAATTCTGCCGGCATGACGGCCCAGGGCGTGCAGGCCGTCGCGGCCGCCGCAGAAGAATTGTCCCACACCACCCTGGAAATCTCCCGCCAGATCGTGATTTCCACGGATCAGGCCGCGAGTGCCGCCAGTGAAGTGAACGACGCGAACGACACCGTGGCAGCCCTCACGGAGGCCGCCCGGCAGATCGGGGCCGTGGTGGACGTCATTCGCGAGATCGCGGATCAGACCAATCTCCTGGCCCTCAACGCCACAATCGAGGCCGCCCGTGCCGGCGATGCCGGACGTGGCTTTGCCGTCGTGGCCTCCGAAGTGAAAGCGCTCGCACAGGAAACCGCCAAGGCCACGGGATCCATCGGTCAGGAGGTGCAGGAAATTCAAGGGCGTGTCGGGTCTGCCGTGACTGTCATTAAGTCCATCGGTCAGCGGGTGATTGGCATCCACGAAATTGTCACCGGTATTGCGGCGGCTACGGAAGAACAGAGTGTTGCCACGAACGAAATTACGGCCAATGTGAATGCCATGGCTGAAGCGACGAGCCAGATCTCCGACCGGCTCGAACTTCTTTGCATGTCCGCAGAACAAACGGATGGCTTCTCCGAGGAGAGCCATATGGCGTTTGAGGCCATCCGGGAATCCATGGCGACCTTGCAGCGTGCGCTCGAAAGCGTGGACGCTGCATCACCATCATCACCGGCACAATCATCACCGGCACAATCATCACCGGCACAGCAGGACGACCCGTCGCCCGTTGCTGCCTAAATTGTCAGCGCGGCCTTAAAACGGAATCTCATCGTCGAGATCGGCATTGTTGAAAGAGGCCGGCGCCGGATTTTCAGACATTTGCGGCGCCTGGGACGGTGCGCCGCCAAAGGCCTGGTCCGCATTCCCGCCCTGGCGCGAGTCGAGCATGGTCAGCACCGCATTGAAGCCCTGGAGGACCACCTCGGTTGAATAGCGGTCTTTGCCCTCCTGGTCCTGCCATTTGCGGGTCTGAAGCTGCCCCTCGACATAGACCTTCGAGCCCTTTTTCAGATATTGCTGGGCCACCTTGGCCAGGCCTTCACTGAAAATCACCACCCGGTGCCATTCCGTGCGCTCGCGCCGCTCTCCCGTGTTTTTGTCGCGCCAGTTTTCCGATGTGGCGATGGACAAATTGACGATGGGGCGGTTGTCCTGGGTGTAGCGAACATCGGGGTCAGACCCCAGATTGCCGACCAGAATGACCTTGTTGACACTGCCTGCCATGGAAATTCCCCTTCACGAGTAAACTGCGGCCAAGTGGACATGTGCCGCCAAACCGAGATCCGTTGGACTTGAGCGTCCCAAGCAGAACTGCGCCCAAAGCGAGCCGTCTCGGCCTTTCGGCTGAACCAACACCGATTCGAGCCTATCTGCAGTATCCTGTGTGCCAGTTCTGAACAGGGACCGTCCATAGGCAGCCACCGGTCGGCAGTGGCCGAAGCGCTCGACGGATCACCGACTCTGCCATATGTTCTCACTCTGTTCCAGACCCTTTGTGAGTTCGCCCGCCCGAAAGTCCCGCCCCCGAAGGTCCGACCCATGCTCAAAACCATCTCCGTCCGCGGCGCCCGCGAACACAATCTGAAGGATGTCTCCGTCGATCTGCCCCGCGACGCCCTTGTCGTCATCACGGGCCTGTCGGGCTCGGGCAAATCGTCCCTTGCCTTTGATACGATCTATGCGGAAGGCCAGCGGCGCTATGTGGAAAGCCTGTCGGCCTATGCTCGCCAGTTCCTTGAGCTGATGCAAAAGCCGGACGTGGACTCCATTGAGGGCCTGTCCCCGGCGATATCCATCGAACAGAAGACAACCTCGCGCAATCCGCGCTCGACCGTCGGTACCGTGACGGAAATTTACGACTATATGCGCCTGCTTTGGGCGCGGGTCGGCGTACCCTACTCCCCCGCCACGGGCCTGCCCATTGAGAGCCAGACCGTGAGCCAGATGGTGG
>CAYUYV010000125.1:13191-14845 GCA_964449455.1 uncultured Alphaproteobacteria bacterium | reverse complement strand
CGCACCATGGCCGGATAGGGGTGTGGGCCCGCCACGGTGCCGATGATGTAGAAGGTGTCGTCCACATTGGTGACCCAGTCACGCAGGGCCTCGTTCATGGCATCCTTCAGGGTTGCCGTGCCCGAATGGACGGGCCGGACCTCGGCACCCAACAGACGCATACGGAAGACGTTGGGTTTCTGGCGTTCCATATCCGCCGCGCCCATATAAACGACGCAAGGCAGACCAAAGCGGGCCGCCACAGTCGCTGTCGCCACCCCATGCTGGCCGGCGCCGGTCTCGGCGATAATCCGGGTCTTGCCCATACGCCGCGCCATCAGGATTTGGCCCACACAATTGTTGATCTTATGGGCACCCGTATGATTGAGCTCGTCGCGCTTGAAATATACCTTCGCGCCGCCCCAATGCTCCGTGAGGCGTTCGGCGAAATAGAGCGGGCTCGGACGACCCACATAATGGGTCAGCAGGTCCTCAAATTCATCTTTGAACGCCGGATCGCTCTTGGCGGCCGTATAGGCCCGTTCCAGACCCAGGATCAGCGGCATCAGCGTTTCGGCGACAAAGCGTCCACCATAGACGCCGAAATGGCCCCGTTCATCGGGACCCAGACGGAAGGAATTGAGATCGGTCATAAATGTGTTCCGTTGGGGCGTTTTTCCGTTGGTGCAGGCCCTCGCGCCCGCAGCGCCGTCAGCCTTGAGCGGGGCCAGGTGACGGCGGCGACGCGGCGGGACCTCGCGCTTGGGCGATAAAGGCCGAGATCTTCTCAGGCGATTTGATACCCCGGCTGGCCTCGACACCCGAGGAGACATCGACGCCCGGGGCGCCGGTGCGGGCGATGGCCTCGGCGACGGTCTCGGGGCTCAAGCCACCGGCCAGCAGCCAGGGCCCCGGCGCCGTCCACCCGGTGAGAATAGACCAGTCAAAGCACAGGCCATTGCCCCCAGGCAAGGCATGGCCCGCAGGGGCGGCCTTGGCCGCAAGGGACGCGTTGCCGCCGTCCTCGGCTGAGGACGCGGGTTTGGCATCGAGCAGCAGGCGGTCCGCCACGGCGGCAAAGGCCGCCGCCTGCCTCAGATCCTCAGCCGTGGCCACAGACAGGGCCTTAATGACCGGGCGCTTGGTGAGGGCTTTGACGCCAGCCACCCGCTCCGGCGTTTCCGCCCCGTGAAGCTGGATCCAGTCCGGCGCCATTTTGTCCATGATGGTGGTGAGTTCATCGTCCGCGGCGTTCACGACCAGGGCGACGCTTTGCGCCTTCCCAAGGTGACCCGGCCCCTCCGGGCGTGCCGCGTCCTGGCCGGCCTCGATCAGGGCGCGGGCCTGTTCGGGTGTCACGGCCCGGGGGCTTTTGGGGAACAGCACGAAGCCCAGAAAGTCAGCACCCGCGCCGCGGGCCATGCGCACTGTCTGAGCCGTCGAAAGCCCACAAATCTTGATCTCAAGCGCCATCGCTCTCCCTGGCGGCCAGGGCCGCACTCACCTCTTGCGCAATCGCCGCAGCCGCCGCGGCCGGGTCGCCAGCTTGCGTGATCGGCCGCCCAATGACCAGCCTGTCCGCGCCGGCGAGAATGGCCTCCCGCGGCGTCATGACCCGCTTTTGATCATCGGCCCCAGAGGCGGCCCCAGAGGCGGCCCCAGAGGCGGCCCCAGA
>CAYUYV010000125.1:11600-13091 GCA_964449455.1 uncultured Alphaproteobacteria bacterium | reverse complement strand
TTTGATCATCGGCCCCAGAGGCGGCCCCAGAGGCGGCCCCAGAGGCGGCCCCAGAACCAACCCAAGAGCCGGTCCAAGTGTCAGACCCAGCGCCCGACGGCCGCACACCCGGAACCACCAGCATGAAGGGCCGCGGATAGGCGGCCCGAATGGCCGGCAATTCCTTCGGGCTGCACACGAGCCCGCCCAGGCCCGCGCCTTGGGCGAGATGCGCCAGCCGCAGCACTTGCGCCTCCACATCCCGCGCCAACCCCATGTGTTCGAGGTCCGCGCCATCAAGGCTCGTGAGCACGGAGACCCCCACCAGAGTGCAGGACTGCAAGCCCGGCTCTTGCGTTTGGGCCTGCGCTGCGGCCCGCATCATGGCCGCACCGCCGGAGCTGTGGATGGTCAGCAGCACTGGCGACAGCGCCGCCACGGACCGCACGGCCCCGGCCACCGTATTCGGAATGTCATGGAGCTTCAGATCAAGAAAGACCGGCAACCCGAGATCCAGCACCCGCCGCACCCCCTCCGGCCCCCGCGCCACAAAAAACTCCAGACCCAACTTCACCCCCCCCACATGGGGCGCGATCCGCTTGGCCAAATCGAGCGCCGCTTCAGCATCCGGCGTATCGAGGGCGCAGAAGACGGGGTTGGGAGATGGCATGGACATGGGCAGACAGGCCTTCCAAGGGCGGGATCATTTGCCAAGGGATTAGGGCGCAAGAGCCAAGAATGGCAAAGAAAAAATGGGGTGCGAATTGCCGTTATGTGCCGTTCAACACCGTCATGCATGATGGGTTTTTCGGCCATGGTCCAACGTATCGATTTCGGCGAGAGCGCCCGGAAGCGAGGGTTGACCGCCGCCGACATGGTCTCTCCGGCTCAGCGAGCATGGGTTCTGGCCCCATGCCTATGTCAATCCCGGCACCGACCATCGGCAATAATTCGCCCACCATCCCCGGCGGCAGATTTTCCGCTCAGTGAACGAACCGCCGTTGCCCTTCTTGCAGTACACACGTTCGTGGCCCAGTTCATCATGATGGGCTCCGGCTCTGCACTGACAAACGGATGTCCTGAAGCCCGTCAGCGGCAGGCATACAGAAGATCCGCTCACGACCCAGTCCGCCGAACACGGCCTGTCCAAAAGATTTAAAACACAATAAAGCGCGCATACCCTGCAGTCAGACGACTGCACGGTTGTGATCATTCCAGTGGCCTTTTACTCTGCCCAGGGAGCGTGAGCCGGGGAGACCGACCTCTATCGCAGTGCACACAGAACGATCGCAAGCGATGATTTTGAATTTGGGATCTCTAAAGCCTTTCAATTTAGACATTTCTTGCCATCACATATGATTTTTGATGCGAAGTATCGCGCGCCGCACTAAGCTTCTTTCATCTTGGCCAGAACAACAAGGGTTGGGCATAGTCATGAGCGATATCGGCAAGACCACCACCGAAGGACAGACTGCCACCGAAGGACAGACTGCCACCGAAGGACAGACTGAG
>CAYUYV010000125.1:0-11500 GCA_964449455.1 uncultured Alphaproteobacteria bacterium | reverse complement strand
CACCGAAGGACAGACTGCCACCGAAGGACAGACTGCCACCGAAGGACAGACTGAGAGTCATCCGCAGGAAGACGTTGCCTCCCGCAGGGAATTGCTGGCGGCAACCATGAAGCTGTCCACAGCCTTTGGGGCCCTTGGCCTGGTCGGCGTGGGCATGGCTGGCTCCGCCGCAGCGGATACCGAAGCCGCCGCCAAGGAAACGGCAACGGTGAAAGAGGTGGCGGCCACTGAAACGACTGGCGCCACTGGTGCAGAAGAAGAAGCCGCTGAGCAAAGCCAGCCCCGCGATACGAAGGCGACGACCAACAAACGCCTTCAAGCGCTGATCAACGACGCCATGCGGAGTGGCGACTCAAAGGCAGCGCTGGCCAAATATCGCGACCTGCGCCTGACCCGCGCCCAGCAGGAGGCCCTGCTCAACATCACGGCCAAGGATTGGGACGTGCTCAGCCGCTACAACCGGCGCCTGCGTCCGCTTCGCGGCAATGTGAGCGCCGGCGATCCGGTCGGCGTCATCATCTACTGATCCCGACTGACTGTCCGAACACGGTCGACGACTGGGTCGCCGGCCGTGTTTGCGTTTTGGGGATGATTTCTCACGGGGTAGGGAATCGTGGGTGCGCTGAGCGATGCTGTCAGTTCGGTTCCGGCCGCCGTTGGTGACGTCACCGATCCCTTGAAAAAGACCCATCCAGAGTGGGCCGATCCGGAGCTGGACCGGCTCGACGCGGATATCTATTTTCACCGGTTTCACCGGTCTTTGGGCATCCATTTGACTATGCGCTGCCCCTTGCGCTGCGCCCATTGCTCCGTGGATAGTGGACCAGAGCAGAACGAGAGCCTGGATGAGGCGCTGCTCCTGACCCGGCTTGAAGACATGGGGGCTGATGGTCGTATTCGCCGCCTCAGCCTCTCCGGCGGTGAGCCCTTTCTCATGCGCTCGACCCTGCTCGGCGTTCTCAAGATTGCAGAGCGCCATCGCATTGCCACCGTCATAAACACAGCATCCCATTGGGCGGGCACACCGGAACGGGCCCGGAACACCCTGGCTGGCTTTCCTGATGTGGCCGAAATCGCCCTCAGCGCCGACGAATATCACGAGCCGTTTGTTCCCTTAGAGAATATCAGGCACGCCGCCGAAGCCGCCCTCGCGCGGGGCCTTGTCACGTCCCTTGTGATCCGCACCTGGACGGGAGAGGAGGATCCCTTCATCGGCCGGCTGAGAATGGTGCTTGGCGAGGCGGTCTGGGCCGGCGCCAAATTGGACATTGCCACCATCCAACATGTGGGCCGCGGCGCCGAACTGGGGCGCCGTGAGCCTGCACTGCCGGTCACCCCGGATGGCGTGCAGGACGGCCCGTGCACCATGGCAAACCAGCCGGTTATCGATTCGGATGGCACCGTTCTGGCTTGCTGCAACACAGCCGGCGCCCGGACCACGCCTCTTTTGCATCTTGGTTCCCTTACAGACGACAGCCTGCCCGCCGTGACGGCACGTGCGGATCGGAACCGCGTGCTCCAGGCCATCCGGGTCTGGGGACCGGCGGCCTTGCGCGATCTTCTGGTGGAGGCCGGCCTGGAGCACAAACTGGCGCGCTCTTACGAAAGCGATAGCATATGTCATTTGTGTACGGATATCGGCGCGAAGCCCGACCTTGTTGCCGCCCTTGAGGGCCTTCTGGCGGAACCGGATCGCATTGCGGAACTGGCGGCGGCACGGCTCCTGCGCTATGGCGAGCCGTCCCCCGACCTCGTTGAGGACACGGAACTTTCTGGGGCGTTGGCGCCATGAGGGATGCTGCCCCAGCCCCCATCGGCGGGATCGATCCGGAAACCCTCACCCGCCAGTTCGGCAGATGCGTCATTGTTCAGGTGACGGCCCAATGCCCCCTCGAATGCGCCCATTGTATTGTGGAGTCAAGCCCAACCCGGACGGAGCAACTCTCGACCGAGGCCCTCACGCGCCTCATTGAGGATATTGGCCGGGACGGGCGGACGGATCTTGTGGTCTTCAGCGGCGGTGAGCCCTTTTTGAGCCGTACGCGGTTGATTACAGCCTTGAACACCGTCGCAGCGGCCGGTCTGAAGGCGGGGATTGTCACCTCCGGATCCTGGGCCACCACGCAGGACAGGGCCCGGTCCGTGCTCGGTTCCCTGCCCCTTGGCCCTTTGGCAGATCTGGCGTTCAGTGCAGATCGTCACCATGAACCGTTCCTAGATATGGCGCATGTCCGACGGGGCATTGATGCGGCGCTGGAGCGGGATGTGCCGGTCAGTGCCTTCATATGTGTCGATGGTCCGCAGGATGATTTTCTGGACAGGTTCCAGGCTCTTCTGGGGGCAGAGCGCCTGGCCAGAATCCGCCTGCGCGTGACCCGCACCCATCGGGCCGGGCGCGCGAGAACCCAGCCCGGCCTTGCCAATCTCGAAGAGCAGGTCCCCCTCGACGCGCTCCCCGATGCGCCATGCATGGCCCCCGCAGCCCCCTCGGTTTGTCCCGATGGGCGCGTCATGGCCTGCTGCGGTGATACGGTCTCGGACCCGGATGCTTGGTCCGCCCTCACTTTGGGGCAACTGGCAAGGGACGGATATGGCGCCATGCTGGACCGCGCGGACGACAGCCTTCTGATCCAGGCTTTGCGGGTATACGGACCGAAATATCTGGCACAGATCGCTGAAGGAGCCGGTGCCCTAAAAAATGTGCGGGCGGATCGCAACAATATCTGTGACATTTGCCGCACCGCCGTGACGGATCCCAAGGCTCTTGAGGTCATCATGGAACATCTGCAGCGTCCGGACAGTCGGGATGATATCATGGTGCACCGTACCTTGATGTATGGTGAAGGTGCGACCAGCGCGAGGAAACGGGCATGACGGCAAGCAATGCGGCGGATTTTCTCGACCGGCTGGCGTCCCAAGCCGCCGTGGAACGCACCACCTTTAATCAGTGCTGGCAGCAATTGCTCTCGTCCGAGGATCGCACGCAACGTTTTCTAGCCTATATGGTGGAGGCCCATCACTATGTGGCCTTCACCTGCCCTCTGCTTGCCCGGTTCGAGGACCGGGTGCGGGCGGATGATCCGGACCTGGCCGATTATCTCGCCAAACACCGGGAAGAAGAGGCAGACCATGACGCTTGGTTGCTCAAGGATCTTGCCCGGCTGGGTTTCAATCCGGAGTCGGTGCGCCGCAGCCTGCCGCGCCGGGAAACACTCGCCCTTGTCGGGGCCCAGCTCTACATGATCGACCACGCGCCGGAGCGCCTTGGCCATCTGGGCTATATCTATGCCCTGGAAAGCGCGGCCGTTCCTGGGGACGAGATTGATCGCCTCGCGGACGCTCTGGGCCTGCCCCGGGCCGCCCTGTCGACCTTTCGTGCCCATGGTGATTTGGACCCGGACCATGAGGCGGCGCTGACGGCCGTCCTTGCACGTCATGTCACGACAGAGGCGGACCGCGCAGCCGTGTTTGCCAGCCTTGAGATGAGCCTGCGCTTTCTCAGCGAGCTGGTCCTCGGCCTCGCCATGGCCCCCATCACCGAAATAGACGCGCGCCTTAACGCTCTGAAGACGTCGCAAAGGGCCGAGACGCTCTCCGCAAACAGATGATGATATGATATCTGCACTTCTACGGGGCGACATCTTCAGCATAGCGACGAGTATGCTGGGAGGCAAACCCCATCAGCCTGCTGCCTGGGCAATCTCCAGCTTGTTGCCTGCGGGGTCCCTGAGGAAAAATCGCACCATGCCATAGGGCTCGGTCTCTTCCGGGTCGAGGGTGAGGCCGGCAGCCTCCAGATGGGCCCGGGCCGCCGTCAAATCCTCGACCTGAAGACAAAAATGGCGTTTACTGACGGATCCGTCAGCCCCGTCCTCCCTGCTCACATGGAGATCGGCATTGGCGAGCTTGAACCATCCCCCACCCCGGGCATCAAGGGGCGGCGGCTTCGGGATCCGCTCCAGACCCAGGATATCGCCGTAGAAGAACAGACACTCCGCCTCCTTTTCCGGCGGCACGGTGATATTAACGTGATGCAGGCGGATGAGCCCGATGGTCATGGCTTCTCCCTTTTTCAACAGGTTCCCCGAGAGAGGCAAGGGCTGAACTGGCCATGGCCTCAGACTTGGCCGAACACATCACGCACACCAATGGGATCGCGCACCACGATCCAGTCCTTGGCGCCGGCCGAACGGAAGCGTGTTTCCCATTCCTCAATACGGTCGAAATACGCTTGGGGCCGTGCATCATTCAGGATGATGACATTGGCCGCGACGGCGGTGATGCCGGTCAGGTCGGGCATGGCCTCGCGCCCCGTTGCGCAATTGGGGGCCAGATCCTGCACAAGATCGGTGAACATGACGATAGTCCGGTCGCGGGCCCGGGTCGTACGCAGTTCGGCCGCAGCCTGGTAAAGTGCGCCGATAATATCCGTGTAGCCCGTGCGCAGGGCATTGCGCTCAATGCGGTCAATCTGTTGGCCAACGGTCAACTTCATGCGCGTCGCCGCCGAAGGCGTATCGGGCAGGCGAAAGCGCAACAAGACGGACTCGTTCGAGAAGCTGCAACTGTCAATCCGGGCAATGACCATCTGGTCGAAGGGGTTCATGCGCGCGACCACGGCGCGGATGGCCGTCATGCAACGGGGGATCTCCCGGAAATATGTGCCAGAAAAATCAAGCAGCACATAGATGGCCTTTGCCGTGTCCTGCCCGGCCGTGCAGCCCGCCAGGGCGATCGGCGCACCGGCCAGCATGGGCAGCACATGGCGCCTGGAAAGCTGTTTCATTATATGCTCTCCCCTTTGGATCCGCCGCCTCTGGGCCGCCCCCAGCCCATAATGGTAACAATCCCCTGGCGGACCTTCTCGGGCAGGAAGACCACCACATCATAAAGGGTGAGCAGGATCCGGCCGATGATCTGAAAAATCATGCCAAGGGCAAGGAACAGGACCAGGATCGGCGCCAGGACAAGGTGACCATAGGCGAAGCCGACCACGATGGGCATGGTCTCAATAAACAGCTCCAAGGGAATGGCGATCAGGGCCAGGAGGAACGGGATCGTAAAGCCCAGGGTCGCCTGCACCACCATGCTGATGACATTAAGCTGCGTCCCGCCCGCCTCAAGGGTCTCTCGGGCCTCGGCGCCGCCGAGCAACTGGGCCTCCGCCGCCCGCTCACCCGCCAGGATGAACTCGCGCACCACGGCAAGGCCAGCCTCAAGGCATGCAAGCACCAGCAGCAGAACCCCCGCACCAATGGCAAGGCCGCGACGCACCTTTTCATCCTGGATCCGCTCGCGAATGCCAAAAAGACGCGTCACCCCGATGGCATCGAAAAAGATGATACCGGCCGCCGCCTCAAGCGCGATCATGACCAGGGCCGCGATCTGATAGATGGGGTAGCCGGCGACATTGAGGGAACTGCCGACAATTTCGGCCATGGGCCGGGCAATGAGCTGGAAATTCAGGAGGCCCCCCCCTGCGATAAGCGGAATCGTCAGGATGGAGACGAGAAAGGTGGCCATCACGGCCCCATGCTTCATGGCCTCCTTGCGCTCGGGGCGCTCCAGCAGGGCGCGATACTCGTCAAGGCTCGTGCTGAAGGCATCCATGCGGGTGCGGATGGTCTCGAGCCCCTGCTGGCGCCGCTCGATGGCCCGGGTGAGCCGCTCAAAATCCCGCCGGGCCTGGGAGATCACGGTACGCTGGCGTTTCTCGGCGGCCTCAAGACCGCTGACGGCGCCTTCGCCCGTGTCCGCGATACGGCCCTTGATGTCCTCAAGGGCGGCGGACATGCGTTCCAGGTCCCGCTCGGCAAACAGGCTGATGGCCATACCGTGGGAATCGGTCCGCCGTTCAGACCGCTCAATGTTGAATTTGTGCGCCTGGTCCCGGGCGCCCTGCAAAACCGAAGCGCGCACATTGCGCAAGCCGCGGCCGAGGGCGAGCAGGCCCGCCGCAATGCGCCGGAACACGGCATTGATGAGGGCCTTGGCCGGCTCCCGCGCCAGCCACAACAGGAAAATCACGGCTGCCGCGGCTGCCACGACCTCCAAGGGCAGCTGGGCCAGCCAAGTCTGAAACTGTGAAACGCTCACTACCCCTCCCCGCCTTTTTCAACTGTGCGGGCCACTCGCCGGTCCATCCCTGGCCGACACGGCGCTCCCCCCGAGCCCACAAAGACCGTCTATGATTCCGGGTTTATATGGCACACCCAAGGCGGTGTTTTCGAGCTATGCAGCGCCGAGGGGCGGCGGCGATGAGCGGCGGCGATGAGCGGCGGCGGGGCGTTTCGGCGGCATCGGACGGTCGTGAGCTGGTCGATTGTGCCCGTCTGGAGAAGCCCTCAGCCCTCCGCGAAATCAAAATCCAAGTCACTCAACTGATCTTTGAGGACGCCATTGAGGGTGAAGAAGTTATTGTCTCCAAGATTGAAGAGTGTGGAGCCGTCAGCCTCCGTACCGAGAACAAGGAGATCATCCAGACTGCGGATGTCCATATAGTCGGTCAGGATGATGCGATCCTGACCCGGCGTAAAATCACCGATCCAGTCGTGGAAGGTATCATCGACAATCACGAACAGGTCATTGCCCTGCTCGCCCCAGACCACGTCATCGCCCAGGCCACCGATCAGCGTGTCTGCGCCCAATCCGGCGGCAAGATAGTCATTTCCCCCATCCCCGCTCATCAGATCGGCCCCATCCTGACCATAAAGCTCGTCCCGATCCTCACCGCCATTCAGAATGTCATCGCCGATCCAGCCGATCAGCAGATCCAGGCCCTCGCCACCATTGATGAGATCCGCCCCCTCGCCGGCCCAGAGTTCATCGTTGTCCTCATCCCCATTCAGCGTGTCATCGCCCGCGTCCCCGACAAGAAGATCAACCGCGCTCCCACCGGAGAGGAAATCGTTGTCCTCCCCACCCCACAGGGAGTCCGCCCCGCCATCGCCAAGCAGCACGTCCTCGCCCACGCCGCCCACAATGAGGTCGTTCCCGAGGCCGCCATCCAGAATGTCATTGTCCGCCTGGCCCCATAACTCATCAAAACCGTCCGCACCGACGAGAAGATCGTTCCCTTGGGCGCCAACGAGAAGGTCTGCATCCGCACCACCGTCGATCGTGTCGTCGTCACCTTCCCCCCACAGCATGTCCTGACCATCGCCGCCGCTGAGATCATCCCGGCCATTTGCGCCAATCAACAGATCATTGCCGCCGCCGCCATCCAGGGTGTCATCACCAAGATCGCCCCAGAGTGAATCCGCCCCTTCGAAGCCAAACAGGCCATCGGGACCACCAAAGCCAAACAGGGCGTCGTCCGCGTTCGAGCCGAGCAATTGATTGGCGAAGGCATCGCCGAGGATCACAACGCCCATATCCGGCACAAACGCCGCTCCGAACACGACATAGCTTTCCCCGATCGTGCCGCCCGGGGATGCATCGGCGATGGGGCGCCCGAGAATGATGTCGTCGAACTGGTCGCCATTGACATCACCGGCGGCAGAGATGGAAAAGAGGCCGCCTTGGTTGACAGCATCGCTCGTGACAAACACGCCTCGCGATCCGTCTACAGAAGATAGCTCCATGGTCTCGGGAAAGCCGCTGCCTGCACCAAAGACGACATAGACCCCGGACAGGGTACGGACGATGAGATCATCGAACCCATCGCCATTGAAGTCACCGGCATCCGAAACAATGCCCCCGGAATAGGATTGGTCCGCGCCATTGAGCACAAAGCCGTTCACGCCATCAAGATCAGACAGCTCCAGCGTCGGTGGGACGCCATCGCTCGTTCCGAACACGACATAACTGCGCCCAGCATTGGTTGTGCCTGGCGCATCTGCAGCACTGCCAATGATCACATCGTCAAAGCCGTCGCCATTGAAATCACCGGCGCTTGACACGGTCCGTCCGGAACTGTCGCCACTCTCGGTACCATTGATCTGGAACCCGTTCGTGCCATCAAGGTCGGACAGGACCAGCGAGGATGCAAATCCGGCGCTCGCGCCGAACAGGACATAAGTGGCACCGGCGGCATTGATGCCATCGGGATCGGCACCAGACGCTCCAATAACAATGTCATCCAAACCGTCATTGTTGACGTCACCGGCCGCGGAAAGGGCGATGCCGGCGTAATCGAAGGCATCGGCTCCCTGCAAGACAAACCCGTTGGTGCCGTCAAGCTCGGAGAGCGCGAATGTGGCCGGGAAGCCGTCCGAACTGCCAAACACCACATAGGCTGCGCCGGCATCGGTCCGCACACCGCGTTCAGCACCAGGATGACCCAGCAGCAAATCGTCAATGCCATCGCCATTGATGTCCCCGGCGCGCTCGACCGCAAAAACCGCATCGGCGCCATCGGCCTTGTTCAGGACAAAGCCATTCATGCCGTCCAGATCAGACAATGCCAGGGTCTCGGGCAGCGGATCACCAGCACCGAACACAACAAAGCTGCTGCTACCGCCCAGATCGACGACGACATCGTCAAACCCGTCGCCATTGATGTCGCCAGCCCCGGCGCCCTTGTGGGAACTGGCCCCCACGCTGACGGACAGGGAATCGCCCTCGTCCTGTGCGCCGCCAATGACGACGAAGCCGTCGGCAGCGCTGACTGTGACTGGAAATCCCGCATCTGACCCGAGGATCACCGAGAACTGGCGGGTTCCTGGCGCGGTGACGATGACATCATCGACGCCATCATTGTTGACGTCTCCAGCATCCGAGACCCAGGCCCCGGAAAAGGACGAGGGATCGATCCCTTCAATGATGAAGCCGTTCGCGCCATCGAGTGTTGACAGGTCAAACGCCATGGTCAGTTTCCCTAATCCGTCCCGTGCCAGTCCTTAACGGTTCCAATGAGGCGCCCTGGAAACCGTGCGGCCGATGGGGACTTCAGTATTGGCATAAAGATCGAAAGAGGCCGCGAGAACGGCTTCATTATGAGCCCTGCCCCTTTGTCCGGCAGCGGATAAAATGCTGCCGGATGGAAGGACTTGACCTCACGGTCCACGCACCAGCCCGCCCGGTCAACCCATGGCAAAATCGAAATCGGCCTCGCTCAACTGATCCTTGAGGACGCCATTGAGGGTGAAGAAATTGTCTCCCCCCAGATCGAACTGGGTGGAGCCTCCGGATTCGATGCCAAGGGCCAGGAGATCATCAAGCGTTTCAATCTGGGTGAAGGCAGTCAGGTCGATCCGGTCTTCGCCCGTGGTGAAATCGCCGATCCAGTCATGGAATGTGCCATCGACGATCACGAACAGGTCGTTGCCCCGCCCGCCCCAGGCCACATCGTCGCCAAGACCGCCGACAAGGGTGTCCTCGCCTAAGGCACCGACAAGGTAATCATCTCCGCCATCGCCGCTCAGGCTGTCGTCCCCGTCCTCGCCATAGAGCTCGTCCCGGTCCTCGGCGCCGTTCATCGTGTCATTGCCGAAGGAGCCGACCAGCAAATCCAGGCCGACACCACCATTCAGCATGTCATCGCCATCGCCGGCCCAAAGCTCATCATCTCCCCAATGACCATTGAGGGTGTCATTGTCCAAGCCGCCAACAAGAACGTCATTCAAGCCACCACCGGACAGGAAGTCCGCGCCCTCTTGGCCCCAGAGTTCGTCTTCGCCGGCACCGCCCATCAGGAAGTCTCCACCGAGCCCTCCGACCAGCAGGTCATTATCAAGCCCGCCATCCAGCGTGTCATCGTCCCCCTCGCCCCAAAGCGAGTCCTGGCCGCTGCCACCCTTCAAGCTGTCCTGGTCTAATCCGCTCACCAACAGATCATTGTCAGCACCGCCGCTGAGGGTGTCATTGCCTTCATTGCCCCAGAGCGTGTCCGAACCATCAAAGCCAAACAGTCCGTCGTCACCGCCAAGTCCCACCATGGTATTCGCCAGGTTTCCGCCGAGCACCTGGTTTGCCGCGTCATTGCCACCGATCAGGAGTTCCGAAGCCGGATCAGATGACGTTCCGAACACGACATAGGCCTTTCCGTTCACGATGACCGGCAACAGCCCATCATAAGAACTGGTCGTCGCGTCGCCGACCACCACATCGTCAAGGCCATCGCCATTCAAGTCGCCGGCACCGGACACGGCATAGCCCGTACCAAGAAGCTCAATGCCCCGCGCCCCGTCGACGGCGGACACCTCCAAAGCAGACGGGAAGCCCTCGGCCGCGCCGAAGACAATGGCATTCGTGCCAGCGCCGTCGATGCTGACGATCAGGTCATCAAAGCCATCGCCATTGACGTCGCCCGCGCCGGACACAGACCGGCCGAGGAAACTTTGGGCTGCCGGTCCGTTGATGGCAAACCCATTTGCGCCATCGAGTTCGGACACCTCGAATGTGGCAGGCATCGCCTCGCTTGTGCCGAACACGACATAAGCCTGGCCGGCGTCGAAGGCCCCGTCCGGATTGGCATAGGGGGCACCGATGATCAGGTCATCAAGGCCATCGCCATTGACATCGCCGGCGCTCGAAACCGTCGTTCCCGACCGATCCGCACTGCCGACCCCATTGAGAATGAAACCATTCGCGCCATCAAGGTCAGAGAGCATGAATTCCGATGGCAGAGCATCGCTGGTGCCGAACACGACATAGCTTTCGCCCGTCAAGCCGAGCGCCTTTGGGTCCGCGTCAGGCGCCCCGATGATCACGTCCTCGAAACCATCGCCGTTAAAGTCTCCTGCGTCCGAGACGGCAAGTCCGGCCGCATCGTCCGCATCGATCCCGGTCAGGAGCATTCCGTTGCTTCCGTCAAGATCGGACACGGAAAATGCTGCGGGAAAGCCGGTGCTGGAACCAAAAACGAGATAGCCACCGCCTGCGTTGCTTCCACCGGCAGGACCGATCCCGATGATCAGGTCATCAAAACCATCGGCGTTGAAGTCTCCTGCGCTCGAAACGGTGGACCCAAGACCGTCGCTGAGCACGAAACCGTCCGTTCCGTCGAGGTCGGACAGGGCAAGCGTTTCGGGCAAACCGGCACTGCTGCCGAACACGATATAGCTGTTGGTTCCGATAACGGTCCCGGACAGGTCAAAAGTGGGGACACCGATGATCAGGTCGTCGAAACCGTCCCCATTGACATCACCGGCGCCGGAGACTGAGCGGAAAAAGTCAGTGTCTTGCGTGCCTCGGATGCCGGCTCGTGCCGCGGGCTCGGCGCCGTCATCGCCCGCGTCGAGAACCGCAAGACCGTCGATGCGGCTGAAGCGGGAGGGAAAGCCGCCGCTGCTGCCGAAGAGCACATAGGCCTCATTGGCGGAGAAACTGCCGATGATCAGGTCATCAAAACCATCACCGTCAATGTCTCCGACATTGGAAACATTCCCGCCAAACGCATCGAATACCCCAATACCGTCAATGATGAAGCCGTCCGAACCGTCCAGTGCTGCAAGGAACAACGCCATTACTCTTCCCCTTTGTGCCCGGCTCAATCGCCGGCCCCTCGTGTCGTGGATCAGAAGTCCGCATGAGACGTCCCGGCACGTCGGTCTGCGGA
>CAYUYV010000124.1:0-15193 GCA_964449455.1 uncultured Alphaproteobacteria bacterium | reverse complement strand
GCCGCGCCGGAGCGATGCCAGTCGCGGGTCCGGGACGGATCCGCTAACGCGCGCCATGGCGGTTTTCGATTGTCTGTCTTCCTACAGATGATCAACCACTCGCATCATTGCGAGCGCAGCGAAGCCATCCAAAGCCTCGCACGCCGAATGCGGCGGCTCCGGATGGCTTTGTCGCTACATGCCTTGCAATGATGAATTGGGCTTTCCGCCCCGGGCCCGACCGGTCCTGCGGCCCCTCTTGGCACATGCCGAATACCGATGATCCTACCGCCGGCCGAAGAGGCGTTCGATGTCGTGGAGCTTGAGCTCCACATAGGTGGGGCGGCCGTGATTGCACTGACCGGAATGGGGCGTGCGCTCCATCTCGCGCAAGAGGGCATTCATTTCAGGACCCGTCAGTATACGGCCTGAGCGCACACTGCCATGGCAGGCCATGGTGGCGCAGACCGCCTCCAGCCGCTCCTTGAGGGCCACAGCCTCGTCGAGCTCCTCGATCAGATCGGCAAGATCCGTAACGAGGCCCTGGACATCCGCCTGGCCGAGCAAGGCCGGCGTCTCACGAACCAGCACCGCGTCCTCGCCAAAGGGCTCGATGACGAGGCCGAGAGCCTCAAATTCGCCTGCGCGCGCCGTCAGCCGGTGGGCGGCGCCGGCACCCACGGTGACCACATCGGGGATCAGCAGCCCCTGTCGTGCAACGCCCTGGCCGATCAGGGCCGCTTTCATCCGCTCGTAAACCAACCGCTCATGGGCCGCATGCTGATCGACAATCACAAGACCATCGGCCGTCTGCGCGACGATATAATTGCCGTGGAGCTGGGCCCGGGCAGCGCCCAAAGGATATTCCGCCTGGCCCTGATCCGCAGTGCTCTCCGGCAGGGCATCCATCCGCGCGGCTGGTTCCGCAAGATCATTTGTCCGCCCGGGTTCCGGCGCGAAGAAGTCCCGGGCGGCCTCGGACAACCCCTCACTTGGCGGGGGTGCAGGACGATAGGCCGCGAAACGGGCACCGCCCGCGGCCGTTGCGAATACGGGTCCGGCCGCGGCGCCTGGCGCCCCATGGGACAAGGGCGCTGGCCTTGGGGTGAGCGCGTCCAGCATCCCGGCGGCCACGGTGGACGATGCCCGGTGGCCATCCCCGGCCAGGGCCGCACCCACAGCACCAATGAGGGCGGCGCGCACCAGGGCAGGATTGCGGAAGCGCACATCATGTTTGGCCGGGTGCACATTCACGTCGACAAAGGCCGTGGGGCAGGAGAGGAACAGGGCCGCCGCCGCATGGCGATCCCGGGCCAGATAATCCGCATAGGCCGCACGCAAGGCGCCCAGCAACATACGGTCCCGCACTGGCCGTCCGTTGACGAACAGATATTGCATCTGGGACGTGGCGCGATTGAAGGTGGGCAGGCCAGCAAGACCGGTGATGAGAATGTCCTCACGGCCGGCGCGCACGGGGACTGCATTCTCCGCAAATTCCGCCCCCAGAAGATCCTTGAGGCGCCGGGCGAGTGCCGTCTCCTGCTCACCCTCCCCGGCGGCTTCGACGGCGAAAACCACACGGCCCTGACTGCGCAGGGAGATCGCCACGTGGGGATGGGCCATGGCGAGACGGCGCACGGCATCCGCGACGGCGGTCATCTCCGCCCGGTCGGATTTGAGGAATTTGAGCCGCGCCGGGGTTGCATAAAAGAGGTCGCGGACGCTGACCCTTGTGCCCGATCCGCCCGACGCCCCCTGGAAGGCCGCCGGCTCGGGCGGACCGCCGACACCGCCCTCCCGGCGCAGCGCCCAGGCCCCGTCGGCTCCGCGCGCCCGGCTGAGGATCTCAAGACGGGCCACGGCGGCGATGGACGGCAGAGCCTCGCCGCGAAAGCCCAAAGAGCCGATGGCCATCAGATCCACGTCGCCCGCATCATCCGCCGCCAGTTTGGAGGTGGCGTGGCGCTCCAGCGCCAGGGGCAAGGCCTCGGCATCCATGCCGCAACCGTCATCGGTGAGGGCAATCAGGCGTTTGCCGCCATCCTCAATCTGGATGTCGACCCGCCGGGCGCCGGCATCAAGGGCGTTTTCCAGCAGCTCCTTCACCGCGCTGGCCGGCCGCTCAATGACCTCTCCGGCCGCGATCTGATTGACCGCCGTGTCCGGCAGGCGGCGGATGACGGGGGGCGTCCGGTCTGCCGCGGAGGACCCTGCAGGGGGCTGGAGCGAGGGATCAGGTTGGGGGGCAGACATCATGGGACTCGCACGGGGCACGATTTCGCTTGGCCAAGCTTATGGCCGGGTTTGCCCAGCCAAAGGGGATTCGATCCCGGGTGGCCAGCACGCGACACGCGCATTCAACACGCATCGCGCCGGCTGCGGCGTCAGGGTCCAGGCAGGACGCGGGTGAGCCGCTCAAGGGCGGGGCGATCCGTGTCCCCCCGGGCCAGGGGCCCAAGCCGCAAGACCGGCCCCGTGGGACCCGTGGGAGAGGTAAAACCGAGCAGCCCGGTGGATGCACCGGCGAGATCGGTCAGGCGCTCCAGAGAACCATCAGACCGCAAACCGCTGACCACGGGACCCGCTCCCACGCGGGCATCGCTGAGCGCGATGCGAGATTTCTGGGGCACGGGCTGTTCCAGGATCGGAGCACGGCGCGCCAGAGGCACCAGCGGTCTGGGCCGTGTGTCTTCCGGCTTGGCCGCGGGGCCTTTGCGGTCAGGCGTGACGTGAGGCTGCCCGCGGGCTGGCTCATCGCCAAACCGGGTGGGTGCGCTCGCAGCGGGGATGCGGGAGCGGCTCGGGAAATGGGTCGATGGGGTCCAGGATGGAGTTTGGCACAGCGTCGTTTTGAGTGTCAGTGCAGCCGATCCGCCAGGAAGAAGCAAAGACCTCTGGGCGGAAGGGCCGCGCACCGTCAATGGCGTGGCCACTCCGGTGCCACCGGCGGGACCGTAAACGGCCGGACCGGCGGCGAGGGGTGAGGGGTTGCGGCTAGAACCAGCCTTGTCGGCGTTGCCGGGGTGCGAGAGAAGCCTCGGTGCGCTTGGGGGCGTCGCGACTTTCACTCACCCGATCAGGTTCGGAGGCCGCATCAACCACTTGCTCGGTGAGGCTGTCATCGCCCTGCCAGAACAGGATCTGGTCGGCAAAAGTGCGATCCTTGCGGGCCAGCATGGTGGTTTCTGCCTCAAGCACCCGGCGGATCGAAGCATCGACCTGAAGGGCGCCGGCCTTGGACAGCAGGGCCTGCTCACCGCGGGACTGACGTTCGCGGGGCTTCTCATCGGCCGTGTAGTCGGCGAAGAGGAGAGCGGCTGCGGTATCGCTGGTGGCGACTTCCTGGGGCCGGCTGGCGCCCGGGCGCGGCGGACGCAGGGAGAAATCCGGCGGGATCACCAGCGGGGCCTTGGTGACGATCGCGAACTCATCGGGCGAAGACTTGGTCAGACCCAGAGCTTTCGCGAGCCCGCTGCAGCCCGGCAAGACCAGGCAAATTGCCGCCACGGCTGCCAGACGCAGGCCAGCCCCTTGGGCCACACCCGCGCGCGTTGACGTCATCATGCGCATACTACCCTCGTCTTTGTTCCAGACACTGGTCTGAAAATACATGAACTTCACAGGCTTGGCGAGGATCCTGCCGCGATTGCGCCGGCGAGATCCCCTTCGCACTCCTTCTGCGTCGCGACCTGTCCCCTCAGCGTGACACAGCGTGAGATCTAGCCTTTGACCCCGATCAAAGGGGCGCCGAATACAACGCCTGATCCTTCTTATGCGGTTTCATTATGCCGAAAGAATGACCATTCCGAAAGCAAGGATGATCAAACCTCGTCAGCGGCGGTCGCCGGCGCATCCGCGCTGCGGCTTCCGATGACCGAGTCCAGCAACAAAAAGCCGACACCACAAACGATGCCTATGTCCGCCACGTTAAAAATATACCAATGGACTCCCATGATGTGGAAATCGAAGAAATCTGCCACGGCGCCGTAGACCGCACGGTCAATGGCATTGCCGATCGCCCCGCCGATGACCAGGCCGAGCCCAAAGGCAAGGAGCCGGGACTGGACCCGCATCAACCAGATGCCAAGACCAATGACGACCAGAACGGCAAACCCCGTAAGCACGGCCTTGCCCCAGACGGTGTTGGCCTGGAGCAGGCCAAAACTCACACCCTCATTCCACGCCATGATGATGTTGAAATAGGACGTCACGATGATCCCGTCGCCCGGCAGCATGTCCTTGAAGCCGAACGTGTAGAGCAAAAGGTTTTTGGAGATCTGGTCCGCGGCCAGAGTGGCGAACGCTGCGATCCAGCCAATCCGGCTCATGTGAGAAGTTGAGGTCACCGCTCTCGGCCTCCATCTGGCGCCTTGCCCCAGGCACCCCGCTGATCATTTCATCCCGGGCGGCCTCCCCGCCGTCACCGGGGCTCCGCGTCATTCAAATCCCAGTCATAGCGGTAACCGGCGATATCGGTCACCCCCTCGAGCTGCGCGAGGAGGTCAGGATCTGCAAATTTGCGGAAGTGATCGAGCTTGGAGGCCTCGGTCCCCCCGAAATCCTCGCCATACCAACGATAGATCTTGGACGCGATCACGGATCCGTCTTCGACACGCACCCCGCGGGGATGATTGATGTAGGCCCGGGCCGCAGCATCGAGATCGGCTTCCAGGGTCGCGCCGCTGAAGGGTTTAGCCAGCAGATTGGGACAGCCAATGGAGGCACAGTTCACAGCGTAATGCACCCGGTTGTCCTGCCAATGACCGCGCATGATGTTGTGCTCGATATCGTCAAGGGAGAGATCTTCACCCTCAACCATGACCCGCTCCTTGCCCCAGGGGCCGATGGAAAACAGGGTCGGTCGGATCGCGCGGATGGAGCGCACGGGATAGGCATCGAGCACCACATCAAGGGTCAGCGCATTGTAGAGATTGGCCCAGAACGCAAATTGCTCCGGGCGGGCGAGGCGTGAGACCGATGTGGCCTCAAGCGCGGCGATATAGGCCTTGAGGGCCTGATGATCTTCCGCCGTCACTGCGGCGTAACGCACACGATGTACGCCATCCTCCGCCTCAACGAGAAAACGCTCCAGAAAGGCGGCAAAGGCGCTGTGATCAACGGTCATTTCGGATCCTGGCTCATGGGCAGCAAAGCGCGCGATGGGCTCCCGGGCCGAGGCCAGTCCCGGCCACACAGCCACGGCCGCAAAGGCGATTGCGGTGATGAGATGACCCCAAAGGCTCATATCCCGGCTATCAGTCCGCATCTGGACGGCCCCATGCTGGCGATTGTCTCCGCTCATGACGTTCCCATGTCCTCTTGTGGCGATTTGCAGGCGCCCTATTCAACGCAATCGGGCAAGGCCTACAACACAAACTGGCGTGAGCCCGATTCCCTCCGCACGGCAGAAATCTTAAAGTTGGCCTGAGCCGTGGGCGTGGCTGGTTCCCACGGATGGAATTTGGGGATTTGGGGGAAATGCCATGGGGCCTGCACAGTCTTCGGGAAAAGCCCGGACGGCGACCAACACAGTATCGGACGGTGGTCGGCACGGCGCCAGCACCATTCAATCGCGCGGGCAAGGTGTTCAGGGATATTATCAGGATCCGTCGCAACGCGGTGACATCCTTGTCTTTGCCAGCGAAGGCGATCTGTGGCGGGCGCCTGCCCAGGGCGGTTCAGCAGCACGTCTGACTTCAAGCGTCGAGGAGGTCAGCGATGCCACCCTGTCGCCCGATGGCCGTCTTGTCGCCTTTACCGCGCGCCATGCCGGTCTCGCCCAAGTCCATGTCATGCCCGTGGACGGAGGACCGGCACAGCAACTCACCTTCGATGCAAACGCCTTCACGCGCGGCTGGACCCCGGACGGACACGTCCTGTTCGCCAATGACGCGCGGCAGGCTCCCTTGCCCGCACGGCTGAGCCTCGTCGACCCCGATAGTGGGGCCATCACCGCGGTTCCCTTTGACGGCGCCACAAATGCAGCCATAGCCCCCGACGGCACATTCTATATCACCCGCTTTGGCCTCTCTCAGTTCAATGACAATGCGGTACTCTACCGGGGCGGGCTCATGGCCCAACTCTGGCGCTACAAAGCGGGTCAGATGGAAGAAGCCGAACGCCTGATCCCGGATTTCGATGGGCCCATCCATCATCCCATGTGGTGGCACGGACGGATTGCCTTTATCAGCGACCAGTCGGGGGCGGACAATATCTGGTCGGTCGACCCGCAGACCGGGGATCTCCATCAGCACTCGCATTTCACCGGCTGGGAGCTGCGCGGCGCGTGCATTGACCGTGACCAGATTGTCTATCAGCGCGGTGCCGATCTCTTCCGCTTCAACCTGCTCACGAGCGATGAAAGGCAGATCCCGCTGACCCTGATCAGCAGCCGGGAGCAATGCCGGGCCCGTTTCGTTTGGGCCGGGAACAACAGGACGGAATCCATCCATCTGGGCCCGGATGCTGACCGGGTCACGACCACCGTGCGGGGACGCGCCGCCATCGTCTTCACAGGCGAGCGCCGGCGCATCGAGCTTGATGTTCCGCCCGGAGCGCGGGCCCGGGACGCCGTCATCAGCGCCGATGGAAAATGGGTTTTCGTCATTCTGGATCAGGACCGGTTCGGGGAGATCTGGCGTTATCCTGCCGATGGCCGGGGCGAGGCCGAGCAGATCACCCGTGACTCAGATGCCCATATCTGGACCCTCCATCCGTCTCCGGACGGCCAATACTTACTGTTTCATGACAAAAAGGCCCGCCTGTGGTCGCTTGATCTGGAGAGTTTCGCACGCACGCTCCTGGAGACCGGGGAAAGCGGTTTCTATTGGGCATTTGAGGATTTCACCTGGTCCTCGGGCGGCCGCTATCTGGCCTACACGATCTGGGACAAACGGTTCGTTGACAGAGTTGTCTTGCGGGATCTGGAGGCAAATCGCAGGGAAATCGTGACAACTGCGAAATTCAACTCCTATTCCCCTGTCTTCTCGCCGGATGGGCACTGGCTCTATTTCATCTCAAAACGGCATTATGAGGCAGCCAACCCATTTGTGCACAGCGACCGGGCGATTGGCACGGCCTTCGAGCGGAACGGCGAGGTCTTTGCCCTGCAATTGGTTCCCACCGCCCGCTTTCCATTCCAGCCCGATGATGAACTGTCCATCCTGGCTGACAATGGGGTGAATGGGGAAAATCAAGAAGCGGATGATTCCGTTGGCCCCCAGGCCAATTCGCCAAGTGACGATGATGCCGAAACCCAGGCAGGACCGGAAGAGGGCACTCCAGCTCCTGATCAAGATGGGGAAGAGACTGACGAACCGGCACCGGAGCCCGAGATTCTTTTTGAGGGCCTCGCGCGCCGCCTCTGGCCGGTTCCGCTTGACCCTGAAAACATGATCAAGCTCGCCGTGACCGAGGGGTTGCTCTATGTCCAGGTCCACTCCGACGGTGCCTCCCGCCTCATCAGCCTGTCCATCAGTAAAACCGAACCCAAACTCACGGATTTTGCCTGGCATGTCACCGGTTTCGAACTGAGCCGGGATCGCAAAACGCTTTTGATCCGTCAAAGTATTCATGACTTGGGGAGCTTTTCTGACACGGTCACCTTGGCGCCTGCCAAGGCAAGCCTGCCGCCGCTCAAACCAAACATGCAGATCAATATTCATGATTGGCGGATGCTCATCGAGCCTCGGGAAGAATGGCGGCAGATGCTGCTGGATGCCTGGCGGCTGCACCGGGAATATTCCTTCGACCCGGACATGCGCGGCCTCGATTGGGATGGGGTTTTGGAGAAATACCTGCCCTTCATTGATCGAATCGGTCACCGGCAAGAGCTCAATGACCTCCTTGAACGAATGATCGCGGAGCTGGGCCTGTTGCACAGCCAGGTGGGACGGGGAGAAAATAGGTTCAACCGCGAAGAAGGATCGCCGGGCTGTCTTGGTGCCGAATTTGGCCGCGTCCCTGGCGGCCTCAAACTCACCCTCATCTATCGGGGGGAGGCGGATCGGCCAGAGACGCAAGGCCCGCTCGAGGGGCCCCAGGTGGACGTGCGCGAAGGCGACATTCTTAAAGCCGTAAACGGACGAGCGGTGGCCAGCGAAGCCGATCTTTCCCGGGCGCTGCGCAGCAGGGCGGGCGAGCAAGTGCGCCTTGACCTGTTGCGGGACGGGGCCGAAATCAGCGTGATCGTCAATCCGATCATGTCATGGGAAAACGCAGAGCTTCGGTATCAGGACTGGGTGGAGCACCGCCGCACACGTGTGCGGAGCGTTTCAGAAGGACGTATCGGATATCTGCATCTGGAATCCATGCTCCATTCCGATCTCGGCACCTTTGCCCGGGACTTCTTTGAACATGTGGACAAGGATGGACTGATCATCGACGTCCGGGGCAATACGGGCGGCAATGTGTCGTCAGCATTGCTCAATGTGCTGATGCGCCGGGTTTGGGCCTTCCGCCAATGGAGCCTTGAAGGGCCCGCACGCACCATCATGCCACAGACCTTCCGGGGCCATCTTGCCGTCCTGATCGACCAGAGCACCTATTCCGACGGGGAGAATTTCGCAGCTGGTACCAAGGCCCTTGACCTCGGCCACTTGATCGGCACGCGAACGGCCGGCGCGGCGATCGCCCTGACACGGAGCAACAGCCTGGTGGATGGCGGCGTCGCCAGCATCGGCGAGTCCCCGAAATTCGACCTGGAGGGGCAATGGCTCATCGAAGGCCATGGCGTTGCCCCGATGATCGAGGTCATCAATCCACCTGTGGCGAGTTTTCACGGCGCCGATGCCCAGCTCGATGCGGCCATCGCCTATCTCACCGAGCGAATGACACAGGACCCGATCCCGCCCCTGATCGCAGGCCCCCTGCCGCCATTCGGAGAAAAAGGGAGCGATGTGTTGTGATGCCGCAGCCTCGGCTGGGCGCACTCGAAGAGCAGTTGACGCAGGCCACCGCCGCAATGGCCTCGACACCACACCTGTGCGCGAAGCGCGTCCAGCACCTACCCTAAATTCGGTTGACCATCCCGCGCAAAGATCAGATCGATATGGGGGGTATAGGGATCAGCGGAGGGTGGTTATGGGAAGAATCGCGCAAACAGGGGCCGCGGGCCTCGCCTGTCTTCTGGCCACGCTGACCGCATGCACCGGCCGGCAGTTTCCCGGCCCCGAGGCCCAGATCCCGCGCTTTCAAACCCCCTTGGCCAAAGCTGAGACACCCTATTGGATGACCTGTCCGGAGGTGCTTGGCCCGGCGGCCCAAAGTGACATCGCTGACGATCCGTTTACGCGGCTGCGGGCCGAGCGACCGGCCGCGGGCGGTGCGGAAGATCCGGCGCTTTATGCGTCCGTGCGCTTCCTTCCGGCCGCCTATGCCATGGCAGAGGCCTTCGACAGGGGGCGGACGCCGGAAGCAGCGTTTCCCGCCGACGCGCTGATCCTCAAGGCCCTCGTCCTCGGCAAACCGGGGCGGGACACGGAGCGGCGCCGGCGAGCCCGACGCAGCCGAACCCTTTACGGCTTCTGGGCCAGGGACCTGCAAACGGACACAGATCTCATCGTCCTGCGCGGCACGCTGAGGCCCGGCGCATGGGCCCGTTCCGTTGAGGCGTCCCAGATCCCTTATCCGGATGCGGACAATGGCGCTCAGGTTCACAAAGAGTTCCTGGATCTTCACAACGCCCTCACCTTTGACCGCGGCACCTTCAAAGGGTCTCTCGCCACAGCCCTTCAGGACGGCGCTTTTGCCGGGCGCAGGGTCACCGTGACGGGCCACAGCCTGGGCGGCGCCCTCGCCATCCTGATCGCCACGGAGCTTGCCCGCTCAGGCCAGGTGACGGGCACGGACCTGATCACGGTCGGCGCGCCGCGGCCGGGCAATGGCATATTCAGGGGCATGACCCGCGCAATCGACAGCGCAGTGCGGATCTGCAATGCCCCCGATCTCGTGCCCATGCTTCCGCCGAGTACGGAGGATATTACCTATGTGCATGTGGGCGAGGCCCGGCCCTACTCGTCCTTCGATTATGCTGACACCCTGATCAATGGCGTGTCCAGGAACAACACCCAGGTCGAGTGCTGGCACAGTATTGACGCCCATGCCTGGATGCTTGACCACAGCCATAAAGGCCGGGGCGACCGGGCGTGCTGGAAGTGACGGCGGCCCCCTTTTTCCGGCTTCCTGACCGTGAGGGATCGATCAGCGCCCCATTTCAAACCATATCAAATCAGTCTCTTTTGAGGTCCCTGGCTTTGAAACACAGTTTTGAGATGTTGTGCGGGCAAGATCCAGGGATCGCCGACATTGGTGCGGGGAGGCACTAAAAGGATCTTTATGGGGCGTCCGGAACACCTGACGAAGCCGGCGGCAGAGGTGGCAATCCCTTCCGCCCAGGGAGCACTTATGGCCTTTTATCAAAAACTCAAGCACTCAGTCGTCATCCCACTGTTGATTGGTTTGAGCGGCGTCGCCGCCATGGCCGCAGAGGGCCATGATGACCGCGCGCCGGAGGCCACGGCCGCCGAGGCCACACTCCCCTTCCAGGATATTCCTTACCTTGAGGACGCCTTCATCGATGCGTCACCAGCGGACAGAAAGGATGGCCTCTTGGTCGGCGTCCTAGGCAGGGACGGCGGCAATAAAGACAGGATCGTCAAGCTGGCACGGGAGATCGCCGATGGTGAGCACGGCCGGTTCGACAGCCTGCTGATTAGCCACAAGGGCAAGCTCCTGTTTGAATCCTACTATCTGCGCGGCCGGGTTGACCTGCCCCATCCCCAACTGTCGGTGACCAAGGCCTATACGAACCTGGCCATTGGGCGCGCCATTCAGCTGGGCTATCTGACCATGGCTGACTTGGACCGCCCTTTGATCCGCTTTTTTGAAGATCTCGACCGGACAAAATTCGTCGAAGGCGCAGAAATGGTCACCCTTCACAAGGCGATGACCATGCGCTCGGGTATTCGCATTCGCAAAGATAAAAGAGACGCCTTCCGAAAGCGTGCAAGCCATTTAAAAGAAGGCCATTTAAAAGAAGGGAGGCAAATACAGGCTGTTCTAGAGTCTAGTGCCCCCATCACCACGGAGTCCCAACATTTCTATTACCAAAGCCTTGACCCGGCACTGGTCATGCACGTCCTTGATGCCGTCGTGCCCGGATCCGCGGAGCGTTTTTTGAAAACAGAACTTCTCGACAGGATGGGCATCACGAATTTTGCATGGCGCACGGACGTCAGTGGCCTTCCCACTGGGGCTGCTGGATCGAGCATGACCTCGCGCACGATGTTGAAATGGGGAGTGTTGGCCATGAACCATGGCCAATGGGATGGGGAACAACTCATTCCTCCGGCATTCGTGGCCAAATCAATCAACAGAATTGTCCGGGGCGGCCCCGGCATCGAAGACATCTTCTTTGTTGATGGCAGCGTCTCAAATGCCGGTTATGGCTATTACTGGTGGCAGGCGGACATGAACACGGGCGACAAAACCTATTTCAGCACATCCGCACAAGGCGGCCGCGGTCAATATATCATCTTGATTGATGCGCTTGATCTCATTGTTGTGGCCACAGCCCATGATCAAAACGCACGCACCATGCAAATGACCGCTGACAGGATCCTGCCCGCCTTCACGCCGTGAATATCCAATATAGATTCGACTTATTCACCCCTTTTGAATTGCAATAGTGTTCATGAAAGTTGATCCGTCGCCTGAAGGGCTGAATACATTCAACCCGTGCTCTGCGCCCGGCCTCCCATCTGGCTGGGAATAGAGTTTGCGCATTCACAGGGACAGAATGGGCGGTGGACGGAAGGGCTGTGGGGGAGTGGGGCGGCGGAGTTTCGCCCAGCACTTGGCATTTCAAGGTGGCGGCAAAGGCCGACGGTGTCCGGTACCCGATGGCCGGATGGGGCCTGGCGGTGTTGTCGTCCAGGGTCCAGGTATTGATCCGTTCACGGGCATGACGGATCGAGCGGAACAGTGTCTCGTTCAGGCACACGTCCCTGAAGCGCCCGTGAAGGCCTCGCAAAGTGAGGCATGAGCACGCCACCGGTTCGAGTGGCACGCCGAACTGGGTTTTTAATCCAGTCCGCATGCTTATCAACCGGATGGCAAAGCGTGACCATGGGGTCGGGGTTACAAACCCCGACCAGCGATCCGGCCCCGACCAGCGATCCGGCCCCGACCAGCCATTCGGCCCCGGCCGGCGGCGCCTTCCCGCATCATGTCATGCCGGGGGCAGGCGCATCTTTTTTGCCGCCCTCCACGGACCATTTCCCCGCCTTGACCAGGGCCTCCACAGCGTCAGCGTCGCGCAGGGTGAGGTCTTTGTAGGTCGGGTGGGTGCCGACTTCGGGGAGGATTTTCCAGGAGCGGCGGCATTTGCGGCCTTCGGCGAGGCGGGGCTCGACGGCGACACCGGACACATCCTCCAGGCGGAAGGCGGTCTCGGGCCCCTCCCCGTCCGTGACGCTCGCGCTGCTGGTGATGGCGAGTTCGGCCATGTCGAGGCCCTCGATGGCCTTGGCAAGGTCCGCATCCAAGACATGGATCACGGGCGCAGCCTCAAGGCTTGAGCCGATCCGGCCCTCCCGGCGCTCCACCTCCAGGGCACCGGTCACCACACGGCGCACCTTGCGCATAGCGGCCCAGCGGGCGGCGAGCGCGTCGTCCCGCCACTCGGACGGGATCTGCGGGAAGGTGCGCAGGTGTACGGAGTTGTCGGCCTCACCATGGCGGCAACGCCAGACCTCCTCCATGGTGAAGCACAGGACCGGCGCGAACCAGGCCGTCAGCGTGTTGAAAAGCGCGTCCATCACCGTGCGGCAGGCCCGCCGCCGGGTCGCATCCGGCCGGTCGCAATAGAGCGAATCCTTGCGGATATCGAAATAGAACGCCGACAGATCATTGTTGCAGAAATGGAGCAGGTTTTGGTAGACCCGGTTAAAGTCAAAGCTCGCATAGGCCTCGCGGATCTCCCCATCGAGTTCGGCAATCCGGTGCAGCACCCAGCGATCCGCCAGCGGCATCTCGGCCGCCGGCAAGCGCTCCTCCTCGGAAAAGCCGTGGAGGGCGCCGAGCAGGAACCGCATGGTGTTGCGCAGCTTGCGATAGGCATCGACCGTGCCCTTGATCACCTCCTTGCCGAGGCGCAGATCCTCGGTGAAGTCGGCACTCGACACCCAAAGCCGGATGATATCAGCCCCATACTGATCGATGAGCTGCTGGGGCTCAATGACATTGCCGAGCGACTTCGACATCTTACGCCCCTGGTCATCAACCAAGAAGCCGTGGGTCAGCACCGCCCGATAGGGCGCCGTGCCCCGCGTGCCGCAGCTTTCGAGCAAAGAGGATTGAAACCAGCCCCGGTGCTGGTCGGAGCCTTCAAGATAAAGATCCGCGGGCCAGTGCAGGTCCTCCCGATCCTCGAGCACGAAGGCATGGGTTGAGCCAGAGTCGAACCACACATCGAGAATGTCGCGGGCCGGCTCCCACTGCTCTGGATCATGCGCATCGCCAAGAAAGCGTTTGGGGTCCCCATTGAACCAGGCATCGGCGCCCTCTTCCCGGAAGGCGGCGGCAATACGGTCATTGACGGCCTCGTCTCGGAGCAGGTCCCGGGTCTGTTTGTTGTAGAACACGGTGAGCGGCACGCCCCAGGCCCGCTGACGTGAGAGCACCCAATCGGGGCGGCTTTCCACCATGGCCCGGATCCGGTTGCGCCCCTGTTCGGGGATGAATTTGACCGCATCAATGGCCTTGAGGGCCTTCTCGCGCAGGCCGGTCTTTTCCATACTGACGAACCACTGCGGCGTGTTGCGGAAGATGACCGGCGCCTTGGAGCGCCAGGAATGGGGATAGGAGTGGCGCAGGCTGCCTTTGGTCAGCAGGCTGCCGGCGGTCATCAGGGCCTTGATCACCGTGCCATTGGCGTCCCCGTCCTTGCCTTCGGCGGTGTAAATGGTCTTGCCGGCAAAGAAAGGCACGCTGGCGAAATAGGTGCCGTCCTCGTCCACTGTATGGGGCACCTCGATGCCGTGTTTCAGGGTCGCAACCTCATAGTCGTCCTGGCCATGGCCAGGCGCCGTGTGGACAAAGCCCGTTCCGGCCTCGTCGGTCACATGGTCCCCGTCGAGCAGCGGCACGGTGAAGTCATAGCCGCCCTCGGCGCCCTCAAGGCCCCACAGGGGATGGCGGCAGGTGGCGCCGGCCGGATCCGCATCATGGAGGCGCGTCATGGTTTCAATCTTTGCGTCCGTCGCGACCTGGGCCGACAGGGCATCGGCCAGGATCAGGACCTCGCCTTCCCGGGCGAGCGAGCCCTCAGCAACCGCATCGACGCGATAGGCGCCATACGGAATTTTGGTGGAGTAGCAGACGGCCCGGTTTCCGGGGATGGTCCAGGGCGTGGTGGTCCAGATGATGATGCTGGCATCCTTCACACTTTCATGGCCGTCCACGACCGCAAAGCGCACCCAGATGGTCGGCGATTTCTTCTCGTGATACTCGACCTCGGCCTCGGCAAGGGCCGTCCGTTCGACCACGGACCACATGACGGGCTTTGAACCCAGGTAAAGCGAGCCGTCCATGACGAATTTCATGAACTCCTGGGCAATGCGCGCCTCGGCCGCATAGGCCATGGTCGTGTACGGATTGTCCCAGTCGCCCATCACCCCGAGGCGCTTGAACTCCTCGCGCTGGATATCGATCCAGCCTTGGGCAAACTCCCGGCATTCCTTGCGAAATTCGACGACGGGCACCTCGTCCTTGCTCTTGCCGTCTGCCCGGTAGCGCTGCTCCACCTTCCACTCGATGGGCAGGCCGTGACAGTCCCACCCCGGAACGAAGGCCGCATCCCGCCCCATCATTTGATGGGAGCGCACGACCATGTCCTTCAGCACCTTCTGCATGGCCGTGCCCATATGGATATGACCATTGGCGTAAGGCGGGCCGTCATGGAGCGTAAAGGGTTCGCGGCCCTTCGACTGGGTGCGCAGCTTGCCGTAAAGATCCATGGCATTCCATTGGGCGAGCCATTCCGGCTCCCGCTGGGGCAGTCCCGCCTTCATGGGAAAATCCGTCTGGGGCAGGAACAGCGTATCCCGGTAATCGGGCCCGGTGTCGTCCTGGGTCTCAGCGGCGGGTTTCTTGGGAGTGTCAGCCATGGTTGATGGGTCCGTTGCGCAAATGGGATCGCCAGGGTGCGGATCAC
>CAYUYV010000123.1:8044-15679 GCA_964449455.1 uncultured Alphaproteobacteria bacterium | reverse complement strand
CGCGCGATCGAGATGACCGGTGGAGTTAGGCAGGCGACGCTTGCGGCGCAACTTAGCCTAGGTTAATATTCCTAAATCAATCTCCTTGCCGGGGAGAGGGTGGGAAAAAGGGTTTGCAACCAAACGAACCTAACTTTCGCTTTAAAATCAACGATCGGCGGTTGCGTAGAGGCAGATTCGGGTTACGGATTACGCCGGTTGGGGTGAGGCCGCATGGGGGGGGTGGTGATCTGTCAGGTTGTTATTTTTTTAAAAAAAACGACACTAGGGAAGGCCCAATTGCAAAGGCAAGTCCTGGCTCCTGGCGTTCAGAACCGGAGGGACAAAGAGGCGGGCAACCGGACAGGAATGGCTGAGCGCGCAAGCCGTTCACGGGCAAGCCAGATGACATGGTCGCGACGGGCAGGCACACTCGCCGCGGCGGCGGTTCACGATTTTTGACACACAGCGACACAGCGGCAGCACATGATGATTGACCTATCGCCTTCGCGCTCTGGCTTTTCCGGTTTCCCCAATGTCTTGAGGGCGGCGCGGGCCGCTTTGAGCTGTCTTGTGGTCCTGGCCGTCCTGCTCACGCCGTCTGCGGGCCAGACACAGAGCATCAGCCTCATCCGGGATGCAGAAACCGAACGCATGCTGCGGCGCTGGACCGATCCGATTCTGGCGGCCGCCGGCCTTCAGCCCAGTTCCGTGCGCCTCTATTTGATCAATGACCCGGCCATCAACGCCTTTGTTACCGTCGGCCGGCGCATGTTCATTCACACGGGCCTCATTCTGGCCGCCGACACCCCGAACCAGATCATCGGCGTGATCGCGCACGAAACCGGCCACATTGCCGGTGCCCATGTGGCCCGCTTTGACGATGCCGCCGCTGCTGCAACAACGCCGGCCCTCGTGACCATGGCGCTTGGTATTCTGGCTGTCGCGGCCGGGGCGCCCGATGCGGGTCTTGCCCTGCTGCTTGGTGGCCAGCATGTCGCCCAGCGCCGGTTCCTGTCCTTCAGCCGGATCCAGGAAGCCTCCGCTGACCAGGCCGCGGTCACCTATCTCGACTCCCTGGGTACCTCGTCCCAAGGCCTGATCGAATTCTTCGGCAAGTTCCGGGATCAGGAGCTGCTGGTGCCCGGACGGCGCGATCCGTTTGTGCGCACACACCCCCTCTCCAGCGATCGTATCGCCGCCCTGCGCAGCCGCGTCGGCGAATCGCCTCACACGCAGGTGCGTGACAGTGCCGAAGACATCCGCCAACTGAGCCTCGTGAAGGCAAAGATCCGCGGCTTTTTGGACCGGCCGGATGTGACCTTCCGGCGTTATCCGGCGAGCGATACCTCCCAGGAGGCGCGTTACGCCCGGACGGTCGCGCATTTCCAGCAAGGCTCCGTGCAGCAGGCCCTTGATGAGGTCAATCCGCTGATCGAAGCGGATCCCAACAACCCTTATTTCCGGGAACTGAAAGGCCAGGCTTTGTTCGAAAGTGGCCGCCCCGCGGACGCGATCGCGCCATATGAGAAGGCCGTTGACCTGCTGCCGACGGAGGGCCTGTTCAAGCTGTTGCTCGGCCAGGCCCTGCTCGCCACCGACGAAACCGGGACCGACAAGGAGGTTGCCGCGCGGGCCCTTGTCTATCTGAAGGAAGCAGCGCGCCAGGACGGCCAGAACTCCTTTGTCTGGCACCAGCTCGCCATTGCCTATTCCCGGCTGGAGAACGAAGTGATGGCCAATCTGGCCACGGCGGAACGGTTTTACATTGCCGGCAATGCCCGCCAGGCTGTCCAATTCGCAGCCCGGGCGCGGGCGCGTCTGGCACCGGGCTCGCCGGAATGGAATCGCGCCAACGACATTCTCATCGCCACCCGGGAGGCCGTCCGGAGCCAGCGTCGCCGGTGAGCGGACGTCACCCTCCACTCCGTTTCGGGGGCAGCCGGACTGGCGCCTCCATCACCCCGCTTTGATGCCATTCACCAGGGAGACCCCCATGGCCCGCCGATTTGCCACCCTCAGCGCCTGCGCCTTTTCCGCCATCGCCGCGGCCGGCCTCACCGCCGCCATCCTGTCCGGCTCCGCGAATGCCGAGAAGGTCGCCGTGCCGGCTGGGCTCAGCGAGCAGGTGCGCCAGATCCTCATGGACAATCCCGAGATGATCATCGAAGCGCTGAACGAATTTGAGATGCGCCAGGAGCGGGATGCCGAACAGGCGCAGCGGGAGTCAATTTCCCAGAACCTGGATGCCGTGTGGTCCCTTCCGGGCCTGCATATCGCCGGCAATCCGAAGGGCAAAATCCGGATGGTCGAGTTCTTCGACTATCGCTGCGGCTTCTGCAAACAGGCCATGCCCTCCGTTTTGGAGATGATCGAGGACGAAAAGGAACTGGCGGTCGCCTTTGTTGAATTTCCGATTCTGAGCCCGCAATCAGTGACCGCCTCCAAAGCGGCGATCGCGGCTGGCTATCAGGACCGCTATTTCGACATGCACCGGGCGTTGATGGGCGCCAGCGGATCCTTTGACGAGGCCCGCATGGTCGCCATGGCCAAGGATATGGGCCTTGATGCAAAGCGGTTCCAAAAGGACATGAACAGCCCCAAAACCCAGGAAATCGTCGATTCCCATCGCAAGATGGCCACAGCCCTGAAGGTCAACGGCACACCGAGCTTCATTGTCGGGTCGGAACCGGTCACGGGCTGGCGCGAAGAGATGGTCCGCCACCTCATCTCCGAGGCGAAGCCGTAAGGGGCCTGATTGGAAACAATCGATCTTACGATAGGGGCTGGACGACAGCACCTTCACCGGATGACACTGGGATGACAACAAAACTGAACTGGGTCACGCTTGGGAATGGCGGGCCCTCCGGACCCTGCCGGAGCCCGTGAGTGCCATTGCCTCGGGTCGACGGCCACCAGTAAGGATCATCCTATGCGTTACCTCATGGCCGCCGTCCTGTTTGCCAGCCTGTGCGCGACCACGCCGAGCCGGGCCCAGACTCAGGATCCTTCCGAGATGATGCCCGGCTTCGACATTCCGGGCCTTCAGAGCATTCTCACCGATTTTGGTTACCGCTCGGCCGTGCGGGTGTTTTCTGACGGCAGCCAGGCGCTCAATGTGATGAGCCCTAACAATCTGCGCTTCATCATGATCCCGTCGGCCTGCTCCCAGGGCCGGTGCGCCGCGGTTCGGATCATCGCGCTGTTTGCGGCTGGTGAAGAGCCCTATGACCTGGCGCGTCTCAACGATTTCAACAACACCTATGCCTTTATCAAAGCCTTCAAGATTGGTGAGGACGCCGCCGTGTCCCGCTATCTAACCGCTGATTACGGTCTGCCGAAGGGCAATGTGGTGGTGAATGTGGCCGCTTTCGAAACCATCGCGCGCCGCCTGCTGCCCTTCGTCGCGCCGCAGCCGGAGCAGCAGCCCGGAGCTGGCCCCCAGGCCCCGCGGGTCGACACCGGCCTCAGCAAAACAGAGGTGGCCTTCGACGGCTCGGACCAGCCAGGCCATGTGCAGGAAATCCTGTCCCTGTTCCCGGGCGGCGAGATCGATCCGACCCTCCTGAACTAACGGCCTGACTCAGACAGTTGGAGTCCTGGCGCCCGGCCGATATCGGCGATCTCGGTCGGGCGGGTCAGATCAGACCCGCCAAGGGTGATGACGGGTCTGCGTAGGATCGGCGGGGCATGCGGCCCGCGAGATAGGCAAAGCGGCCCGCCTCAACGCCCCGGCGCATGGCATGGGCCATCTTGATTGGATCCCGGGCTTGCGCGATCGCGGTGTTCATCAAGACCGCATCGCAGCCCAGTTCCATAGCAATCGTCGCATCCGACGCTGTCCCGACCCCCGCATCCACGATTACGGGCACGCGGGCCTGCTCCACGATCAATCGAATATGGACGGGGTTCTGGATACCAAGACCGGAGCCAATCGGCGCGCCAAGGGGCATGATTGCGCAGCAGCCCATGTTCTCCAGTTCTTTCGCGGCAATGGGGTCGTCACTGCAATAGACCATGACCTCAAAACCGTCCTGGAGCAGCATCTCAGCCGCACGCAGGGTTTCGCGCATATTAGGATAAAGGGTTTTGGGATCGCCGAGCACTTCAAGCTTGACCAGGGACCAGCCGCCCGCCTCGCGGGCCAGGCGCAAGGTGCGCACCGCGTCCTCGCCCGTGTAACACCCCGCCGTGTTGGGGAGAAAAGTGTATTTCTGCGGGTCGATATGATCGACCAGCATGGGTTTTGACCGGTCAGTCAAATTCACCCGCCGGACCGCCACCGTGATGATCTCGGCACCGGAGGCTTCCAGCGCGCGCGCGTTCTGGGCGTAGGAGGCGTATTTGCCGGTTCCGATAATGAGCCGGGAGTTGAACTGCCGGCCTGCAACATTCAGGGGATCCTCGAACACGCCCTCACCCTCCTCCGATGAAATGCACGATTTCCAGGCGGTCGCCGTCACTCAGCGCCGTCTCGGCATAGAGGGAGCGGGGCACGATCTCCAGATTACGTTCCACCGCGATTTTCGCAGCCGGAAGCTCCAGGTGTTCGAGCAATCCGTGCACGGTCAATGGTCCGTCCACGCTCCTCGTCTCGCCGTTGATGATCAGCTTCACGACACGACAGCCCTTGTGATGTTCATTGTGATGACCGGGATGTATGCGTTTGGGCAGAGCCGCACAAGCACCCAGAAGAGGACCCTGCGCCCATGACCAATGCCCCCACCCCCAGCCCTGCGTCCCGCAAACGGGTCCTCACCCTGAACGGGCCCAATCTCAATCTGCTGGGAACCCGTGAGCCTGAGATCTACGGCTCGACGACTTTGGCTGACATCGAAGCCATGATGGGGGAAAAGGCCCATGCACTGGGCTTCGACCTTGTCTTCCGGCAGAGCAATACGGAAGGCACCTTGATCGATTGGATCCAGGAAGCGCGGCACACCTGCGACGGCATCATCATCAATGCCGGGGCCTATAGCCACACCTCCATCGCCATTTATGACGCGCTGCTCAGCTATGAGGGCGTGGTGATCGAGGTCCACTTGTCCAATCTGTTTAAACGTGAGACGTTCCGCCACCATTCAACGATTACCCCTGCAGCCAAAGGGCTGATTTGCGGTTTTGGGGCAACGGGTTATCTCCTGGCGATGGACGCGCTCGCGGCCCATTGGGGATAAGCGATCCAGACGCAGAATCAGCCCATCGTCGGGCGCGGGGATGAGCGTTTCGCGGGGAAACACGGTTCACAAGGACCGGGCATCCACCAGCGGACACAAGGCGGCACGACCAGGCCCATGGGATGGGTCCGATCGTGCGTTTTTCAAAAACCCTGTTTCCGCCCGGGCTCAGCGCTAAAGCGCCGATACCCGGACCATGCGATCCGGCCCCCGCTGGCACCCGCATAGTGGCGGAATCGAGAGGTCGATATCGTGACTCAAAAAGCGAGCGAAGCCCCTAAACCGGCCCGCAGCAGTCCAGAACAGGGCGCGCCGGCCCGCAACACCGTCGATCAGGAACTGATCCGGGAGCTGGCCAGCCTGTTGACGGAAACGGATCTGACGGAAATCGAGGTTGAGCAGAACGGCCTGCGCCTGCGCGTGGCCCGCCAGGCACCGCCGGTCCACGGCGCGGTCTTTCCGCTGACCGCAGCCCAGCCCGCACCAGCCCAACAGGCCGCCCCGATTCAACCCACACCCGTCGCGGGCGGCCCCGAAAGCCGGGACGATCTCGCCTCCCATCCCGGAGTGGTCAAGTCGCCCATGGTTGGCACCGCCTATATCGCACCCGAGCCCGATGCGCCCGCATTCGTCCGTGAGGGCGCGAGCGTCAAAGAGGGCCAGACGGTGATGATCATTGAGGCCATGAAGACCATGAACCACATTCCCGCGCCGCGCTCGGGCACGGTGAGCAAGATTCTCGTGGCCAATGAACAGCCCGTGGAATTCGGCGAACCGCTGCTCATTATCGAATGATCCGAACCGATCGGAAGTTGCCCTGTGCCACAAGGGGGCCTGAGGAAAGTCAATGTTCGACAAGATCCTGATCGCCAATCGCGGCGAAATCGCCTTGAGGGTCCATCGGGCCTGCCAGGATCTGGGCATCAAGACCGTGGCCGTGCATTCCACGGCGGACGCCGATGCCATGCATGTGCGCCTTGCCAATGAAAGCGTGTGCATTGGCCCGCCCCAGGCCGTCGACAGCTATCTCAACATCCCGGCCATCATCGCGGCCTGTGAGATCACGGGCGCCCAGGCCATTCACCCCGGCTATGGCTTTTTGTCCGAGAATGCGCGCTTTGCGGAAATCGTGAATGCCCACGACATCGTCTTCATTGGCCCGCGGGCCGAACATATCCGCCTGATGGGCGACAAGATCGCTGCAAAACGGGCCGTCGCTGAGGCTGGCATTCCCGTGGTTCCCGGGTCCGAAGGCGGCATTACGGACGATGAGACAGCGCGGGACGTCGCAGAACGCATTGGCTATCCGGTGCTGGTGAAAGCGGCCGCCGGCGGCGGCGGGCGCGGCATGAAGGTCGCCCGGGACGCGGATGCCCTCAGCACGGCCCTATCGACGGCGCGCACCGAAGCCCAGCGCGCCTTTGGCGACGGCTCGGTCTATCTGGAAAAATATCTGGAGCGGCCGCGCCATATCGAAATCCAGGTCGTGGCCGATGCCCATGGCAATGTGGTCCATCTGGGCGAGCGGGACTGCTCGCTCCAACGGCGGCATCAGAAAGTCGTCGAAGAAGCGCCGTCCCCGGCACTCGATGCGGCAGGGCGGGCGCGGATCGGCGATGTCGTGGCCGAGGCCGTCGCGCGGCTCGGCTATCTCGGTGTCGGCACGGTGGAATTCCTGTGGGAAGACGGAGAATTCTATTTCATCGAGATGAACACCCGCATCCAGGTGGAACATCCGGTTACGGAGATGATCACCGGCGTCGATCTGGTACGCGAGCAAATCCTGATCGCCAGTGGCGACCCTTTGAGCCTGCGCCAGGAGGATGTCCGCTTCGAGGGACACGCCATCGAATGCCGGATCAACGCAGAGAACCCACGCACCTTCGCTCCCTCCCCCGGCCAGATCCGGGAATATCACCCTCCCGGCGGCCTGGGCGTGCGCATCGACTCAGCGGTTTACTCGGGCTACCGCGTTCCGCCCTATTATGACAGTTTGATCGGCAAGCTGATCGTTCATGGTCGGGACCGGGCGGAATGTCTGCGGCGTCTGCACCGGACTTTGCAGGAGTTCGTCATAGACGGCATCGACACGACCATTCCTCTGTTCCGGGATCTTCTCGCGAATGACGATTTCCAGGCCGGTGCCTACACAATCCACTGGCTGGAGGCCCATCTGGAGCGCCGCCAGTCTGATCCCACCCGGTCCTGACGGCGCGACCCTACCGGGCCCACGCCAGCCGCCCCGCCCGCTCACCCCGTTCAGATCAACCCCATTCTGATCGTCCCGTTCTGGCCATGGGACCCATCCTGGCGCGGCTGCGCGTCCAACGCGTGTCTCGTCGAAGCGACAGTCCAAAGTGCGCATGCAAGCACCATTGAACCACCACGGTCCTGGCCCTAACCTCATAGTGCGCGTCGCCGGCTGAGCCGTTCGAAGCCGCGCGCCGGCGCCGCCCTTTCCCGATAGCCACGGGACACC
>CAYUYV010000123.1:0-7944 GCA_964449455.1 uncultured Alphaproteobacteria bacterium | reverse complement strand
CCCGATAGCCACGGGACACCATGGACGAAATTACCCCAGAGCTTCTGCTGCGGGCCTATGCGATCGGCGTGTTTCCGATGGCCGAAGGGCGGGACGACCCGGAACTGTTCTGGGTGGACCCCAAGCAGCGCGGCATCCTGCCGCTCGATGGCTTCCATGTGCCCAAACGCCTGAGGCGCACCATCCGCTCGGACCGATTCGAGGTCCGTATCGACACGGCCTTCCGTGCCGTGATGGAAGGCTGCGCGGAAGAAGCGCCCAATCGCCACGATACCTGGATTAATGATCGCATCCTCTCCCTTTACGGCTCGCTGCATGCCATGGGACACGCTCACAGTGTGGAGACCTGGCGGGAGGATGAGCTTGTGGGGGGGCTCTACGGGGTGCGGCTCGGCGCGGCCTTTTTTGGTGAAAGCATGTTCAGCCGGGAAACGGACGCCAGCAAAGTGGCTCTTGTCCATCTGGTGTCACGGCTCGTGTTCGGGGGCTTTCAGCTCCTCGACACGCAATTCGTGACCAACCATTTGGAGCGTTTCGGCGCCATCCGGATTCCCCGGATCAATTACCACCGGCAGCTTCAGATCGCCCTCGACTCGGACGCCGATTTTTACAGGCTGGAGGCGCCCTGTTCCGGGGAAAGGGCTTTGCAGGTCATTACCCAGACATCATAGACCGGGTGCTCAAGGGGATTGAGCGCGGGGGAAGACGCGAACATCCAGCCCGAAAAGATGCGCTCGCGACCGCGGGAGCGGCGTTCATCGATCTCCAGAAACGCTGTCGACTCAGGCGGCTCTTCGGGCGGGCGGGTGTGACAAGCCTTCACGGTGATCTCAAGACCGCCCATGCGCATGGTCTGGCCGACGGGAAGCTCATATTCGCGCACCCGGGCCGTGACTTTGTCGAGGCCGCGCAGCACGGCGAGCATGGGAACCTCTTCGACGTCTTCGTCTATGGCCGGCGCCTGGGGAGCAGGCGCAAGATCCTGGGCCAGCGCCGGCACCACCATGAAGGGCACGCAGACCGAAGCTGCCATCAGGCCTGCAAAGAACAAGGCGGCACCAGGCATGCTCCGTCCTGTTTTGACGGCAGTGCGATCACATTTTGATCCGACCAAACCCTGCACCATGCGTGTCTCCTCGCCCTCGCTTAGAACGATGTTTCCGACTCGGCCGCGTCACCTGACTCATCCGACGCACTGGTCGTGCTGCCGCCGGTACCGAAGAGGGCCTGCTGGATCAGGGACAGAATATCCACCGTGCCCGTCGCGAGCACGATTTCATCCCCATCCTGCAGCGGGTTTTCAAAGTCCCCCCCGGGCTGGAGCGTGACGAAATTGCCGCCCAGCAGGCTTTCCGACGCAACGCTGAGGCTCGTGTCCTCGGCCAGCTCATATTGCCTGTCGATGGTGATGGTGAGAATGGCCTCGAAGGTGGTGTCGTCGAGGGTGAGGCCGGACACGGACCCCACCTTGATGCCGGAAATGCGCACATCCGTGCCGATGCCGACACCCGTGATATTGTTCACGCGGGCCGTGAGGTCATAGCCCTGGGAAAAGCCGCGTGTGTCGGCCGATCTGTAAGCGAAGAAGAAAAAGGACGCGGCAACCGCCACAACGGCGGCACCGATCAGCGTTTCAACCAGATTATGACGCATCGTTCCTCGCAGCGGTTACGGCACATCGGCCAGTGGAGCCCGTTGACCTCGCCTCTGAACCCCAGTGACTCTTCCAGATGAGAGCCATTATGTGTCGTTTCCGTCTTGCTGTGACGGTTTTGGCGGCGCGCCGTCGCCCGGGCGCCAAGCCTCGTAATCACCGGTCGCCGGAGCCCGGTCGCCGGAACCGGCCACACTGCCGCGTGGACGATAGGCGCCAGGCGTTCCCGTCAGATTGGGCTGGTGATCCTTTTCCCAGGGCTGACGCTTGGGCGGATTGACCGTGGGCGGTTCATCCACAATGTGATGCAGCCAGGCATGCCATTCCGGCGGCACGGCAGACGCCTCCGCATAGTCCTTGTAGATCACCCAGCGACGCAGCGCTTTGCGACCCTTCTGAAGTTTCTTCTGCTCGTAATAGCGATTCCCAAGATCGTCATCGCCGACATGGCGACCATTCGCCCATGTGTTCAGCAACGTTCCGAGGGTGACGCCGTTCCACCACGTAAAAATGAGCCGCAGCAGGGAAATCATGCAGGATATCCAGTATCTGAGATCGTGGCCCGGCAAGTCCAATTTGGACCACAAGCCAGCGTCGTGAGAGCAGCCGTGTCCAGCAAACCCCGTGGATTTTGGCGGACTATTGCACCGCCACAAGTCCACGTCCAGCCCTGCTCCTGCCCTAGTATCCCCAAGATCTTGATACCAACGCGACGCCAATCAATATCTTGCGCCTGCGCGTATCAGCTACTAGGGTTCGTAGGTGAGCCACGGGGTCGGCACAAGACCTTGTGTTCAATCACTTTCCGACTGTGATCCGACTCGTGTAAGCGGACGTCTCGTCAGAGGGTTTGCACCTGTCCCGGCCCCACGCACGGGCGGCGGGCACCTCGAATCAGTCCAGTCTGACTGCCCAACCGAATTGTAGAGGGATAACGGTTCGCATGCGTATCGACCGTCGTTTCACGCGCGAAGACCAGGGGCCCTATCACGGGATCGAATTCCGCACGACCACCAGCGAGATCCGGGATCCGGATGGCACGCTGGTGTTCCGCCAGGATGGTGTGGATGTCCCTGCGGCCTGGAGCCAGGTGGCCACGGACATTCTGGCCCAGAAATATATGCGTAAAGCTGGTGTCCCCTCTGCCGTGACGCCCGTTGAAGAAGAGGGCATGCCGGACTGGCTGCGCCGCAATGCCCCGGCCGAGGCCAAGGAGGATGGTCCGGCGACCGAATTCGGCGGCGAGCAGACGGCCACCCAGGTCTTTGATCGCATGGCTGGCGCCTGGACCTATTGGGGCTGGAAAGGCGGCTATTTCGACAGCGAGTCGGACGCGCGCGCCTATTACGACGAGATGCGCCATATGCTCGTCACCCAGAAGGCCGCGCCAAACAGCCCCCAATGGTTCAATACCGGTTTGCATTGGGCCTATGGCATCGATGGACCGAGCCAGGGCCATTATTATGTCGATCCGAAATCGGGCGAGCTGACCCGCTCCTCAAGCGCCTATGAGCACCCCCAGCCCCATGCCTGTTTCATCCAGAGCGTGGAGGACGATCTCGTCAATGAGGGCGGGATCATGGATCTGTGGGTGCGCGAAGGGCGCCTCTTTAAATATGGTTCTGGGACGGGCACGAATTTCTCGCGCATCCGCGCCGTGAATGAGCCTCTCTCCGGGGGCGGAAAGTCCTCGGGCCTCATGAGCTTTCTGAAAATCGGTGACCGGGCGGCCGGCGCCATCAAGTCCGGCGGCACGACGCGCCGGGCAGCCAAGATGGTGGTGGTCGATATCGACCATCCGGACATTGAGGCCTTCATCGATTGGAAGATCACGGAAGAACAAAAGGTCGCCGCTCTCGTTACGGGCTCGAAGCTGCACAATAAGCATATGAGCGCCATCATGCGCGCCTGTGTGAATTGCGAGGGCGAAGGCGAGGACTGTTTCGATCCGGCCAAGAATCCGGCCCTGAAACGGGAGCTGAAGGCGGCGAAGGCGGCTCTGATCCCCGAGGCTATGGCCCAGAAGGTTATCCAGCTGGCCCGCCAGGGGGTGACGTCGATCGAGTTTCCGACCTATGACACGGACTGGGACTCGGATGCCTATCTGACCGTGTCCGGACAGAACTCCAACAATTCCGTCCGCGTGACGGATGATTTCCTTGCCGCTGTCGAAACGGGTGGCAGCTGGGATCTGACCTTCCGGACCAATGGCGAGATCGCGCGCACTGTCGATGCTCGCGCCCTGTGGGATCGGGTCGCGGAGGCGGCATGGTCCTGCGCTGATCCGGGCATCCAGTTCCATACCACCATCAATGACTGGCACACCTGCCCCAATGGCGGTGAGATTCGGGCGTCAAATCCGTGTTCAGAATATATGTTTCTGGACAATACGGCCTGCAATCTCGCCTCCCTGAACCTGATGAATTTCCGGGATGATAAGGGCGGCTTCGATGTGGAAGCCTTCGCCCATGGGGTGCGGCTGTGGACCTTGACCCTCGAAATCTCGGTCATGATGGCGCAGTTCCCGTCAAAGGAAATCGCGCAGCTCTCCCATGACTACCGCACCCTGGGTCTTGGCTTTGCCAATCTGGGCGGGCTCCTCATGGCCATGGGCCATGGCTATGACAGCCGGGAAGGCCGGGCCATTGCCGGCTCGATCAGCGCTCTGATGACCGGCGCTTCTTATGCCACGTCCGCTGAGATGGCGCGCAAGCAGGGTGCATTCTCCCAGTTCTGGGTCAATGACGATGACATGCTGCGGGTGATCCGCAATCACCGCCGGGCGGCCTATGGCGAAACGGCAGGTTATGAGGATCTGCACACCCTGCCTGTCCCTCTCGATGCGGAAGGCTGTCCGCTGTCCGATCTTGTGGATGCGGCGCGCGCCGCGTGGGACGAAGCCTTGAAGCTCGGCAGCGAGCATGGGTTCCGCAATGCCCAGGCCACGGTGATTGCCCCCACGGGAACCATCGGTCTCGTGATGGATTGCGACACGACCGGCATTGAGCCCGACTTTGCGCTTGTGAAATTCAAGAAACTGGCCGGTGGTGGCTATTTCAAGATCATCAACCGCACTGTGCCTGAGGCTCTGAAAGCCCTGGGTTATGCGCCGGACGCGGTCGAGGCCATGGTCCGTTATGCCGTGGGCCACGGAACGCTCAAAGATGCGCCGGGGATCAATCACCAGTCCCTGCGCCGCGAGGGCTTCACGGATGACGCGATCGCGGCCATCGAAGGGGCGCTGGAAACGGCCTTCGACATTCGCTTCGCCTTCAACAAATTCACTTTGGGTGAAGCGTTCTGTACCGAGACATTGAAGCTTGATCCGGTGGCGCTTGAAGATCTGGGCTTTGACATGCTGTCCGCCCTCGGCTTTTCCAAAGCGGAAGTGGATGCGGCCAATCTCCATGTCTGCGGTGCTATGACCCTTGAGGGTGCGCCGGGCCTGAAGCCGGAACATCTGCCGGTGTTCGACTGCGCCACCCCATGTGGGCGCATCGGCAAGCGCTATCTGTCCGTGGAAAGCCATATCCGCATGATGGCAGCGGCCCAGCCCTTTATCTCTGGCGCCATTTCCAAGACCATCAATATGCCGGCCTCGGCGCGCATTGAGGACTGTGCTGGCGCTTATATGCTGTCCTGGAAGCTCGGCGTGAAAGCCAATGCGCTGTACCGGGATGGGTCCAAGCTCAGCCAGCCGCTGTCCAGTGCCCTTCTTGATGAGGAGGATGTGGAAGACGGCATTGCCGACACAATCGCGGCGGAAGCGCCGGCGGCGGCCCGGGCCCAGGTGGTGGCCGAACGGGTGGTCGAGAAGATTGTGGAGCGGCGGATTACCGAGCGCACCCGGCTGCCGGACCGGCGCAAGGGCTATATCCAGAAAGCCGTTGTGGGCGGACACAAGGTCTATCTGCACACGGGCGAATATGAGGACGGTCGCCTCGGCGAGATTTTCGTCGACATGCACAAGGAAGGCGCCGCGTTCCGCTCCTTGATGAATAATTTCGCCATCGCGGTCTCGATTGGCCTGCAATATGGCGTGCCGCTTGAGGAATATGTCGACGCGTTCATCTTCACCCGCTTTGAGCCTAATGGCTTCGTTCAGGGTAATGACCGCATCCGCAGCGCCACATCGCTCGTCGACTATATCTTCCGGGAACTCGCCGTGTCGTATCTGGGGCGCCATGACCTTGCCCATGTGGATGAGAGCGACCGCCTGCCCCTTGGTGCGGGTGATGCGGCCGATGCCTTCAAGGATACGCTGCCCTCGGACGAGGCGATGGAAGATCTCAACGGTATGATCCAGCAGATCGCGTCGTCGGGTTACACCCGGGGCCTGCCACCGGTGCAGCATCTGAAGGTGATTGCCGGGGGCGCCATGGGCGATGGAGAGCCGGCCATGCGCTATGATCCTCTGGCTGCGGATAACACGGCGCTTGCCTCGGATCGTGGGGCTGGTGTCCATGTGATGCAGAGCCACATCGCCTTGTCCCTGTCGGAAGACAGCACGGAGACTTTCACGGCCGAAACTTTCAGTGCCGAAACCGCAGTGAGGCCAAGCTCAGACCCGCGCGCCCGTCAGGTCGCCGAGGCCCGTCTCCTGGGCTATGAGGGAGATCCCTGCCCGTCCTGCGGCCACATGACTCTCATCCGCAACGGCACCTGCATGAAATGCGACACCTGCGGCAGCACAACGGGGTGTAGTTGAGGCTTGATTGCGGGCCGGCGTGAACGCGCCGGTCCGCAAAGCATCCCTGCCGGACCGGTCGAAGCTGGATAGGCGCCCGAAATCGGTATTGCGCGCACAGCGAAGCAATCGGGAGCGGCATTTTCGATTCCTATGCCCCTGGATTGCTTTGCCGCACGCGCAATGATGTGAGATCGCTTGTCGTTGATTGCGATACCGTGCGCTGAACGATGGCCGCTTCGCTGGCCCGCAGGCCGGAAAGTGCCTGATACCACCGGCCACGACCATGAGGGCCGCGCCCAGACCCACTGGCGGCGCATCGCCGGGTGACAGCAGATAGAAAAGTCCGCCTGCTGCCAGTATGGCCCCGAACAACCGCAGACCCACCAGCCGTTCTGCGCGCCACAGCCCACCCCCAATCCCGTCCGGCAACCCTTAGGGGCACGGCCGGGCTGGCACGATCCTTGGATGCGTGACGCACGACCGGAACGGGACGCTGGATCGGCACTGGGGCCGCAGCGGGGCACGAAGGGGATGCGACATGGCGGTAATTGGCGAATTTGACGGCCAGGCGGTAAACGAGAAGGCCGCCATCTTCGAAAAATGGGTCCTGAACAACGCCAATTGGTGGGGGACTGTGTCGACTGTTCTGGACGGCATGTCCTACAACCACACACGGCTGTTCGGCGATACGCGCCTTGGCGAAGAAGCCGGTGACATCATCACGATTAACATCCGTTATCTGACGTCTCTTCTGGAAGGTGCAGCCATCGACAAAACGGTGGGCGGCAATCCGGTCTCCAGTGTCGAGCGCCTGGGCGGCGCGGATGACCTGGTCGGCCGCAACAATGGCCAGGATGCCCTCAACAGCAATGGCCTCGACTTTTTCTTCTCCACCGGCGGCGGCAAGGACGTCATCCAGGGCTCGACCAACGGGGATGATGTAATCGCCGGAAATCGCGGTCATGACATCATTGATGGTCATGGGGGAGACGATTTCGTCAAAGGCGGCGCCGGACGGGACACGATCGAAGGCGGCAACGGCAATGACCTGCTGTATGGCGATTACTCCGACTCCGAACGGCACGACAAGAGACAGGGCAAGCGCGCCTGGGACGATGAGATCTTCGGCGAGCAGGGCAATGACGTTCTGTTCGGCAATCAGGGCGACGACCTGCTGGATGGCGGCCAGGGCATGGATACCCTGTTCGGCGGCCTCGGCGATGACACGCTGGTCGGCGGTGGCAATGAGGCGGACCTGCTCCAGGGTGACGCAGGACATGATGTTTTCCTGTTCGAAGGATCCGAAATCGGCTTCGACACGGTTGTGGACTTCACCCGCGATGGGACGGAAATGGACATAATCCGGACCGACCGTGCGGACTCCCTCGATGATCTCGTCTTCACGGATGTCTCGGAGGGCGTTGCCATCCAGTTCGGCGATGCCAGCGACGTGGTGACATTCCTCGGCACCGAATTGTCGGACTTCACGGCCGAGGCCTTCGACTTCATCTGATCTTTGAACGGATCACGTCCGGCATTCCGACAGAGCCCATATTGCGTGAGGGGTCATGTGGCCCCTCACCGCTTTGGCCTTACCGGC
>CAYUYV010000122.1:0-15759 GCA_964449455.1 uncultured Alphaproteobacteria bacterium | reverse complement strand
AAATCAAAGAGTTAGAGCCCTTTCAATGACCCGGACTTCTGTGAAAGGGCTCTAACAGTCAGCGCGATCAACCGCTTCTGGCTATGGTCCAGCTTCGAATGAGGGCACGGGCGGGGCACAGTCTCCGCCCGTGCCCTCATTACAGTGATACCCTCTTAACAGTGATGCCGTCTTAACAGTGATAGATGTGAAAGCAGCCGCCTCTCATCACGGGGCAGATCACTTCAGGTCCATTTCGGACCGCCGCCGGATCTCGGCAGCGACGAGCCACAAACGATCCTGCCCCCAGACGGCAAGATCCGGTTCCCCATCGGGTCCCGACAGCCGGTAGCTCGGGACACCCCATAGGCCGAGATCCTCAACCATTTCCTTCTGGTTCCCGGCAACGATCGGCTTCCATTCCTCCGTTCCCAGAACGGTCTTGGCCTCTTTCCAGTTGAGACCCGCCGCCTCGACAGCGCGCCGCATGCCACTTTCTTTATGCAGAGCGACGCCTTCGGCAAAGGCATGACGCAGCAAAGAACTCATCAGGGGAATGTCTTTGCCTTGTTCAGCCGCCCAAGGCAGCAGGGAATAGGCCTGCCGCGTGGGTGTGCCGATGGGCGTGATGATTTTACCGAACGACACGCCGAAATAGTCCGCTTCCCGCTTCGTATCAAACAGAATGTAGCGCCCTTTGGCGAAGGTCGCCGGAACGCCGCGCATGATCATGGGCAGGACGGGTTTGTGGTTGAGACGGATGCCGCACGTCTCCACAAGGTCAATGGTGCGATCATAGATGATAGATGTGTAAGGAGAATTCAGGGAGGGGAAGAAGTCCAAAGTGAGGTGGCTGGCATCAACACCCTGGGTGTCAATCGCCGGGCGCGGCGCGATGAATGGCGCATCCTGTTCCCGGCACAAGTCAAGCTCTTGCAGGCGGAGCTCCAGATGGAAGAGCCGGTCCACCCCCCAATACCATTCCCCACCATAGAAAAAGGTCGCACCGGAATAGTGACCGAGTTCCTTGAGAAGGGCCGAACCCTGGTCAAGAGCCTGGTCGGCCGCTTCAGGCGACACCGGCTGGGCGCCAGCTTTGGGGGACGGGAGATCTGCTCCGGCCCAAAGCGCATGACTGATCGCCTCGCACTGCTCAATGAAGTCCTGGGGCGAGAGGCCTGCCAGGATGCGGGCCGCCAGTGCAACCCGATCCGTGCCCGGAACTTCGCTGGCGATGTCCGGGAAGGTCAGCCCCAAATGGGGCGCGATAAGCGCCGCATCCCGGCGGGCCAAAGCGGCCAGTTTGGCCATTTCCGGCTGATTGGCACCGCCCGTCGCCCGGATCAGATGCGGCTCGATGGTGACGTCATAACGGGCGGCAAACCGGGCCAGAACCTGGGCGGTCAGGTGCGAATAAGGATCATCCAGTTGGTGGAAGTAATGGACCCTGTGGACATCCTGCCGACGGCGCCGATCCGCTTCGAAGCGATCCCGCGCCTTTTTTTGACCTTCCGTGCTCGTCACAGGGCCCATGCGCCAGCTTATGACATAGCGAAGCAATCCCGGCGGATCGACCATAAGGGATGAATTGGGATTATTGCGCGGTTCCAACATGCCAAACTCATCCCTTCGGTCTTGCGGCATCCGGTTGTCTTGACCGGACCCTGATCCTACGGCCGGATTTCATGTCACCCCATGCTGGGTTCACAGGGTACAAAGCGCCCGGTCTCGGCAGATTTATGATCCAACCTTATCCTGGGTTTTGGTCTCGAAGTCGCTTGCGTCGTGGCGTTCGAGCAACTGGCCCGAAGGCTCACCCCAGGCGCGATTGACCATGATGCCCCGCTTGACGGGTGGGCGCGCTGCGATCTCGTCCGTCCACCGAATGACATTCGTATAGGTATGGGCTTCGATGAATTCCCCAGCGCCGTATAGCAGACCTTTGGCAAAGGCTCCATACCAGGGCCAGATGGCCATATCGGCGATCGTATAGTCCTGGCCACACATAAACTGATGGTCCGCCAGATGACGGTCGAGAACATCAAGCTGACGCTTGACTTCCATCGTGTAGCGATCGATCGCATATTCGATCTTTTCCGGCGCATAGGCATAGAAGTGGCCAAAGCCGCCGCCCAGGAAAGGCGCGCTGCCCATCTGCCAGAAGAGCCAGGAATAACACTCGGCTTGGACCGCGGGGTCCTTCGGCAGGAAGGCATCAAATTTCTGCGCGAGATAGAGCATCATCGCGCCGGACTCAAAAATCCGTGTTGGCGTCTGCGTCGAGCGATCAACCATTGCCGGAATCTTGGAATTGGGATTGACCGCAACAAAGCCGCTGCTGAATTGCGCGCCCTCACCGATATTGATCAGCCAGGCATCATATTCGGCGCCGCTGTGCCCGAGGGCCAACAGCTCCTCCAACATCAAGGTCACCTTCACGCCATTGGGAGTCGCCAGGGAGTAAAGCTGGATCGGGTGCTTGCCGACAGGCAGATCCTTCTCATGGGTTGGCCCGGCGATGGGTCGGTTGATGCTGGCGAATCTTCCGCCGCTGTCCTTGTTCCAAGTCCAAACCTTGGGCGGCTCGTAAGGGGTTGTCTCAGTCACTGGTCGCTCTCCATTTCTCATCATATCTACACGGATGGCCAAGGTGGCAATGGTAATCCCCTCTCGCCACGTCGGCGGCTCCATGTCTCAGTCTCACATTCCAGGTCTAGTCAATCACGGACCATCGGAAAGCCCAACACATTCATTCCGTTAAGCTCGCGCACCAATCCGCTGATCATGCGCATTTCGCCTATCGGTGTCATTGAGCGCATCCTTCGCTTGAATTGACCGACTGCCCGGAACGTGGACCGGTTATTGCGAGAAAATTTTCGGTTTAGCCTTTCGTTTGGAACGAGAAAATAGTTGTAAGGAAACCACAACACACCATGAAATAAATCACCGTTATTCAGGGTCAGGAGGAGGAGCGTGTGCCAACGGAGACGGCCCGCCGGAAGGCAGGTGGAGGGATTTTGACGCTTCAGTCCCACCTTGAAGGTCAGTATGCGGCTCATCTGCTCTGTCCTTTGGACGGCTTGTTCGACCGACCACCACAAAAGCAACGCTCCGTCATAGGCTTTTCTGCGCAAATATATTCAGAAGATCGCCGAGACCCGGGTTCGGTACGGCGATCGCCGCATTCACGGTCTGCTGGCCCGGGAGGGCTCGCAGGTCAATACCAAGCGGTTCCGGCCGGCTCTATTGGCCGGCTCTATTGGCCGGCTCTATTGGGAAGAGGGGCCTCAGCTTCGCAATAGGGTTCCCAAGCGGCCGGTTCCTGTGAAGCCGCGTGAGGACGGCTCGTGACCTTTGGAGCCGAGACAGTGGCAAATGAACGGGCCGCAAGTGGGGTGCAAGTGTTTCGGTCGAACCGTCAGGCGCCCGTGGTCCCAAACAAGCTGAGCCATGAACTGGAGATTTTCTCACGACCAATGGTCCAAGCTTGGGGACGAGGTCAAATCTGGATCAATGCCCGTTGGTGCTTCGTGCCGTCGAAAACGGGAGCAGACACGTGTGGGGCCCCCTACCCGATAGCCCTCCCCCACCCTTCACCGCCGATCGATCCGGCGCCCCGCGCGGGGGAGGTGAAAACTGGGGAGGTGAAAACGGGGGAGGTGAAAACGGGGGAGCAATCGCTGCTCAGCCCACAAGGGCCAGGACGGGCCCGTGGCAAATCAAGGTTGGGCCGGGAAGTCGTTTGCCCAACGGCATTGGCGACGGCATTATTCAGCCGCAAGACGTGTGTGTTCATGCGCGCGGTTCAAGACCGTCGGAGGATAGATCCTTGATCCAGAATACTTTCACGCGGGTGGGCGCCGCGGCGCTTCTGTTCGGCTGCCTGGCTGCTTGCGCGTCACCAGCGGGCCGGATTGAGCGCAATCTTGTGCGGGTCGGCGTGGCGCCAGGGCCGGCCGAATGCCTCGGTGTCGAAATCAGCAGCCGCCTCGACGAGGAGCGGACGGACCGCTTCATCGAATATTTAAAGCAGATCGACCGCGCACGCACGCCCGGCGAGTCCCTCGATGCCTTTATCGACATCGAAAACCCCCTGTCCGCCGCTGCGGTGGCCGCGGCAAGCGGCGTCTGCCTCGTCCGTCTGGGACAGGACTTTTTCGACTAAGGCCAAAACGCGCCTCATGGCCTTGAACCATGGGGCGCCGAGGCCAGGGTCAGGAAGGTCCGGTCCTCCCGCAGAATGAATTTCTCGCGCTGGGCAAAGGCATAGTTTTCCTGGCCCAAAGGGTCGGCTGCGAGCCGAGCGCGATAGGCTTCATAGTCCGCAAGGCTCGGGATGGAGTAAAGGCCATAGGCCAGGGTGGTCGATCCCTCATGGGGCGCGAAATAGCCGATCAGGTCAGCACCGCATCGGGGGATGGCCTGGCCCCAGACCTTCGCATACTGAACGAACTCCTCCCGTTTTGTTGGCTCGATATGATAGCGGATGATGCAGGTGAGCATGACGCTTCTCCTTGATGTCATGGCCCATCCACGCTAGCCGCTTGCCGGCCCTCCATGCTTCGATTAACATCGAACTATGAAGGAAGGACCGGATATCGCTCGTATTGCCGCCCTGATCGGCGATCCTGCGCGCGCCAATATGCTGACGGCGCTGATGAGCGGGAAAGCACTGACCGCTACGGAACTGGCCCATGAGGCCGGCGTGACCGTGCAGACCGCGAGCACCCATCTTGCCAAGCTTAATGCGGGGGGACTTCTGCGGCCGCGCAAGCAGGGGCGACACAAATATTTCGCTCTGGCCAGTGAAGAGGTCGCCCATGTTCTGGAGGGGCTCATGGGCCTTGCCGCCGGAGCCGGGCATCTGCGCGTGCGGACAGGCCCAAAGGACCCGGCCCTGCGCAAGGCGCGGGTTTGCTACAATCACCTGGCGGGTGACCGTGGCACCCAGCTTTTCGATAGTCTTCTGGCGAGGACATATCTGTCTGCGGACGGTGAGGCTCTGACCCTCACCCATGACGGTGCGCGTTTCATGCACGGTTTTGGCATCGACATGCAGGCACTGACCGCAAGCCGGGCACCCCTCTGCCGCCCCTGCCTTGACTGGAGCGAACGCCGGACCCATCTCGCCGGCAGCCTGGGCCGGGCCCTCCTGACCCGGATCATCGCCTTGGGCTGGGCCAATCGCGATCCCGCCAGCCGCGTGGTGAGCTTCTCAAGGGCGGGCGAGGCAAGCTTTGAGGAGACATTTCCATTGCAGGCACAGACCGTGTGAGGATCAAAATCGCACCCCGAGGTTCGTGAAACCGAACGTCATGGCACTATCTCGCCGCCCTGGCCTCACGCGTGCAGCCAAGTCCTTCTGGGCGGTTGGCCAAGGCAGCCGGCCAAGGCAATCGGCCAAGGCAATCGGCCAAAGCAGCCGGCCAAAGCAGCCGATACGGAACACATATCTCTTGATCGCTTCGCCATGCTCGCGACGGCCGTGGGTCTGACCCAATACCTGTTGGTGTAACCGCATTGATCCCATCCCACACAGATTATGGTTGGGTAATCGGAAAAGGATGCCTCAAAGCTCCGCTCATATCGGACGATTTGTCAAAAGTAACTCAGCCACGGCTTGTTGCGCTTTTCCCGATGCTTGTAGTCGGCAAAGGCCTTGGTCACGGGGTAAAGCCCCAGTGCCAGCATGACCGCGCCCCCCCAAATCCAGCCCACTGAACTTAGGCCGAACCGTTCGCCATGGGTTGCGCCGAATATCAAATACAAAACCCAATATGCGGCCAGGAGCACATAAAGGTGCAGGATGTAAATGAACATGGGCGCTGAGCCATAGACCTTGATCGCATTCAGCACGGCGTTCTGTTGACGTATCGACTCGATCAAGGCCAGCACCAAGGTGCCAATCCCCAATGTGATCAGCAGATAGTTCAGGGACGGCGGGTATTTTGTGAAATTAAGGAACGACATAACGGTCTCGATCCCAGTCTCTCGCACCGTCCAGGGCAGCGTTTCTCCGTAGATATTCACACCACGGAGAATCAGCAGCAACGCGAGGCAGGACACGCCAATACCGACCAAGATTTTCCGTCTCGTCGGCATCTCGACGGACTGCGCGTAAAGGGGACCAGCGAAATACCCGAGAAGGATAACACCGAACCATGGCAGGACGGGATAGGATAGGCTGATTGTCAGCCCACCCACTTCACCAAGCTTGCCCGGATCGTGGAGGATGGTCCAGAGCACATAGCCGGGCTCGCCAGGCGCGAATTCAATCGGCTCCAACAGGTTATGTCCGAACACGATTAAGAAACCGAGTGCGCCAAGCAGCCAATAGTTCATCCAGCTAACGGCCGAAAGCGCGATCATGCATATGCCAATGGCAAAGAGCACCTGCAGGAACAGGAACGTGCTGTAACTGTCAGCCCAGACGAGATAGTATAGCACCAACTCAATCAGCACAATGACGAGGCCACGCTTGAACAAAAACCCCGCCGGCGCGCGGTATATCCCAGGGGCCGGATGGGCATATAGCCATGCCGAAAGCCCGGACAGGAAAATAAAGACCGGCGCACACAGATGCGTCAGATAGCGTGTGAAAAACAGGTCAGGATCGATGGTGTCATAGATGGGATCGCCTGTCCGAATATGCATGTAAAACCGCTCACGGACATGGTCCAGCATCATGAGCAGAATGACGAGACCGCGCATGATGTCGATCGAGGCGATCCGTGATCCGGTACTGTTCTCGCTGTTCAAGGCTCGGCACTCACAAAAAAAGCCGCACACGGATGCGGCGGTGGTTCGCTTCGATCCCGCGTCACTGGTGCTTCGCGGGGGCGGCACTGGAGCACCGGACCTCGATCCCGGTGCCGGTCCGAGCGGGATCCCCAGTGATCGCATCATGTTTTAAGTGATCGCATCATGTTTTGAGTGATCACATCATGTTTTAGATGTCACGGGTTGGTGAGAGACGCAACGCACATCCTGTGCGTCTCTCACCGGTCATTATGGGTTGCGTCAGAATGCGTAGGATGCCGTGATCCGGAAGCGACGCGGCGCGCCGGGTTCAACCCAAACATCGGCGAATGAGTTTGTGTAGAAGGTTTCGTCGAACAGGTTATCCAGATCCACGCGCAGGACAAATCCCTCCACCGGCTCAACCTGGGCGAAGAACCGGGCTGTCGTGTAGCTGGGCAGGAAGAAATCAAATCCGGTCCAGCCAAGCCGCTCACCGGTGTAGAGCACACCGCCGCCCACTTGCGCCACGATATCCCCGAATTCAAAGCCCTTGCTGGCCTGGACGTTAAGCTGGTGCTTGGGCGCATTGATGAGCGGGTCTCCCTCCTCAATGAGCGCACCAAAATCCGCATCCGGATTGCTGTTGGTGAATTCGGCATCAATATAGGCGTAAGACAGCCAGAAATTGATATTGCCGTCAAAGCTCAGATTAGCATCAAGCTCGATGCCAAGGCTTCGCGCTTCACCGGCCGAGGCCGAGAAGAAACCGGCCGCCACAGCTTCTGGCCGATCGTCATTAACCAGAATATTGCTTTGGGTGACCCGAAAACCGGCAAGCGTGACAGAACCGTCCACACCGTCGAAGAAATTCGCCAGATCCGCTTTGACGCCGATTTCCGCTGACCGTGTGATGTTCGGGTCAAACTGGTTGCCTTCGAAATCAGAGCCCGTCTGCTGGCGAAAGCCTTCGCCGTAGGAGCCGTAGAGGCTGAGACCATCATTGACCAGATAGACCGCGCCCACCTGTGGCGAGAACCGTTGATCCGAGGCGGTCACCGTGACTGCCGGATCGGCCCGCAGATTTGTCAAATCCTGAGTGAAGTCGTCAAAACGGCCACCGATACGCAGCTGCAACCGGTCCGTGATGTCGATCTGGTCCTGAATATAGATGCCCCAACCTTCCAGCACTTCTTCACGATCCGTGTTGGGGCCAGGCTCCGGCTGAGGGAATTGCCCATACACAGGATCGAAGACGTCGAGGAAGAGATATGTTGCAGGATCGAGCGTATTGATGTCCGTGTCCGGCCCGAAAAAGGGTGGACGGAAACGCAGGATGAACAGACTGTTTTCAAAACGGTCATAGTCCGCACCAAACAGCAGCCTGTGACGCAACGGGCCGGTGTTGAATTCACCGGCAAGTTCGGCACGCAGGACCAGATAGTCGGACTCAAAGTCCCGGAAGCGGAAGAAGCGTGACAAGGTTCGTCCGTCCAGGAACAGGGTCTGGCGGCCTTCGAAGTTTGTCTCGGAGGCGTTGCCCTCAAGGGAGGTTTCCCGATAGCCGAAGCCCGCGAGAAGGCTCCAATCCTCCGAGAAATTATGCTGGGCTTCGACCTGGTGGCCAACGACACTGGTCTCAATCGGCCCGTCACCCGGTTCGCCGACAAAGGTTTCTCTCGGTGTAAAGCCGAACTCATCCGTGAACGCCACACCGCGGTCGAACGGGATCTCTTGCTGGGTGAACTCCAGCTCGTAGGTCACGCTGGTGTCCTTGGTGATTTGCCATGTGGCGGACGGATAAAAGCCGTAGCGCTGGGTCTCGACGGTTTCGCGGAAGCTCTCGGCGTCCTCAAAGAAACCAACCAAGCGTACGCCGAACTCGTCATCCGCGCCGAAGCTGGACTGAACGTCACCTTCAAAGCGGATTTGTTCCCAGCGGCCATAGCTGGCGCGAAACTCGCCTGCGGTCACGAATTGAGGGCGTTTGGTAACGAGGTTGATCGTCCCGCCTGGCTCACCGCGGCCAAACAAGGCTGAGCGCGGTCCCTTGAGGATTTCAACGGCCTCAATGCCAACCAGATCTCGTGGGCCGCCAAATCCGCGCCCCGCGTTAAAACCGTTCACCAGAAAGCCGCTTGGCAAGTTGATGTCGCCGGAAAAACCGCGGATCGAGAAGCTGTTCCAAAGGCCGCCGAAATTGTTTTGGCGTGCGACCGAAGCGGACAGGTCGAGCGCGTCATTCAGGCTGAGTGCGCCGACCTCGCGAAGCAGCTCCAGTTCAAGCGCCTGGACCGATGATGGGTTCTCGAGATCGTCAAAATTCCCCTGATAGGCGCGCCGCTTGCCTTGTACAAAGATGATCTCGGGTTCGTTGTCGCCTGCGACTTGAATGTCCCCGACTTGCGCCTGCGCCGTTGCGACAACCAGACACGTATACGCGACGCCCGTCAGCAACGCCGTCTTCATGAGATCTTGCATTCTGAAACCTCCAACCCATAACCCTGACGTTAGTAACGTTATTGTGTAACAGTATCAAGACAGTTCGATATCAGCTCCAAGATCAGCCCCAAGAAAAACGCCGGGATTATTCATAGTCCCCTCACGGGAGTGGGTGTCTGCAACAATTGCTTTGCACGGCATGGTTTCACGGCCACCTGACCTGATTTAAAGCCGGCGACAGCATTTTGCTCATTAGACTGATTTTTAGCGTGAAACACTTCCTCTTCGGCACAGGAAGGGCTCGACGGTCTCGCCGCAAGGGGAAGGGCCCTGGTGACACGATGCTCACGGATTGACCTGTCGCAAGGGGCACATGTCGTCCCCCTGCCCCAGCATTGCTCCGGATACACCAAGCGTTCTGCATAGATCGGAAAAATCTATTCCATCACCCAAGGGGGCACGGATTAATCCACGCAATCATCCCCATTGGCGCGCGTCCATGGATCCGTCCAGTTATTCTGCGCGCCACTGAATTTGGTGAGCAGAATGACGGAGGATTTTTCGAGTAGCGTCGCACCCACAAGGTGACATTGGCACATGATGTCTCGTGCGGTCACGGTGACATCATCCGTCCCGGACGCACAATTGGTGCGCGGGCCGTCGCGACCGCAGGAGCCGTAGTGTTGCGCGATGTCCCCCCGTTCACCAATATCGGTGATGTTCTGCCCGAACCAATCCGGCCCCGGTTCGACAAAAACAGTCAAGATGCGCTGATGGAGATCGCCTGGTGGGGCTGGGATCACGACCGGACCAAGCCCCATCTGGAGGGCGTCCAAACGCTGAATGCGGCCGCTTTTGTTGACAAATTTCGCGCCTGACCGACACTGCATTCCCCCGCGCTCCAAAGGGCGGCGCTCTTAACGGAGACGAAGGTGAGCCTGTCCAACGCGGCGAATGCACAGACCGGGATTTCGATAGACCAAAGAGGTTATTCTTTTACGGAACATGTCTCGCCGGCGCCCCTCCAATAGCAGACGCGCAGCGACACTCAACCCCAAGGCAACATGAGTGAGGCAATCAATAAAACTTCACGAAAAACCGTTTTGATCCGATGTATACCCCATAATTGGTGCGCAAACGATCGGCCGGTAGTATAGTGGTCATGGCTTGGAACGCGTAAAACCGAGTTGAGCAGTTTTGGCGTGCCCCGCCTTCAGAACGCCCGAGTTTTAGAATGCACCAGTTTTAGAATGCACCAGTCTTAGAATGCCCAAGTTTTAGAGTCCACTGGCGGGGCAGCACGCCGGCGCAGGACAAGCAGGATCACCTGCCGCGAGCGCGGAAAATCAAATGGGAGCCAATTCCGTCTGGATGGAAACGGCTTAAGCACTGCGGGGAGGCATTTTTGTCCGACCAAGCATCTATCGTCGCGGCCCGTCAACGCTGGATGTCGGTCCTGGCGCGATCCCAATTTGAGGATCTTGAGGCCCACTGGCCAGGGCAGGCCGATATGCCCGAATTTGTCTTCCTGCGCGCCCCTGAACCGGGACTTGTGATGACGAGGGGGCGTGTCGGAGGCACTGGAGACGCCTTCAATCTGGGCGAAATGACGGTCACCCGATGTTCCGTTCAGCTCGCAGATGGGACCATTGGCCATGCGTATGTTCCTGGCCGGTCCAAGGCCCATGCCCAGTTAGCAGCCGTACTTGACGCGCTGATGCAAGGGGCACACAGACCATATTTGGAGACCACCGTCATCGATCCGCTTGAGCACCTGCTGGAGGTCAAGCGGGACATTCAGGCGCGAAAGGCCGCCGCAACCAAGGTGGACTTTTTCACCCTCGCGCGCTCCGCCCAGCCGAAATAAGGGGGATCCGGGATGGCTGCCACTCCATTCGCAAAAGGCTTGACGAACCCGTCTCTCAGTGCCCAGCAGGCGTTCCGGCGCCTTCTGGACGCATGGGCCCGCCCCGGGTCCCGGGCTGACTTTTCCGGGCTTGCCGGCACTCCGGATGCCTTGGACGGCGCCAGTGCCGTCATCGCACTGACATTGGTTGATCAGGATACCCCTGTCTGGCTTTCCGAGTCCTCTTTTGCGAGCGCGGACTGGTTGCGCTTCCATTGTGGTTGCCGCATTTTGGATGATCCGTCCAAGGCCACATTTGCCTTCCTGTCTTCGGGCGAGGCCGATGATCTGAAGGCTTTCAATCCGGGAACAGCATTGTCACCGGAATTAGGAGCAACCCTGGTCATTCGGACCAACGGCCTGGACCGGGGCGTGCCACTGACCTTGATGGGACCCGGTATTGAGAAGGCGTACACTATTCACCCCCAAGGCATAAACAAGAGTCTGTGGTCTGAGCGAAATGCGCTTGCGCAGCTTCTTCCCGCCGGGCTCGACATGGTGCTGACCTCGGGATGGGAAGCCTTGTGTCTGCCCCGAACCACCAAGACCTGTTGGGAGTGATAACCCATTACCGGGAGTGACAGCCCATGGCTTATGTCGCAACAAAGGGTGGGGAGAAGGCCATTGCGGCCGCCCATGCCTATCTGGATGAGGTTCGCCGGGGCGATCCATCCGTTTCTGAGCTGACCATTGCGCAGATTCGCGAGCAGATGCCTCTCGCCATAGACCGGGTCATGGGCGAGGGCTCCTGCTATGACCGTGACCTCGCCGCTCTGGCCATAAAGCAGGCCATGGGAGATCTTCCCGAGGCCGTGTTCCTCTTGCGGGCCTATCGCACGACTTTACCGCGTTTTGGAGCGACCATTCCGGTGAATACGGAGGAAATGGCGGTGTGCCGCCGAGTCTCCGCCGCCTTCAAGGATCTGCCAGGCGGGCAAATTCTGGGGCCCACATTTGATTTCACCCACCGCCTACTGAACTTCAAGATGGCGGCAGAAGGCTATGAGCCCGCTTCAGCAGCCTTGGCCAAAGAGCCGCTGCCCAGCACCATACCGACGATTGCCGATACAATGCGTTCGGATGACCTTTTGGAACCCACTTCTCCTACTGACAACCCAGACAAGGAGCCCTATGACCTGACCCGCCAGCCCATGACCTTTCCGGCCGAACGTGACCAGAGACTGCAGGCGCTCGCACGCGGCGATGAAGGGTTCCTTCTGGGAACGGCCTATTCCGCCTTGCGCGGCTTTGGGTCCAATCATCCCTTATGCGGAGAAATCCGGGTTGGCGACGTTGCCGTTGAATTGGCGCCCGAAGAGCTTGGCTTTCCGGTCCATATCGCAGATATCGCGGTCACGGAATGCCATATGATCGCAAGTCCTCATGACACCCCGGACACGCCGCCCCGATTTACCAGGGGGTACGGGCTCGTCTTCGGCCACGCCGAGCGCAAGGCCATGTCCATGGCTATTCTCGATCGGTCACTTCGTGACCGGGAGATTGGCAAGGAACCAGCCTATCCGTGTGAGGATGAAGAATTCATTCTTTATCACAGCGACAGCTTGGAGGCATCGGGCTTCGTTGAGCACCTTAAACTCCCGCATTATGTGGATTTCCAGGCCAGCCTCCAGAACTTGCGCCACCATCGAGCCCTCTGGGAGCACCAAAATGCGGCTCGCGATGTGGCGCCCGGAAAGGAGCGAGCCCAATGAGTGTCAGCAACAATCCTTCGCTCCATGACGAAAACACACCAGTCATCGAGGAAGGCTATAACTACGCCTATCTTGATGAAGCGACCAAGCGGATGATCCGCCGCGTCATCCTCAAGGCCCTGGCCATTCCCGGCTATCAGGTTCCCTTTGGATCCCGGGAAATGCCGATGCCCTATGGTTGGGGGACGGGTGGTGTGCAGGTCACGGCGTCCCTTATCGGGCCCGGGGATGTCTTCAAATGTATCGATCAGGGTGCAGATGACACAACGAATGCAGTGTCGATCAAAGCGTTTTTCCGGAAAGTTGCCGATGTTTCCGTGACCGATGATACGACTGAGGCGACCATCATCCAGACCCGCCACCGAATCCCTGAAGTTCCGCTGACGGAAGGCCAGATCCTAGTCTATCAGGTCCCGTTGCCGGAGCCCCTGCGCTTCCTGGAGCCCAGCGTCACCGAGACACAAGCGATGCATGGTTATGAGGAATATGGCCTGCAATATGTTGCTCTGTATGAAGACGTGACCATGTCCGGCCGGATCTCGGCCATGGCAGGCTATCCAGTCAAGACGAATTTTCGCTATGTGATGACGCCGTCACCCATTCCCAGTTATGATAACCCAAAGCTCCATTTGAGCCCTGCCATTCAGCTCTTTGGCGCCGGCCGCGAAAAGCGGATCTATGCCATCCCGCCCTACACGGATGTTCGCAGCCTGGATTTCGACGACAAGCCCTTCACGATCCAAACTTGGACACTGCCCTGCGCACTATGCGGGTCCAGGGAGAGCTATCTTGATGAGGTGGTGACCGACGACCAGGGCGGACGCATGTTCATCTGTTCAGATACAAATTACTGTGCGAACCGGATCGCCGCTCAGCAGCGTGAGAAAGTGGCGGCACGGGGAGGGCCCGCATGAGCCTGAGCGCACCGGATAGGGCACCGCCCCACGGCCATGACCAAATCGTGTTGCGGGCAAAATCCGTCACCAAGCGCTTTGGTGTCGTGACCGCCTGCGAAGATGTCTCCTTTAACCTGTCACGGGGCGAAGTGCTTGGTATTGTTGGGGAAAGCGGATCCGGCAAGACCACGCTCTTGAGATGCCTTGCTGGCCTCCTCCCTCCCACATCCGGCCATATTCTGTTTCAGGATGATACCCTCGGTGCTGTGAACGTCCACACGCTCAACGAACCGGATCGTCGGCGCTTGCGCCGGGAGTCTTTTGGGTTCGTCCACCAGAACCCTCGAGATGGTTTGCGTGCGTGGATTTCCGCAGGCGGCAATATCGTGGAGCCCCTGCTCAACCGCGGCGACCGGCATTATGAGACCATGCGCAACGCCGCTCTTGAATGGATGGAGAGGGTGGAACTAGATACCGGACGAATTGATCACCGTCCTGCACAATTCTCTGGCGGCATGCAACAGAGAGTGCAGATTGCCCGAAGCTTGATTCACGGCCCGCGGATCGTGTTCATGGATGAGCCAACCGGCGGGCTTGATGTGTCGGTTCAGGCCCGCCTGCTTGATACCCTGCGCAATCTGGTGCGGACCCTGTCCCTTTCCGTGATCATCGTGACCCATGACCTGGGCGTGGCCCGTCTGCTTGCGGATCGGCTGATCGTCATGAAGGACGGGCACATCGTGGAAACGGGCATTACGGATCAGGTTCTTGATGATCCGCAGCATGTCTATACACAGCTTCTTGTTTCAGCGGTGCTCCACTAATGACAGATCCCATCTTGGACGTGCGCGCCCTTGAAAAATCCTTCACCCTCCACAATCAGGGGGGCGCCCGGATCCAAGTCTTTACGGGATTGGATCTGGTGGTGAACCCGGGGGAATGCGTCGTGTTGGCCGGTCCGTCCGGTGCCGGTAAATCAACCCTGATGCGGGCCATCTATGGCAACTACCTGGTCAGCGGCGGATCTATCACCATCCGCCATAACGGTGCATCTGTGGATCTGGCACAGGCAGAGCCCGGCCTTCTGCGCCAGATCCGCCGCCAGACCATGGGCTATGTTTCCCAGTTCCTGCGCGTCATCCCCCGTGTGCCGACGGTGGAACTGGTGATGGATCCTTTGATGGTCAGGGGCATGACCAAAGCGGAAAGCCGAGTCTTGGCGGAGACGCTCCTGACCCGGCTGAATTTGCCCCAATCACACTGGATGCTCCCCCCAGCGACATTTTCCGGAGGGGAACAACAGCGCGTCAATATCGCAAGGGGCTTCGCGCCCTTCTATCCCTTATTGCTCCTTGACGAGCCAACGGCATCACTCGATCCGCATAACACGCAAATCGCGATTGAGCTGATCCGTGAACGCCTCAGCCAGGGGGCGGCGGTCATTGGTATTTTCCACGACCAGGCGGTGCGAGATGCCCTCGGGGCGCGCGCCTTCGACGTGACCCACTTTCAGATGGATGCAAGCCCCGATCCCATGAAATGAGATCTGCCCCACGGGAATCCTTTTTCCAATGTGATCGTTGTGATGCCGGATGATGCGTTCTCAAAAAAGCATTCTGTGCCTTGACAGATATTGGGTTCGCCGCGTGACACTGTTGCGCGCAAAAGCTTCAGTGTCGGAATCAAATGATCCGGGTTGCTCCCTTCAATGGTCGCCTTGCCCTGACGGATGGGAGCCCGCTTGTTACCATAGCGCACTTCCAGGAATAACTGACCACTTTCATCGCCGAACCATCATCGGCGCAACCGTACAGGCATTTCACGCTTGACCCGCTCGCCGGTCTCGGGATCTTGGACAAAGCGCATGCCGCGCTTGGTGACCTGTTCACGGCGCGGGCCAGCCCCAGCAACGGCGATCCGATCGTGGATTGCGCTCAAGAGCTTCTGACGCACACGCGCTTCAGGACCAGCGAGAGATTGCGGGCGGGTCTTCGTGGAAAGTTTCAGTTTGGCGAGAGCACTCATCGTCGATTACCTCCGTCTACGCACTTTCCGAGACGGTAGCATCGGCAACGAAGAAGTCGAT
>CAYUYV010000121.1:1923-15835 GCA_964449455.1 uncultured Alphaproteobacteria bacterium | reverse complement strand
ACAATATCGAAATGGAGGTGGAGCTGATCACGCCCATCGCCATGGAAGAAAAGCTGCGCTTCGCCATCCGTGAAGGCGGCCGCACCGTCGGCGCCGGCGTCGTCGCCAAAATCATCGAGTAGTCAGGCCTCTGACATAGACCCGGGCCGGGGGGCCTCCGGCCCGGGTCTTTTTTCCCTCTGGCCTACACGCCAGCAGCGACTAGAAACGCGTCGATCAAGCCCTGCGTGAAAAGGGCAGTGCCTTTAAGGACCCGAGACGGCCATGCAAGGACAAACCATTCGAATAAGGCTCAAGGCCTTCGATCATCGGGTTCTCGACACGTCGACCCGGGAGATCGTGAATACGGCAAAACGGACCGGCGCGCAGGTGCGTGGCCCGATCCCCCTGCCAACACGGATTGAGAAATTCACGGTGCTGCGCTCGCCGCATATCGACAAAAAGAGTCGCGAGCAGTTCGAGATGCGCACCCACAAGCGGCTTTTGGACATTGTTGATCCCACTCCGCAGACCGTCGATGCCCTGATGAAGCTCGACCTCGCGGCTGGCGTCGATGTGGAGATCAAGCTTTAAGGCTTAAGGCTCGCCCGAAAAGGGCTGAGGTCCTGGGAGACTGGTGATGCGTTCTGGCGTCGTTGCAAAAAAAATGGGCATGACTCGCGTCTTTTCGCCGGAAGGTCGGCATGTGCCCGTGACCGTTCTGCACCTGGACAGTTGCGCTGTCGTTGCACAGCGCACGGAGGAAAAGGACGGCTACACGGCTCTGCAGCTTGGCTCGGGTCTTGCCAAGGTCAAGAATGTGAGCAAGCCCCAGCGGGGCCACTTCGCAAAGGCCAAGGTGGAACCTCGGCGCAAGCTGGCCGAGTTCCGGGTCAGTCCGGACAATCTCATTGAGGTCGGTGCCGAAATTACCGCTGATCACTTTGTGGTCGGACAAAAAGTTGACGTGATCGGGACGAGCATCGGTAAGGGTTTTGCCGGTGCCATGAAGCGGCACAATTTTGGTGGTCTGCGCGCATCGCACGGTGTGTCCATCTCCCACCGCGCCCACGGCTCCACGGGCCAATGTCAGGAGCCGGGCAAGGTGTTCAAGGGCAAGAAAATGGCCGGCCATCTGGGTGCCGTCCGCGTGACGACCCAGAACCTGGAGGTCGTGCGCACGGATGTGGACCGGGGGCTTGTCCTGGTGCGCGGCGCCGTGCCCGGGCCCCGCTCTGGCTGGGTGCTGCTGCGTGATGCGGTCAAGCGTCCCCTGCCGGATGATGTGCCCATGCCGGGTGCTTTCAAGACCCTTGCGGACCGAGAGGCTGAAAACGCCGCTCCCGTGGCCGAAGACGAGACGCCTGCGGATGATCAAGTGACAGCCGCAGCCGCTGAAGCGGAAACGCCCGAAGCAGCGGCACCGGACGCTGATGCGCCGCAGGATGAAGCGCCTGTGGCCGAGGCGAGCGATGGCGATGCCGGCACGGATGAGACCAAAGAGAAGGACGGCGCGTGATGAGCGACGTTGTGACCCTTGATGTGAAGACCCTGGATGGGGAGACGGCGGGATCTGTGGATCTCGACGCAACCATCTACGGACTGGATCCGCGCAAGGATATTCTGCACCGGGTTGTTCTGTGGCAGCTCGACCGGCGTCGCCAGGGCACCCACAAGACGAAGACCCGCCGGGAGATCACGGGCACGACCAAGAAATTCGTGCGCCAGAAAGGCTCCGGCGGCGCCCGTCACGGCAATCGCAAGGTGCCTCAGTTCCGGGGCGGTGGTAAGGCCCATGGTCCAGTGCTGCGCGAGCATGGCCATGATCTTACGAAAAAGATGCGTCGTCTGGGCCTCAAGCACGCCCTTTCGGCCAAATGCAAGGCCGCAGAGCTGATCATTCTGGAAACCGCGGCGCTTGATGAGCCGCGTACGAAGATTCTGCAGGCGAAGCTTGAGGGGCTCAATCTGAAATCCGCCCTGGTCATCGATGGTGCCGTTGTGGATGAGAATTTCAGCCGTGCGGCCCGCAATATTCCGCTCGTGGACGTTCTGCCGGTCCAGGGCATCAATGTGCGCGATATTCTGCGCCGCGATACCCTGGTGCTGACCCGTGCGGCCCTCAATCATCTGGAGGCCCGGCTCAAATGAGTGATCTGAAGCATTACGACGTGATCCTTGCGCCGGTGATCACCGAAAAGGCCACGCTGGCGTCCGAATATAATCAGGTGATCTTCAAGGTTGCCGTGGATGCCACGAAGCCGGCGATCCGGGATGCGGTGGAAGCCCTCTTCAAGGTAAAGGTCAAGGCCGTCAACACGGTCCTGGTGAAGGGCAAGCGCAAGCGCTTCCGGGGCATTGCCGGCAAGCGCAGCGACTACAAAAAAGCGATCGTGACACTGACGGAAGGACATTCGATCGACGTGACGACGGGCCTTTGAGGTCTGGCGGGGAGCCGCCCCGGTGGGGGCGCCGCGTTGAGAGTGAGGCGAGTGACCCATGGCACTGAAGACATATAAACCGATGACCCCGGGCCAGCGCGGCCTGGTGCTGATCGACCGGTCCGCACTCCATTCGGGTCGCCCGGAAAAGACTCTCACCCAGGGTCTGACCAAGAAGGGTGGGCGGAACAATACGGGCCGGGTTACGGCGCGCCGTCGCGGTGGCGGTCACAAGCGCCTTTATCGGGTCATCGATTTCCGCCGGAAGAAATTCGATGTACCGGCTACAGTGGAGCGGCTGGAATATGATCCGAACCGGACAGCCTTCATTGCTCTGATCAAATATGAAGACGGTGAGCTCGCTTACATTCTGGCGCCCCAGCGCCTCAAGGCGGGTGACCAGGTCCTGGCCGGCGCCAAGGTGGATGTGAAGCCGGGCAATGCGATGCCACTTTCGGCCATTCCCATCGGGACGATCATTCACAATATCGAGCTGAAGCCCGGCGCCGGCGGCAAGATTGCCCGCTCTGCCGGCACCTATGCCCAGCTTGTGGGCCGGGATCTCAGCTACGCCATTTTGCGCTTGTCCTCCGGCGAGCAGCGGGTGGTTCGGTCCGAATGCATGGCCACGGTGGGGGCCGTGTCGAACCCGGATCATGCGAACACGAACCTGTCCAAGGCGGGCCGGGCCCGCTGGCTGGGCCGGCGTCCGGCCGTGCGCGGCGTGGCCATGAACCCGGTCGACCACCCCCATGGTGGTGGTGAAGGCCGCACCTCAGGTGGACGCCATCCAGTGACCCCGTGGGGCAAGCCGACCAAGGGCAAGCGGACCCGGTCCAACAAGTCCACGGACAAATACATTCTGCGCAGCCGCCACGAACGCAAGTCGAAGCGCTGAGCGAGAGATTCGGTAAGGAGACGTCATCGTGCCCCGTTCGGTTTGGAAAGGCCCATTTGTCGACGGATATCTGCTGAAAAAGGCGGAAGCCGCGCTTGAGTCGGGTCGTAAGGACGTCATCAAGACCTGGAGCCGCCGGTCGACGATCCTGCCCCAGTTCATTGGTCTGACCTTTGGTGTCTATAACGGCAAGAAATTTGTGCCGGTGCTGATCACCGAAGACATGATCGGCCACAAGCTGGGTGAGTTCTCTCCGACCCGGACCTATTACGGTCACATGGCGGATAAGAAGGCGAAAAGGAAGTAACCCATGGGCAAGCTTAAGGCGGAACGCAGACTGCCCGACAACGAGGCCCGCGCCGTGGGCCGGATGATCCGGGTCAGCCCCCAAAAGCTCAATCTCGTGGCCCAGTTGATCCGGGGTAAGAAGGTTGATCGGGCGCTGGCTGACCTGACCTTCTCGCGCAAGCGCATCGCGCTCGACGTGAAGAAAGTGCTCGAGTCGGCCATTGCGAATGCGGAGAACAATCATGACCTCGATGTGGACGAGCTGGTCGTCGCCGAGGCCTATGTGGGCAAGAACCTTGTGATGAAGCGCTTCCGGCCGCGTGCGCGGGGTCGTGTGGGGCGCATCCAGAAACCGTTCAGTCAGCTGACGATTGTCGTGCGTGAACCGGCGGAGACAGCGTAATGGGTCAGAAAGTCAATCCGATCGGTCTGCGGCTTGGGATCAATCGCACCTGGGATTCTCGCTGGTACGCGCCCAAGGCGGAATACGGAAAGCTGGTGCACGAAGATCTGCGCATCCGGGCTTATTTGCAAAAGCGCCTGAAGCAGGCCGGCATTTCCAGGATCGTCATTGAGCGGCCTCACAAAAAGTGCCGAGTCTCCCTTTACACGGCGCGCCCTGGTGTCGTGATCGGGAAGAAGGGCGCGGACATCGACAAGCTGCGCAAGGATCTTGGTCAGTTCACAGACAGCGAAGTGTTCCTGAACATTATCGAGATCCGCAAGCCCGAGATCGATGCGACCCTCGTGGCGGAGAACATCGCCCAGCAGCTTGAGCGCCGTGTGGCGTTCCGCCGGGCCATGAAGCGGGCCGTTCAGTCGGCCATGCGCCTTGGCGCCCAGGGCATCCGGATCAATTGTGCCGGACGTCTTGGTGGCGCGGAAATTGCCCGGACAGAATGGTATCGCGAAGGGCGCGTGCCCCTTCACACCCTCCGGGCCGACATTGATTACGGCACGGCGACGGCCTTCACGACTTATGGTGCCAGCGGCATCAAGGTTTGGATTTTCAAGGGTGAGATCCTTGAGCATGATCCAATGGCCCAGGACCGGCGAATGCAAGAGCTCCAGGAGTCCGGCGGGGGTGGCGGTGGCCGCCGCGATCGGGACCGGGACCGCGATCGGGATAATCGCTGAGCCCTGGCCGCGAGCCATACGGACAGTCTGAGTCAGGATGAACCACCATGTTGCAGCCCAAACGCACAAAATTTCGGAAGGCCCATAAGGGACGGATCCACGGCTTTGCCAAGGGCGGAACGGATCTCAATTTCGGCGCTTTCGGTTTGAAGGCGGTCGAGCCGCAGCGGATTACCGCGCGCCAGATCGAGGCCGCCCGTCGGGCCATCACCCGTCACATGAAGCGGGCGGGGCGTGTCTGGATCCGGATCTTCCCGGATCTGCCGGTCTCGTCCAAGCCGACGGAAGTCCGCATGGGTAAGGGTAAGGGCTCGCCTGAATTCTGGGCGGCCAAAGTCAAGCCTGGCCGGATCATGTTTGAGATTGACGGTGTTCCTGAGCCGATCGCCCGGGAAGCCCTGCGCCTTGGAGCCATGAAATTGCCGGTGCGCTGCCGCTTCGTGCAGCGCCTGGTGGACTGACGGTCCGGGTACAGAGTTGGAGAAGGCCATGAAAGCCGCCGAAATACGTGATCTGAGTGACGATCAGCTGCTTGATGAGCTGAACAAGTTGAAGCGGGAGCAGTTCAATCTGCGCTTTCAGCGGGCGACCGGACAGCTTGAAAACACGACCCGGTCCCGCCTGATCCGGCGTGACGTGGCGCGGATTAGGACGATCATGAAACAGCGCGCGATGACGGCGGATGGCAGCGTGGCAGTGGCCGGAGATGATCAGGGCGCGGCCTCGGAACAGGCCGTGGATACAGCGCAGGATTGATGGTCTGCAGCGTGATGATTTTTGAGGAGATGTGACGTGCCAAAACGAGTCCTGCAGGGCCGCGTAGTGAGCGACAAGAACAATCAGACCGTCGTGGTCCTGGTGGAACGGCGTTACACGCATCCAGTGATGAAGAAGACCGTGCGGACGTCAAAGCGCTACCACGCCCATGACCAGGACAATGCCTACAAGGTGGGTGATGAGGTGCGTATTCAGGAGACCCGTCCCCTCTCGAAGCTGAAGCGGTGGATGGTGCTGGGTCGGGTCGGTGCTGAGGACACATCGTCTTCGGGCTAACTGTGGCTTCGGGCTGACTGCCTAGAAGTGTAACGGCTTTGGCGCAGCCAGGCCTGAACGACAAAGCCCCGTGGTCCGGGGCGGCTGGCCGGTAGGGTCGGTGGTGTGAGGAGAGTGGACCCATGATCCAGATGCAGACCAATTTGGACGTCGCCGACAATTCCGGGGCCCGGCGCGTCCAGTGCATCAAGGTGCTCGGCGGCGCCAAGCGCAAATATGCCCATGTCGGCGACATCATCGTGGTCAGCGTCAAGGAAGCCATTCCCCGCGGCCGGGTGAAGAAGGGCGATGTGATGCGCGCTGTTGTCGTGCGCACCGCCAAGGAAATCCGCCGGCCAGACGGCTCCGCCATGCGTTTCGACCGGAACGCTGCGGTTCTGGTGAACAAGCAGGGCGAGCCTATCGGTACCCGGATTTTTGGCCCTGTGCCCCGGGAACTGCGCGGGCGTAACCAAATGAAGATCATTTCCCTGGCACCGGAAGTGCTCTGAACGCACAGGGACCAGGGTCCAGGCGCTCAGGGCGCGGGGACGGCAAGGACGACCGACAATGACGGTGAAAGTACGGTTCAAAAAGGGTGACCAGGTCCTGGTCCGCGCTGGGCGCGACAAGGGCAAAAAGGGAGAGATCCTGAAGGTCATGCCCACGGAAAATCGGGCGATCGTGCAAGGGGTCAATATGATCACCCGGCACCAGCGCCAGACTCAGAAGGATTCCGGTGGTCTGATCCGCAAGGAAGCGCCAATCCATCTGTCAAACCTCGCCCATGTGGATCCCACATCGGGCGCCATGACCCGCGTCGGCTACCGGACTCTTGAGGATGGCCGAAAGGTGCGGTTCGCGAAGAAATCCGGGGAGGTGATCGATGTCTGAGAGTGATGTCGAAACGAGCCCTGAAGCCGGCGCGGAAGACAAATATATTCCCCGGCTGAAGACGGCTTATTGGGAAGAAATGCGGCCCAAGCTGCAGGAAAAATTCGGCTACTCGAACGCGATGATGATCCCGCGGCTTGATAAGGTCGTGCTGAATATGGGTGTCGGTGAAGCCGTGAACGACACCAAGAAAGTTCAGTCGGCGTTCAACGATCTTCAGGCCATCGCTGGCCAAAAGCCCGTGGTCAACCGGGCCAAAAAGTCGATCGCCGGCTTCAAGGTGCGCGAGAACATGCCCCTCGGGGTGAAAGTGACGTTGCGGCGCGACCGCATGTTCGAATTCATCGACCGGCTGGTGACTATCGCTTTGCCGCGGGTGAGGGACTTCCGTGGCCTGAATGGCAAGAGCTTTGACGGCCGGGGCAACTACGCCATGGGCATTAAGGAACACATCGTCTTTCCCGAGATCAACTACGACAAGGTCGACCAGATCTGGGGCATGGACATCATCGTGTGCACCACGGCACCGACGAATGACGAAGCACGGGAATTGTTGAGCCTGTTCAAGTTTCCGTTCACGAAGTGACTGAAGTCCCCCGGGCAAGGATGCCCTGGACGGCGCGAGTGGTTCTGCATGGGGCCCGGCGATGGAGGTGAGTGATGGCAAAGAAAGCCATGGTGGAAAAGAACAAGCGGCGCGAACACATGGTCAAGAAAACGGCCGGTCGGCGCGAACGCTTGAAGGCGATTGCCAATGACAATGAGCTGCCACCCGAAGAGCGTTTCCGGGCCCGGCTGAAGCTTGCTGAAATGCCGCGCAATGGCAATCCGACCCGCATCAAGAACCGGTGCGACGTGTCCGGACGGCCTCACGCCTTCTATCGCAAACTGAAAATGTCTCGGATCGCCCTTCGCGAACTGGGGGCCAAGGGGCTCGTCCCCGGGCTCGTGAAATCAAGCTGGTAAGGAGCGCGGGATCTCGCCATGACGATGACCGATCCTTTGGGTGATATGCTCACCCGTATCCGCAACGGTCAGATGCGGCGCAAGTCTAAAGTTGTCACGCCGGCATCCAGCTTGCGCGAAAATGTTCTGAACGTGCTCGAAAGCGAAGGCTTTATCCGGGGATATCTCCGTGTGGAAACGGGCGGCGCCCAGGCCGAGTTCGAGATCGAACTCAAATACTACGAAGGCGAGCCTGTCATTTCGGAGATCAAGCGGGTCTCGAAGCCTGGCCGCCGGGTGTACTCGTCTATCAAGGATCTGCCGCGGGTGCGTAACGGCCTTGGCATTTCCATTCTGTCGACGCCCAAGGGCGTGATGTCCGATGCGGACGCGCGCACGGAGAATGTGGGCGGCGAAGTGTTGTGTACTGTCTATTAAGGCAGCACGGATGGTATTGAGGGAGCACGCAGTCGTCTTGCGTGGAAGGTGATCATGTCGCGGATCGGAAAGCAGCCCATTCCCATACCCAATGGGGTGACGCCGACGGTGAAGGATCGGACAGTGTCCGTGAAGGGACCGAAAGGCACCCTTGAGCTGACTTTGGTCGACAGTGTGACCGTGGCGCTTGGGGATGACGGCATCACCGTTACGCCGGTGGATGATGGCCCGACGGCGCGCGGCATGTGGGGCATGCAACGCACCTTGATCGCCAACATGATCCATGGCGTGACGGAAGGTTTTTCTAAGGAACTTGAAGTCAACGGGGTCGGCTATCGCGCCCAGGTCCAGGGCAATAATCTGCAGCTCCAGCTCGGCTTCAGCCATGACGTGCTTTATCCGATCCCGGAAGGCATCGAGATCAAGTGCGAAAAGCCGACCTCGATCAGGGTCAGCGGGATCGACAAACAAAGAGTGGGGCAGGTGGCTGCCGAGATCCGGCGCTATCGCCCACCCGAGCCCTACAAGGGCAAAGGCGTGAAATATGTCGACGAGTTCATCTTCCGGAAGGAAGGCAAGAAGAAGTAAAGGCCCGGGGATTGCTCCGGTTCACGGATAGCGTCCGGGAAGGGTGTCATGAGCAAGAATTTGAAACTGTTCGAGCGTCGCAAGGCGCGTACACGGACGAAGCTGCGCAAGCTGGCGAATGGAAAGCCGCGTTTGAGCGTGTTCCGCTCCGCGAACCACATCTATGCCCAGATCATTGATGATCGCGCCGGTAGCACGCTGGCTTCCGCGTCGTCGATCGAGAAGGACATGCGCGAAAAGCTTGCCTCCGGCGGTAACCAATCGGCCGCTGTCGAAGTCGGCAAGATGATCGCTGAACGAGCCAAGGCTGCGGGGGTTACGGATGTGATCTTCGACCGCGGCGGTTACCTGTTTCATGGCCGGGTGAAGGCCCTGGCGGATGCGGCCCGTGAAGGTGGGTTGAAATTCTGAAGACGGCGTATCAGCCGCCCGCGCGGTGAGGACCGGCTCGCCGGCACAGGCGCTGCAAGGACACAGGCGCGGTAAGGACACGGAAGGAAGAAGAACGTGGCACGCGGAGATCGGGATCGCGATGATCGGGACAACGAGTTTGTCGACAAGCTCGTGCACATCAACCGTGTCGCGAAAGTGGTGAAGGGTGGCCGGCGCTTCGGTTTCGCGGCCCTTGTTGTGTTGGGTGACCAGAAAGGCCGGGTTGGTTTCGGCCATGGCAAGGCCCGTGAGGTGCCCGAGGCAATTCGTAAGGCGACGGACTCCGCCAAGCGGAACATGATCCGTGTGCCCTTGCGTGAGGGCCGCACCCTGCACCACGACATCGAAGGACGCCATGGTGCGGGTAAGGTGGTTCTGCGCTCGGCGCCTCCGGGAACGGGGATCATCGCCGGCGGCCCGATGCGCGCCGTGTTCGAAACGCTCGGCGTTCAGGACGTGGTTGCCAAGTCGCTTGGCACGGCCAACCCCTACAATATGGTTCGCGCCACTTTTGACGCCCTGAAGAAAGAAATGTCACCGCGGACCATCGCGGCCAAGCGCGGCAAGAAGGTCAGTGAAATCATCGCGCGCCGCAGTGACGGCCCGGCTGAAAGCGCCGGCGCCATCGAGTAAGGCGCAGGACCCGGAGACGATCGCGCTCCGGGACATGGAGAGTTGAGAGGAGGCCGCCATGGCGGACACTGAAGATCAAAAGGCCACCGCTGACGCCTCCGGCGGCAAGACCATCACGATCGAGCAGATCGGAAGCCCCATCCGCCGGCCCGCCGACCAGCGCGCCACTCTGATCGGGCTTGGTCTGAACAAAATGCATCGCCGGCGCACGTTGCAGGACACGCCGTCCGTGCGCGGCATGATCAAGAAGGTCCGCCATTTGGTGCGGATCGTGAGCGAAGACGGACAGTGAACCGCGCCGACCGCCTGGGTCATTGACGATTCCGGAGCGGCTGCGTGGGCAGGGAGTTGATCCATGCGTCTCAATGAATTGGCCGACAATCGCGGTGCCCGCAAACGCCTGATGCGCGTCGGTCGCGGCATCGGGTCTGGTAAGGGCAAGACCGGCGGTCGCGGGGTGAAGGGCCAGAAGTCCCGCTCCGGTGTGGCCATCAAGGGCTTTGAAGGCGGTCAGATGCCGCTGCACATGCGCCTGCCAAAGCGTGGCTTCAACAAGCCGAACCGTCTTGATTTCGCAGAAATCAATCTGGGCCGGCTCCAGGCTGCAATCACCGACGGCAAACTGGCCGCCGACGCTCCTGTCACCGCTGAAGCGATGATCGCCGCTGGCCTTGTGCGCCGGGAGCGGGACGGCATTCGCCTGCTGGGTAAGGGCGAGATCACAAGCGCGGTGACGATTGAAGTTACGGGCGCGAGCAAAAGCGCCGTGGAAGCGATTGAGAAAGCCGGCGGCGCCGTGACCTTTGTTGGCTCGGTCCAGGAGCGGCGGCGCAAGGGTGGCTTCAACGGTAACAAGAAGCTTGAGGCTGCGGCAAAAGCGGAAGGCGCCGGGGCGGCCTGACCCGGTTTTCTGACTGGAGCGCGCCAAAGGGTTGCTTCTGGGCGTGAGTGCGCAGGCAGCCTGCTTGTGCCCGCCGCCTGTCGAGGCCACATTGTTATGAAGGGATTTGGGGATCACGTATTTGGGGATCACGTGAAGACACCGCATCGGCCGCTGCATTCGCAGGCCCGCTCGGCACCTCAAATCACCCTGTTGAGTTTACGCAACGCCGATCGCAACGGAACGGAGTAAGGCTCCATGGCCTCAGCCGCCGAACAGCTGGCAGCCAATATGAATTTCCAGTCCTTCGCCAAGGCGAAGGAACTGCAGCAGCGGATTTTGTTCACGCTGGGCGCTCTCGTGATCTACCGGCTTGGGACCTATATTCCGATGCCCGGTATTGATCCCGTGGCCTTTTCGAACCTGTTCCAGAATTCCGCAGGCGGCATTCTTGGCATGGTCAATATGTTCTCCGGCGGGGCCGTGGAGCGTATGGCCATTTTTGCCTTGAACATCATGCCTTACATCTCCGCGTCCATCATCATGCAGTTGATGACGACAGTCTCAACTCAACTGGAGGCGTTGAAGAAGGAAGGCGAACAGGGCCGCAAGCAAATCAACCAATATACCCGCTATCTCACAGTGGTTCTGGCAGCCGTCCAGGCCTTTGCGATCGGCAATGGGTTGCAGGCCTCCGGAGCGGTGACCAATCCAGGGTATTTCTTCCTGGCGAGCACGGTGATCACCCTGGTTGGCGGCACCATGTTCCTGATGTGGCTGGGTGAGCAGGTGACGGCCCGCGGTGTCGGCAATGGTATTTCCCTGATCATCTTTGCCGGGATTGTCGCGGAACTGCCGAGAGCCTTGTTCCAGACTCTTGAGCTTGGCAGCCAGGGTGTGCTGTCGGGCGGTGTGATCCTGGGCCTTCTGGTCATGATCGTCGCCGTGATCAGCCTTATCGTGTTCATGGAGCGTGCCCAGCGCCGGTTGATTGTTCAGTATCCAAAGCGGCAGGTCGGCAATCGCATGTTTGGCGGCGAGACCTCGCATCTGCCACTGAAGATCAACACCGCTGGTGTCATCCCGCCGATCTTTGCATCCTCGCTTTTGCTTCTGCCACTCACCCTGGCCAGCTTCCAGGCCGAGGGCGGCCCTGACTGGATCACCCAGGTGACGAGCCTTCTGGGGCACGGCCAGCCACTTTATATGGCTGTCTATGCCGGTCTGATCATTTTCTTCTGCTTCTTCTACACGGCCATTGTCTTCAATCCGGAAGACACCGCCGAAAACCTCAAGAAATATGGCGGCTTCATCCCCGGGATCAGGCCTGGCAAACGGACGGCGGAGTATATCGACTACGTCCTGACCCGTTTGACCGTGGTGGGCTCGATCTACCTGACCCTTGTGTGCCTGCTGCCTGAATTTTTGATCGCCCAGAATCCAGCGGCGTTCGCCGCAACCTTTTTCGGCGGCACATCGCTGCTGATTATGGTCACGGTGACCATGGACACGGTGGCGCAGGTGCAGAGCCATCTGCTGGCGCACCAATATGAGGGGCTGATCAAGAAATCGAAGCTGAGGGGGAGCAGGCGATGAGGCTTATTCTGTTGGGACCGCCCGGCGCGGGCAAAGGCACGCAGGCCAAGCGGATCGAAGCCCAATACGACATCCGTCAGCTCTCCACGGGAGACATGCTCCGGGCGGCCGTCGCTGCCGGCACGGATGTGGGCCGTCGCTGCAAGGAAATCATGGACCGTGGTGACCTGGTTCCCGACGAAATCGTGGTGCAGATCATTGATGAACGGATCGATGAGCCCGACTGCGCCAACGGTTTCATCCTGGACGGTTTTCCCCGGAATGTGGCGCAGGCCGAGGCCCTTGACGCCATGCTGGCGCGCAAGGGCCAGAAGATCGATACGGTGCTGGACATCGTCGTAGACGAGGCCTGCCTGCTGGAGCGCATCGAGACCCGGCGCTTGGAAAACCCCGAAAGCGTTCGAGCCGACGACACTGCCGAAACCCTGAAAAAGCGCTTGGCCGTCTACAACGATCAGACCGCGCCGCTGCGGCCTTATTACGAAGGACAGAACAAGCTCGACACGATCGACGGCATGTTGAGCATTGATGAAGTGACAACGCAGATTCTCGGCCATCTGGCGGAAATCGAAAAGCCGAAGGCCTGACCGGCCACAAAGAGTGGAGGTCATCACCTGGCTGTGACCCTTTGCGCGAAAAGCGCCTTGACGCGGAACAATCAAGCATTATTGTTCCGCTACTGTTTTTCAGGTCGCCTTTGGACCTTGCCTTTGCGCTTCCGGGCCCCGATCGGGTTGACCCCGTGATGCGCATGACGGTGGCGACCGGACTGTCCGCAGGTCCATGCCCATCATTTTCGACGACTGGACGGAAGGGCCGATGGTGGTCTTTCCCGCAACGGAGACGTTCCCGTGGCCCGTATTGCTGGCGTAAACATTCCCACGTCGAAGCGTGTCGTGATCGCTTTGACCTACATCCACGGGATTGGCCCGTCCAAGGCCCGTGAGATCTGCGAAAAGATCAATATCCCGATGGACCGCCGCGTCCATGAACTGGCTGACGCTGAAGTGCTCCAGATCCGTGAAACCATTGACCGGGACTACATGGTCGAAGGGGATCTGCGCCGCGAGACGGCGATGAACATCAAGCGCCTGATGGATCTCGGCTGTTACCGGGGCCTGCGCCACCGCCGCGGCCTGCCAGTGCGCGGTCAGCGGACACACACCAATGCGCGCACCCGCAAAGGGCCCGCCAAGCCGATCGCCGGCAAGAAGAAGTAAGACCGGTAGAAGAGAGTAGGGACAGTCATGGCCAAGGAACGCGCACGCGTGAAGCGCAAGGAGCGCAAAAACATTTCCTCCGGCGTCGCCCATGTGAACGCCAGTTTCAACAACACCATGATCACCATCACGGATGCCCAGGGCAACGCGATCTCCTGGTCCTCCGCTGGTGCTAAGGGCTTTAAAGGCTCTCGTAAATCCACACCTTTTGCGGCCCAGACGGCTGCGGAGGATGCGGGCCGCAAGGCTGCGGAACACGGCATGAAGACCCTTGAGGTCAATGTGAGCGGACCAGGCTCGGGGCGTGAGTCGGCCTTGCGGGCCCTTCAGGCCGCAGGCTTCACAATCACCACCATCCGGGACGTGACGCCCATTCCACACAATGGCTGTCGTCCGCCCAAGCGGCGCCGGGTCTGACGCTCTTGTGACGCTCTGGCGCCCATGGCTGCGGCAGTCAGGGGCACGCTGCGGTCACACGCTGACGTTAACGCGCTGACGTTAACGCGCTGAC